>CAXTNC010000001.1:0-15370 GCA_964245495.1 uncultured Acetobacteraceae bacterium
GCAAGGCGCGCAACACGCCGTTCGACGGGCGGGCGCTGGAGGGGCGGGTCGTAGGCACGTGGAAGGCGGGGCGGCGGGTGTTCGCGGCTTGACTTGGCGCTGCAACGGCGTACGTATTCCGGTACGTGACGGGGATCGCCCAAGATGGCAACTGTGTCCTACACCGAGCTTCGGCAAAACCTTGCCCGCTACCTTGATGAAGCTGTGGAAGCCGGCGTGCCGATCACCGTCACGCGACAGGCAGGCAAGGGCAATGTTGTCCTCCTCTCGGAGGAGGAGTTTGCGGGTTGGCAGGAAACCGTGCACCTGCTGCGAAGCCCTGCGAACGCTGCGCGCCTGCTGGAATCAATTCGGTCAGCCGATGAGGGCAACCTTGTTGAATACCAGATGGGCGATGGCGCCGAAGGTGGCGCGCTTGGGTGAGGGTTTCGTTCACCCCGAGAGGCTGGGAAGATTTTGGGCACTGGGTGGCGGGCGAGCCGGACGTTGCACGCAAAGTGGCAACGCTGATTCAAGACATTCGCCGTAGCCCCTTCAAAGGCTTGGGCAAGCCGGAACCGTTGAAAGGCGAACTGTCTGGATGGTGGTCTCGCCGGATCACGAGCGATCACCGGCTTGTTTACAGGGTGCAAGGCAAGGAGGCAGACCAGCGAATCGAGATTGCCGCCTGTCGCTATCACTACGGCGCATAGATGCTGTCCCTCTCTCTCGCCTTCCTCCTTGGCTCCATCCCGTTCGGCTTGCTGCTCACCAGCGCGGCTGGGCTGGGCGACATCCGTGCCATCGGCTCCGGCAACATCGGCGCCACCAACGTGCTGCGCACCGGCCGCAAGGACCTGGCCGCCGCCACCCTGCTGCTGGACGGGCTGAAAGGCACGGCCGCCGTGCTGCTGGCGCGGCAACTGGGCGGGCCGGCGGCATGGGCCGGGTTGGCGGCCGTGCTGGGCCACACGCTCACGCCCTGGCTGCGGGGGCGCGGCGGCAAGGGGGTGGCGACCGGGCTGGGCGTGCTCTACGGCATCGCCTGGCCGCTCGGGCTGGCAGCCTCGGCGGTCTGGCTCCTCACCGCGGCGGCGTCCCGCATCTCCTCCTTGGCTGCCCTGGCCGTCCTGGCCTGCGCCCCGCTCGCCGCCGCCCTGCTGCGCCCGTATCCCTGGCCCGTCCCGCTTATCGCCGCCTGGATCGCCTGGCGGCACCGCAGCAACATCGCCCGGCTGCGCGCCGGAACCGAGCCACGGATCGGCCGGTGACGCCGGGGGAGCACCTCGCCCGCGTCCGGCTGGCGCGCACGTCCGGCATTGGCCCCCTCACCTACCGGCGATTGCTCGCTCGCTTCCCGGATGCCGAGGAGGCGGTCCGCGCCTTGCCCGGGCTGGCGCGGGCCGGCGGGCGGGCCGTGCCCACCTCCGTCGCCAGCCTCAAGGCAGTGGAAACCGAGATGGCCCAGCTGCACCGGCTCGGCGGGCGGATGCTGGTGCTGGGCGGGCCGGACTATCCTGAGCTGCTGGCCACCCTGGAGGACGCCCCGCCTGCCCTTGCCGTGCTGGGCGACCCCAGCCTGCTCGGCCGCCGCGCCGTGGGCCTGGTCGGCGCACGCAACGCCTCAGCCAACGGGCGGCGCATGGCCGAAGCCCTGGCGGCCGAGCTTGCCACCCGCGGCGTGCTGGTGGTGTCCGGGCTGGCGCGCGGGATCGACACGGCAGCGCATACAGGAGCGTTGCACACCGGCCACACCGCGGCGGCAATCGCCGGCGGGCTGGACATGCCTTACCCGCCGGAGAACGCCGCGTTGCAGGCACGCATCGCCGCCGGCGGCGCCGTGGTGGCGGAGGCGCCGCTGGGCACCGCGCCGCAGGCCCGGCATTTCCCCCGGCGCAACCGCATCATCGCTGGGTTGTCGCTCGGCCTGGTGGTGGTGGAGGCGGCGCGGCATTCCGGCAGCCTCATCACGGCGCAGCAAGCGCTGGATGCGCATCGTGTGGTGATGGCGGTGCCGGGTTCGCCGCTCGACCCGCGCTGCCACGGCTCCAACGACCTGATCCGCGAGGGCGCCACCCTGGTCGGCCAGGCGTCCGACGTGCTGGAAGCGTTGCCGCCCTGGCCCGGGCCGGTGCAGGAAGCCTTGCCGGGTTTGTCGGAAGCCGCCGCTGCATGGCCCGCGGAGGCGCCAGCGGACGCCGGGAAGGCCCGTTCGGCGGTGCTCGCGCTGCTGGGAGCCGACCCTGCGCCCGTTGACGATCTGATACGGCGCTGCCAGTTCTCCGCTTCCACCGTGATGGCCGTGCTGCTGGTTTTGGAACTGGATGGGTTGGTGGAAACCCTGCCGGGCCATCGCGTGGCGCTCCTCGCCTGACCCAAGGACCTCATGACCGACGTCGTCGTCGTCGAATCGCCCGCCAAGGCCAAGACGATCAACAAGTATCTTGGCGACCGCTTCACCGTGCTCGCGAGCTTCGGCCACGTGCGGGACCTGCCGCCCAAGGACGGCTCTGTGCGGCCGGAGGAAGGCTTCGCCATGGACTGGGAGGCGGACGAGCGCGGCAACCGCCAGGTGGCCGCCATCGTCAAGGCGTTGAAGGGGGCGGACCGGCTGTGGCTGGCCACCGACCCGGACCGCGAAGGCGAGGCGATCTCCTGGCACGTTCGCGCCATGCTGGAGGACAAGAAGGCCCTGCGCGGCGTCCATGTGCAACGCATCACCTTCAACGAGATCACCAAGACGGCCGTGCAGCACGCCATGGCGCACCCCCGCGCCCTGGACCAGCCGCTGATCGAGGCGTACCTGGCCCGGCGCGCGCTGGACTACCTGGTGGGATTCACCCTCTCGCCCGTGCTGTGGCGCAAGCTGCCTGGCAGCCGCTCCGCAGGCCGGGTGCAGTCGGTGGCGCTGCGGCTGGTGTGCGAGCGGGAAGCCGAGATCGAGGCGTTCAAGCCGCGCGAGTACTGGACGGTGGAGGCGCACTTCACCACTCCCGCCGGTGCACCGTTCACTGCCCGGCTGACCCATCTGGACGGCAGAAAGCTGGACCAGTTCGACCTTGATAATGCGGAAAAGGCTGCCGCCGCAAAGGGCGCGGTGGAAGCAGGCACGTTCTCCGTCGTTTCCGTCGAACGCCGCCGGGTCAAGCGCAACCCGCAGCCGCCATTCACCACCTCCTCCTTCCAGATGGACGCCAGCCGCAAGCTGGGCCTGGGCGCGCAGGCGGCGATGCGGGTGGCGCAGCAGCTGTACGAGGGCGTGGACATCGGCGGCGAGACGGTTGGCCTGATCTCCTACATGCGGACCGACGGCGTGCAGATGGCCAAGGAGGCCATCGCCGCCATCCGCAACCATGTCGGCGAGGCGTATGGCCGCGACTACGTGCCCGGCGCGCCGCGGGAGTACAGTTCCAAGGCGAAGAATGCCCAGGAAGCCCATGAGGCCATTCGCCCCACGGACGTGGCGCGCACCCCGGACGCGATGGGGCGGTACCTGAACGACGAGCAGCGCCGGGTTTATGACCTGATCTGGAAGCGCGCCGTCGCCAGCCAGATGCAGTCGGCCGAGCTGGACCAGGTGGCGGTCGATGTCGCCAGCGGCGGCACCCACCTGCGCGCCAACGGCTCCATCGTCGCGTTCGACGGCTTCCTCAAGCTTTACCGCGAGGCCACGGACGAAGCGCCGGAGGGCGACAGCCGGGACGACAGCCGGATGTTGCCGCCGATGCAGGAGCGCGACCCGCTGCGGCGCGACAAGGTGGCCGCCGAGCAGCACTTCACCCAGCCGCCGCCGCGCTACTCCGAGGCCAGCCTGGTCAAGCGGATGGAGGAGCTGGGCATCGGCCGGCCTTCCACCTACGCTTCCATCCTGGAGGTGCTGCGCAACCGCAACTATGTCCGCATGGACAGCCGGCGGCTGGTGCCGGAGGACCGCGGGCGGCTGGTGACGGCGTTTCTCACCTCGTTCTTCCAGCGCTACGTGGACACCGGGTTCACCGCCGGGCTGGAAGAGCAGCTGGACGACATCTCGGACGGCCGGGCGGACTGGCGCGCGGTGATGGAGACGTTCTGGCGCGAGTTCTCCCACGCGGTGGAGCAGACCCGCGAGCTGAAGATCTCCGACGTGATCGACGCGCTCGACCAAGACCTGGGCGAGCATTTCTTTCCCGTGCGCGAGGACGGCAGCGACCCGCGGGTGTGCGCCGTGTGCCACACCGGGCGGCTGGGGCTGAAGCTGGGGCGGCACGGCTCGTTCATTGGCTGCTCCAACTATCCGGCGTGCCAGTACACCCGCCGCCTGGCGATCGACGGCGGCGACGAGGGCGAAACCCTGAAGGAGGGGATGCGCGAGCTGGGCCACCACCCGGAAACCGGCGAGGACATCACCGTCCGCCGCGGCCCCTACGGCGTGTACGTGCAGCAGGGCGCGCCCGACCCGGAGAACAAGAAGGCCAAGGCGCGCCGCGCCTCGCTGCCGAAAGGCATGGAAGGCAACACCATCAGCCTGGAGCAGGCGCTGGGCCTGCTGTCCCTGCCCCGCGCGGTCGGCGCGCACCCGGTCACGGGGGAGCTGATGGAGGCCGGCATCGGCCGCTTCGGGCCATACGTGAAGATGGGCGCGGTGTTCGCCTCGCTCGACAAGGATGACGACGTGCTGTCCATCGGGCTGAACCGCGCCGTGGACGCATTGCAGAAGAAGCTGGAATCCATGCGCCAACTGGGCGCGCATCCGACGACGGGAGAGGCGCTGGTCATCAAGAAGGGCCGGTTCGGGCCATACGTGCAGGGCGGCAACCTGGTCGCCAACCTGCCCCGGGACGTGGGCATGGAGGAGCTGACGCTCGAAGCGGCGGTGGCGCTGCTGGCCGAGAAGGGCAAGCCGCTGAAGGCCAAGCCAGGCGCCAAGAAGCCGGCGAAGAAGGCCGCCCCGGCGAAGGCGGCAGCTGAACCGGCTGCCAGGCCCGCCAAGACGGCCAAGCCGGCCGCCAAGAAGGCGCCGGCGAAGAAGGCTGGCGCGAGGAAAGCCGCCGCCAAGAAGCCCGCCAAGGCGCGCAAGGCCGGCTGAGTGGCACGGCAGCGCAAGGACAGTGCGCCGCTGCCGTCCCGCGAGGCGGTGCGCGAGTTCATCCGCGGCGCCTCGGGCCGGGTCGGCAAGCGCGAGATCGAACGGGCGTTCCGGCTGGGGCCGGAGCACCGGGTCGCGCTGCGCGGCCTGCTGAAGGACTTGGCCGGCGAGGGCAGGATCGCGCCCGCCGGGCATCGCCGCTTCACCCCGCCGGGCCGGCTGCCGGATGCCACGGTCGTGCAGGTGACCGGCACGGACCCGGACGGCGGCCCGATCGCGCGCCCCGTTGAATGGGACGGCGACGGCCCGCCGCCGCTGGTGCTGATGCAGCCGGAAGGACGTGACCAGCCCGCCCTGGCCCCCGGCGAGCGCGTGCTGGCCCGGCTGCGCCCGATCGGCGGCAACAAGTTCGAGGGGCGCACGCTCAAGCGGCTGACGGACGCGCCGGGCCGCGTGCTGGGCGTGTTCCATGCCCTGGCCCCAGGAGGAGCAGGGGGCGGACGCATCCAGCCAACCGACCGGCGTCAGAAAGCGGATTGGCAGGTTGCGCCCGGTGACACCGCGGACGCGGCCGAAGGCGAGATCGTGCTCGGCGTTCCGTTGCCCAGCCGAAGCTACGGCCTGAAGTCCGCCCGCGTGGTGGAGCGGCTGGGCCGCATGGGCGACGCCCGCTCCGTCAGCCTGGTGTGCATCCATACCCACGACATTCCGACCGAGTTCCCGCCCGCCGCGGTGGAGCAGGCCGAGGCGGCCGGCCCCGTGGCGCTTGGGGCGCGGGAGGATCTGCGCGCACTGCCGCTGCTGACCATCGACGGCGAGGACGCACGGGACTTCGACGACGCCGTATTCGCGGAGGCGGACGGGGACGGGCATCGCCTGGTCGTGGCCATCGCGGACGTGGCGCACTACGTGCCGCCGGGTTCGCCGCTGGACCGCAGCGCGTGGGAGCGGGGCAACAGCGTGTACTTCCCGGACCGGGTGGTGCCGATGCTGCCGGAGGCGCTGTCCAACGGCTGGTGCAGCCTGCGCCCCGGCGAGGAGCGCGGCTGCCTGTTCGTCGAGATGCGGGTGGACGCGGGGGGGCGCAAGACGGCGCACCGGTTCGGCCGCGGCCTGATGCGCTCCGCCGCCCGGCTGACCTATGAGCAGGTGCAGGAAGCGCAGGACCGCGGCGATGATCTCGGATTGCCGCTGCCGGCGCTTTACGCCGCGTTCCGTGCCCTGCTGGCGGCCCGGCAGGCGCGCGGCACGCTGGACCTGGACCTGCCGGAGCGCAAGGTGTCGCTGGACGCGGACGGCCAGGTGGCCGCCATCGTCCCCCGCCCCCGGCTCGACAGCCACCGGCTGATCGAGGAGTTCATGGTGCTGGCCAACGTGGCCGCCGCCGAGGCGCTGGAGAAGCTGAAGCTTTCCTGCATGTACCGCGTCCACGCGCCGCCTTCGGACGAGAAGATGGAGGCGTTGCGGACCTTCTTGCGCGGCATGAGCGTGTCGCTGCCGCCGCAGGGCCACGTGACGCCGCGCGACCTCGACGGGGTGCTCAAGCAGGTGGCGGGCACGGACGCCGCGCCGCTGGTGAACGAGGTGATGCTGCGCTCCCAAAGCCAGGCGCAGTATTCGCCGGACAACATCGGCCATTTCGGGCTGTCCCTGCCCCGCTACGCCCACTTCACCAGCCCGATCCGCCGCTACGCCGACCTGTGCGTGCACCGCGCGCTGATCCGCGGCCTCGGCGCCGGAACTGACGGGCTGACCGAAACGGAGTCGGCCAGGTTCGAGGACACTGCCGAGCACATCACCGCCACCGAGCGCCGCGCCGCCTTGGCCGAACGGGATGCCGTTGACCGCTACCTGGCCGCGTTCATGGCCGACAAGACCGGCGCGGAGTTCGCCGCCCGCGTTTCCGGGGTGACGCGGTTCGGGTTGTTTGTCACTCTGTCCGAAACGGGTGCGAGCGGGCTGCTGCCGCTGTCTGCGCTGCCCGATGACTTCTGGGCCCACGATGAGGCAACCAAGTCGTTGACTGGACGCCGCACCCGCCTGTCCTTCCACCTGGCGCAATCACTGGACGTGCGCCTGGTCGAAGCCAGCCCCGTCACGGGCGGGCTGATCTTCGGTTTGGCCGGCGGCGGTCCCAAGCAGCAGGTAAGACCACGCCGTCCGTGACCCGGGCCGGCTTCCTCATGGCGCTGCTGTGGGCGGCGCCGGCGCTGGCCAACGCGGCCGTACCCTTCAACGAGCCGGCCGCGTCCGCCGTGTTCAGCACGGCGCTCGCCTTCATCGCGCCCCGCACGTTGGAGCCGGTGGCTATCCCGCAACTGACCGTGTGGGGGCTTCACGGACTGACCACGCTCGACCCGGCGCTGGCCACGGAGCTGCGTGAAACCGAGATCCGTCTTCTGCAAGACGGGCGCAGCGTGTTCGCAGCGCCTCTTCCGGACGCCGCCAAGGCGGCGGCTTGGGCGGCGCTGGCCGCAAGCATGGCGGCTTCGGCCTCCACCGTGTCCGAGCAGGTCCGCACCGCGGGGACCCAGGGCGTGATCAGCTCGTTCTTCGACGAGATGTTCAACCACCTCGACCCTTACTCCCGTTACGTGCCCCCAGCGGCCGCCGACATCGACCGCGGCCGGCGCCTGGGCCAAGCCGGCCTCGGCTTGACGCTGGCGCGCGGGCGGAACGGCCTGCTGGTCCACGAGGTGCAGCCCAGCAGCCCGGCCGACGACGCCGGCTTGCGCCCAGGCGACCGCATCCTGTCCGTGGACGGACGGCCTGTCCGGGCAGAAGCGCCTGCGACCGTGGAAGGCTGGATCAATGGGCCGGATGGCAGCACGGTGCAGCTGTCCTGGCGCGCCGGCGGCCGGGTGCAGCAGGCGGAGATCGAGCGTGCCCTGGTGCCGCCGCAAACCGTATGGGCCGAGCGGCTGGACGACGTGGTGCTGATCCGCGTGAGCGGTTTCAGCCGGGACACGGACGACCAGTTCGCCGCCGCGCTGGAAGCCGCGTTCACCGGCCACCGGGTGCGCGGCATCATGGTGGACTTGCGCGGCAACCGCGGCGGGCTGCTGCGCCAGGCAGTGGCCATGGTGGCCCAGGTGCTGACGGAGGGCATCGCCGTGACCACCGCCGGGCGCAACCCGGACAGCAGCCGGGCATGGCCCGCCGGCGTCGGGGACGACGCGGCGCACGGCCGGCCAATCGTAGTGATGGTGGACGGCCGCACCGCCAGCGCGGCCGAGATCATGGCGGCGGCGCTGGCCGACAATCGCCGCGCCGTGGTGGTCGGCAGCTCCACGCTCGGCAAAGGGCTGGTGCAGACCATCTCCCCCCTGCCGGACGGAGGTGAGCTGTTCGTGACCTGGAGCCGGGTGCTGGCGCCGGGCGGTTGGCCGATCCAAGGACTGGGCGTCATGCCGCAGGTCTGCACCAGCCTGGGCGAGGACGCGCTGCGGGCGCAACTGGCCGACCTGCTGCGCGGCCAGTTGCAGATGGCGGCTGCCCTGGCCCGGCACGACGCCGCCCGCGCCCCGCTGCCGGCGGCCCAGGTGGTGGAGCTGCGCAACGACTGCCCGGCGGCCGAGGGACGGGATGGGGATTTGACCGCCGCCGGGTTCCTGCTGGACCATCCCGGGGCGTATCAGACGGCGTTGCTGGGCAAGGCCGCGCATTGAGCGCTTTCCTTGATCCGGCGGAACTCAGCCGCGCCTTGTCGCACGCGCTGCGACACGATCCGGCGGCCTACGGGTTGCAGCTCGACACCGAAGGGTGGGTGGCGCTCGACGACGTGATCGCTGCCTTGCGCCGGGCCAGGCCGGCCTGGAATACGCTGGACCGTGCTGGCGTGAGCACGATGCTCGCGACCGCGTCCAAGCGGCGTCATGAGGTGGAGGGCGGTCGGATCAGGGCAGTTTACGGCCACTCGACGCCCGTGAAGATCACGCGGGCCGCAGCGCCAGCTCCCCGATTGCTTTATCACGGCACGGCTCCGGCCCTGATCCCGACGATCCTGCGGGACGGCCTGAAACCGATGGGGCGGCAACAGGTGCATCTCTCGGCCGACCGGGACACCGCCCGCCAGGTAGGATTGCGGAAGGCAAGGCAACCAGTGCTGCTTGTCGTGGACACGGCCCAGGCAGCCGCCGCGGGCATCCTGTTTTATCCTGCGGGGGACAAGGTTTGGCTTGCGGACGAGATACCGGGCAGCCTCCTGCACCTGGAAGCGTGGAAGCAGGAATGAGCAGCCCATCGGACTCGTGGGCGAATGGACGGCGAACTGTCGCACTTGCGGCCGCCTTCTGCCGGCACAGGACCAGGACTTGCGACGGACTCAGGCGAAATGGCTCCAGCCGCGCCCGGCGAGCGGCAACGCTTCACCGTCCGCGCCGAGCACTGTCACGCCTTGCCCCAGCCCGAAATGCCCGATCAACGTCACGCCCAACCCCGGCGGCGGGCCAAGACCCGGCGGCGCGGCCAGCAGCAGCTCGTAGTCGTCGCCGCCGATCCAGGCCGTCTCGCGCCATTCCGCCCCGGCGGCTTGCGCCTGGGGGGAAAGCGGGATGCGCGCCGCTTCCACCGTTGCGGCCACGCCGCTGGCGCGGCAGATGTGGCCGAGGTCCTGGAACAACCCATCCGACACGTCCATCGCCGCCCGTGCCCAGCCGGCGAGCGGCAGGCCGAGCCGCGGGGTGGGCAGGTCGTAGCGGCTGCGGAGATGGCCGTCCGGGTCCGCCAGTTCGCCGCGGGCCGCACGCAGGCCGAGCACGCCGTCGCCGATCGTTCCCGTCACCCAAAGGTCATCGCCCGGGCGCGCGCCGGACCTCAGGATCGCCGCACCCGGCGCCACGTGCCCCACCGCGGTCAATGATGCCGTGAGCGGCCCCGGCGTTTCCGTCGTGTCGCCGCCAAGGAGGGCGATGCCGAACTCCCGCTGGTCCGTGGCCAGGCCAGCGGCGAACCCGGCGAACCAGTTCTCCCCCAGGGCACGCGGCACGGAAATCGTTACCAGGTATCCGAGCGGCGCCGCGCCCATCGCCGCCAGGTCGGACAGATTGACCCGCAGCAGCTTGCGCGCGACCAGGTCGGGTGCGGTGCCGGGCAGGAAATGCACGCCCTCGACCATGGCGTCCGCCGTCATCACCAGATCGCGCCCTGGCGGCGGAGCGAACACGGCGGCGTCGTCGGTCAGCCCCAGAGCGCCCGGGCCGGCCAGCGGACGGAAGTGCCGCGCGATGCGGGCGAACTCAGGCTTCAGGCCTTGGGGAGGCAGCGTCACACGGCGGCCTGGAAGTCGTCCGCGCGGAGCGCCCGGGCCATGCGGTCGAGCAGGCCGTTGGCCATGCGCGGCTCCTCGCCGGTGAAGAAGCCGTGCGCCACGTCCAGGTACTCGTTGATCACCACCCGGGCGGGCGGGCCGTCCGCCATGCCCAGTTCGGCCCCAGCCGCCCGCAGCAGGGCGCGCAGCACCGGATCGAGACGGGCGAACGGCCATTCCGGCGGCAGCGACTCGGACACCAGGGCGTCCAGCCGGTCTTGTTCCAGCACGGCGGCGCGGACGATGCGGCCGAACAGCTTGGCGTCCGCATCCGGCGCGCGCCCTTCCTCGAAGCCGCCGGAGCCGGGCAGCTCGCCCAGGCGGTGGCGGATGAACTGGTCCACGATGGTTTCCGCCGTTTCGCCGGTCTGCTCCGACTGGAACAGCGCCTGCACGGCGGCGACCCGGCTGGCGGTGCGCGGACGGCTGCGGGGCGGCGGCTTGCCCATCAGACGGCACCCAGCCGCCGCATGGCGCCCACCTGCCGCAATGCCGCCACGGCCGCCTCCGCCCCCTTGTTGTGGCCGTCCGGCCCGGACCGCGCCACGGCCTGCGCCAGCGTGTCCACCGTCAGCAGCCCCGTGCCGAGGGCGATGCCGTATTGCAGGGCCACGTCCATCAAGCCGTTCATGCTCGCTGTGCAGATGAAATCGTAATGATCTGTTTCTCCACGGATGACGCAGCCAAGTGCGATGAAGCCGTCGAACCGCTGCTGCCCGCGCAGCGCGATGCGGACGGCCTGCGGCAGCTCGAACGCGCCGGCTACGTCCAGCACCGTGGCAGCGGCCTGCACCTCGCGCAGGATGCGCAGCGCCGCCTCCGTCATGCCGTCCACCACCGCCTGGTAATAGGGCGCCCGCACCAGCAACATGCGGGGCGCCGGGCCTTCCAGGGCCGGCGCGGTCGGCAGCGGGGCGTCGATCGTGCTCATTCGGCCGCGCCGTCAATCGCGCGCTGGCTGACGATGTTCAGCCCGTAAGCCTCCAGGCCCACCACCGTGCGGTGCGTGTTGGACAGCAGCACCATATCCTTGACGCCGAGATCGACCAGTATCTGCGCGCCGACGCCATAGTCCCGCAGCGACTGCACGGCGCGCGGGCTGCTTCCCATCCGCCTCACCCGCTCCGACAGGGAGGTGGGGATCGCCTCGCGGATCAGCACCACGGCGCCGCGGCCCTCGGCGGCGATGGTCCGCATGGCGCTGTGCAGGCTGCTGGGGTGCGGGCCGCCCAGCATGTCGCCCAGCAGGTCGACCGCGTGCACCCGCACCAGCGGCGGCGGCCCGTCGGCCAGGTCCCCCTTCACCAGCACCAGGTGCTCGGCATACTCGACCGTGTTGGCGTACACGAACATCCGCCAATCGCCGCCTTCGACGTGGCGCATCGTGCCCTCCTCCACCCGGCGCACCAACTGCTCGGTGCGGCGGCGGTGGGCGATCAGGCTCTCGATGGTGCCGAGCTTGAGGTTGTGGTGCTGCGCGAAGGCCACCAGGTCCGGCAGCCGGGCCATGGAGCCGTCCTCGTTCATCACCTCGCAGATCACCCCGGACGGGTTCAGCCCGGCCAGGCGCGCGATGTCCACCGCCGCTTCCGTGTGGCCGGCGCGGATCAGCGCGCCGCCTTCCCGCGCCATCAGCGGGAACACGTGTCCCGGCGTGGTGATGTGGTCCCGCCCCATCTCCGGGTTGATCGCCACGGCGATGGTGTGCGCCCGGTCGTAGGCGGAGATGCCGGTGGTGACGCCCTCCCGCGCCTCGATGGACACGGTGAAGGCGGTCTGGTGCCGGGTGCCGTTGGCCTGCGCCATGAGCTGGAGGCCGAGCTGCTCCACCCGCCGCCCGGTCATGGCGAGGCAGATCAGGCCGCGGGCGTGGCGGGCCATGAAGTTGATCACGTCCGGCGTCGCGAACTGGGCGGGGATGACGAGGTCGCCCTCGTTCTCCCGGTCCTCGTCATCCACCAGGATGAACATGCGTCCGGCGCGCGCCTCCTCGATGATGTCGGCGGCGCTCGCGACGTAGTCGGACAGGGACGCGCGCTTGAGGTCGCTCATGGGGACGTCCTACGCCGTTTCGGCCAGGCGCGCCACGTAGCGGGCCAAGGTGTCGATCT
The DNA here is from genome assembly GCA_964245495.1 of uncultured Acetobacteraceae bacterium. Lineage (GTDB taxonomy): Bacteria > Pseudomonadota > Alphaproteobacteria > Acetobacterales > Acetobacteraceae > LMUY01. Next base: position 12,464 of record CAXTNC010000001.1, read on the forward strand.
CCACGTTGACGGCGCTGCCGGGATGCAGGGCGCCTAGGTCGGTGTGGCCGAGCGTGTGCGGGATGATGTTCACGCCGAACACGTCGCGCTCGACCTCGTTCACCGTCAGCGAGATGCCGTTCAAGGCGACGCTGCCCTTGGGCGCGATGAAACGGGTCAGGGCCGCCGGCACGCGGACGCGGAACCGGGTGGAGCCGTTCTCCGGTGCGCGGGACAGCACCTCGCCCACCCCGTCCACGTGGCCGGAAACAAGATGGCCGCCCAGCTCGTCACCCATCCGCAGCGCGCGCTCCAGGTTCACCCGCGTGCCGGGCCGCCATTGGCCAAGCACCGTGTGCGCCAGCGTTTCCGCCGAGGCATCGACCGCGAACCAGTCCGGCCCGAGCGCCACGGCCGTCAGGCAGCAGCCGGAGCAGGCGATGGACGCGCCCAGCGCGGGCGGCTCGTCCCACGCCTGCTCGATCACCAGCCGCATGTCGCGCCCATCCGCGACCGGCTCGACGCTGCGCACCCGCCCGACGGCGGAGATGATGCCGGTGAACATCAGGCGGCCCTTTCATATTCGCTCAGCATGTCATCACCTATCGGCCTGACGCTCCGCCGGATGAAGCGCGGCATGGCGGCCAGGGTTTGCACCCCGAACGCCTGCGCCGCCGGCCAGCCATCCCCGCCCATGATCCCGGGCGCGTGGAACCAGGCGATCCGGTCCACCAGCCCGTCCCGCAGCAGCCCGGCGGCGAGCTGCGCCCCGCCTTCCACCAGCACCCGGGTCAGCCCCGCCGCGCCCAGGGCTGCGAACCCGGCGCGGAGGTCCACCCCGCGCTCGCCGCCCGCAGTTTCGAACAGCCGCACGCCTGCGCCGATGAACGCGTCCCGCCGCTCGGGCGTGATGCCGCTGCGGTGCAGCACCCAGGTCGGGTCGGCGCCCGCGGTGGCGACCAGGCGGCTCGTGAGGCTGATGCGGAGATGGCTGTCCACCACGATCCGCACGGTGGGCGCCGTGCGGTAGCCGGGGATGCGGCAGGTGAGCGCCGGGTCGTCCGCCAGCGCCGTGTGGACCCCAACCATCACCGCGTCGCTCTGGCCGCGCATGGCGTGCGCCGCCTGCCGCGCGGGCGGGCCGGTGATCCACTGGCTCTCGCCGCTTCGGGTCGCGATCTTGCCGTCAAGCGTGCTCGCGAGCTTCAGCGTGACCAGCGGGCGGCCATGGCGGACGCGGTGCAGGAACCCGGCTTGCAGCGCATCCGCCTCGGCCGTCATCACGCCCGTGACCACCGCCACGCCCGCCTCCCGCAGTTGGGCGAGGCCGGCGCCGTTCACCCGCGGGTCGGGGTCGTGCCCGGCCACGATCACGCGCGCGACCCCGGCGGCGATCAGCGCCCCCGTGCAGGGCGGGGTCTGCCCCGTGTGGCTGCACGGCTCCAGCGTCACGTGGGCGTCGGCGCCCCGCGCCGCCTCCCCCGCCATCGCCAGCGCCGCCACCTCGGCATGGGGACGTCCGCCATCCGCGGTGCGGCCACGCCCCACCACCCGGCCATCCTTGACGATGACGCAGCCGACCGACGGGTTGGGCCAGGTGACGCCCAGGCCCCGGCGGGCGAGCGCCAAGGCGGCGCGCATGTGGGATTGGTCAAGGGGCATCAAGCCGATGTGGGTTCGTCCAGCGAGCCGAGGAAGGCCTCGAAATCCTTGGCCTCGCGGAAGTTGCGGTACACGCTGGCGAAGCGGACGTAGGCCACCGCGTCCACCTCCTTCAGCGTCTCCATCACCAGCTCGCCCACCTGCTTGGACGGGATGTCGTTCTCGCCGGACGCTTCCAGCTGGCGGACGATGCCGGTGACGATGCGTTCCATGCGCTCCTCGTCCACCGGCCGCTTGCGCAGCGCAATGCGGACGGAGCGGGCCAGCTTGTCCCGGTCAAACGCGACCCGGCGGCCGTCCGACTTCAGCACCGTCAGCTCCCGCAGTTGCACCCGCTCGACGGTGGTGAACCGCTGGCCGCAGCCGATGCAGGAGCGGCGGCGGCGGATGGCGGCGGAGTCCTCGGTCGGGCGGCTGTCCTTCACCTGGGTGTCGTCATGGCCGCAGAACGGGCACCTCATGCCATCACCATACCCGTGAGATAATTCATCTCGCCCCAGAAAACCGGTATATCAAACAGGCAGGATGGAGATTGGGGTGGCAATGCAACTTGGCGCGCTACGGAACGCGCTGATCGAAGCCGGGACGAGCCACCCTGCTGCAGGCAAGGCATCCGAGGAAGTCGCCAGCTATGACACCCGCATTGCCACGATCGAGACCCGACTTGCTGTCCTGACCTGGATGTCTGGGGCGAGCATCGGCTTGACCTTGCTCATCCTCGGCAACGTCATCGGACTCTGGACGAAGCTGGGCGACATCAGCGGACAGCTCACGCAGATTGCCCGAGCTATCCATTGACCACTCAGTAGATCGGGAACCGCGCGCACAGCGCCCGCACCCGCTCCGCCACCGCGCGCTCCACCGCCGCGTTGCTGCCGTCATCGGAGCGGGACAAGCCTTCCAGCACCTCGTTGATCATCTCGCCCACCTGGCGGAACTCCGCCGCGCCGAAGCCGCGGGTGGTGGCCGCGGGGCTGCCCAGGCGGATGCCGCTGGTGATGGCGGGCTTCGCCGGGTCGAACGGGATGGCGTTCTTGTTGGCGGTCATGCCGGCGCGCTCCAGGCTCGCCTCCGCCGCCTTGCCCGTGGTGCGCTTCGGCCGCAGGTCGACCAGCACCAGGTGGCAGTCGGTGCCGCCGGTCACGATGTCGCAGCCGCGCTCCAGCAGCGTCTTGCCCAGCACGCGGGCATTCTCGGCCACCGCCTTCTGGTAGGTGCGGAACTCCGGGCGCAGCGCCTCGCCGAACGCCGCCGCCTTGCCCGCGA
>CAXTNC010000001.1:15470-42801 GCA_964245495.1 uncultured Acetobacteraceae bacterium
GCCAGGCTCATGCCGAGGATGGCGTCGCCGGGCTTGAGCGTGGCCAGGAACACCGCCTGGTTGGCCTGCGCGCCCGAGTGCGGCTGCACGTTGGCGAAGCCGCAGCCGAACAGCTGCTTGGCGCGGTCGATGGCCAGCTGCTCGGCCACGTCCACCTCCACGCAGCCGCCGTAGTAGCGGCGGCCGGGGTAGCCCTCGGCATACTTGTTGGTCAGCACGGAGCCTTGCGCTTCCAGCACGGCGCGGGAAACGATGTTCTCGCTGGCGATCAGCTCGATGCCGTCCTGCTGGCGCGCCAGCTCGGCCCCCAGCACGGCGGCGAGCGCCGGGTCCGTCTCGGCCAGGGGGGCGGCGAAGAATCGTTGCGACAGGGTCGGCGCGCTTTGTTCGGTCATGGTGCAGGCTCGTCCGGGTGTGGCGTCCGTCAGCATACCATGGCTAGTAGCGAGGTTGAAACCGACGGTGGAGGATGGCAGCCATGGACCTGGTGCGCGGCGTGATGGCACGCAAGCCGATCGGCGGCGACGAATCCGGGCTGCGCCGCACCCTGGGCGCGCCCAGCCTGGTGATGCTGGGCATCGGCGCGATCATCGGCGCGGGGCTGTTCTCCCTGACCGGCATCGCCGCCGCTGACTACGCCGGGCCGGCCGTGGTCATCAGTTTCCTGATCGCCGCCCTCGGCTGCGGCTTCACCGGGCTGTGCTACAGCGAGCTGGCGGGCATGATCCCGTCCGCCGGGTCCGCCTACGCCTACTCCTACGCCGCCCTGGGCGAGCTGGTGGCGTGGATCATCGGCTGGGACCTGCTGCTGGAGTACGCGGTGGGCGCCGCGACCGTGGCGGTGTCCTGGTCCAGCTACGTGGCCTCCCTGCTGCACGGCTGGGGGCTGGACTTGCCGCACTGGCTGGCCGCCGCCCCGGCGTCCGGAGGGGTGGCGAACCTGCCGGCGGCGGCCATCATCGCCGTGCTGTCCATCGTGCTGGTCGGCGGCGTCAGCGAATCGGCCAAGCTCAACGCCGCCATCGTGGTGGTGAAGGTGGCCATCGTGATGACGGTGATCGGGCTGGGCGCTTTTTACGTGAAGTCAGCCAACTACACCCCGTTCCTGCCCGCCAACACCGGCAGCTTCGGCAGCTTCGGCTGGTCGGGCGTGCTGCGCGGGGCGGGCGTCGTGTTCTTCGCCTATCTCGGCTTCGACGCCGTCAGCACCACCGCCGGCGAGGCCACGGACCCGCAGCGCACCATGCCGACCGGCATCCTCGGCTCCTTGGCGATCTGCACCGTGCTTTACGTGGCCTTCGCACTCGTGCTGACGGGCATGGTCAACTACAGGGAGATGCACGGCGACGCCGCTCCCGTCGCCACCGCCATCGACCACACGCCGTTCGCCTGGCTGCAGGTCACGGTCAAGCTGGGCATCATCCTGGGCTTCACCTCCGTCATCCTGGTCGGGCTGCTGGGGCAAAGCCGGGTGCTGCTGGCCATGGCGCAGGACGGCATGGTGCCGCCCGTGTTCGCCCGGCTGCACCCGACCCGGCGCACCCCCTGGGTCGGGCACCTCGCGATGATGGCCGGCACCTGCGTCCTCGCCGCCTTCGTGCCGGTGGAGGCGCTGGGCAAGATGACTTCCGTGGGCACGCTGCTGGCGTTCGCCATCGTGTGCGGCGGCGTGCTGGTGCTGCGCTGGCGCGAGCCGGACCGGCCCCGCCCGTTCCGCGCCCCGGGCAGCCCCGCCACCCCGGTGCTGGGCATTCTCACCTGCCTGACGCTGATGGCCTCCCTGCCCTGGCAGACTTGGGTGCGGCTCGGCATCTGGTTCGCGCTGGGCGGGGTGGTGTACCTGGCCTACAGCCACCGCAGGGCCGCCGCCGTCCGGGAGCAGGCCGCGCTACCCGAGCGCGAAGGCGCGGTGTAAACCGGTGTCATGAGCATCGGCCACTACCCCGCCACACGCCTGCGCCGGAACCGGCGCGACGACTGGACCCGGCGCCTGGTCGCGGAAACCAAGCTTTCGGTTGATGACCTGATCTGGCCGGTTTTCCTCATCGAGGGCGAAGGCCGCGCCAGTTCGGTCAGCTCCATGCCCGGCGTGCACCGCGTCACGCTGGACCGGCTGGCTGGGCATGTGGAGCAAGCGGCGGCGCTGGGCATCCCGGCGGTGGCGCTGTTCCCCAACATCCCGCCCGAGCGCAAGGACGCCGAGGGCAGCGAGGCCACCGACCCGGACAACCTGATGTGCCGCGCCGCCCGGCTGCTGAAACACGAGTTCCCGCAGCTCGGCCTGGTGGGGGACGTGGCGCTTGACTGCTACACCAGCCACGGCCATGACGGCGTGATCCGTGACGGCTACGTCCACAACGACGACAGCGTGGCCGTGCTGGTGACGCAGGCCGTCAACCAGGCTCGCGCCGGCATCGACGTGATCGCGCCCTCCGACATGATGGACGGCCGCGTCGGCGCGATCCGCGCGGCGCTGGACGGCACGGGGCTGATCGACACCCGGATCATGAGCTACGCCGCCAAGTACGCCAGCGCGTTCTACGGCCCGTTCCGGGACGCAGTGGGCACCGGCGGCGCGCTCAAGGGCGACAAGAAGACCTACCAGCTCGACCCGGCGAACGGCGACGAGGCGATGCGCGAGGTGGCGCAGGACCTCGCCGAGGGCGCGGACATGGTGATGGTGAAGCCCGGGATGCCGTACCTGGACATCGTGCGCCGGGTGCACGAACGGTTCGGCGTGCCGACCTTCGCCTACCAGGTGTCCGGCGAGTACGCGATGATCGCCGGGGCCGCGGAGCGCGGCTGGATCGACCGTGAGCGGGCGATGCTGGAGAGCCTGCTGGCCTTCAAGCGGGCGGGTGCTGCGGGCGTGCTGACCTATTTCGCGGTGGACGCGGCACGGGTGCTGCGGGCGTCCTAGCTGCCGGGGCGGGAGGCCGCGATGACGGCGTGCCCACCGCTGGCGAGATCGGTTTCCGCCTGCATCGTTTGCTGGCGCTCCCGGGGCGGCAGGGCTCCCCAGGCGTCCAGTTGATCCGCGCAGTTGTCGAGCGGGATCTGCACGCAGACAAGGGTGACCGGCTGGCCGGAGGCGAGCACCCGTCTCAGCTCGGGCCGCATCACCTCCCAGTGGTTGGTCAGGGCGAAGGCGCGGGGCGCGTCCACCCGGTCCAGGAGCGCGAACACGATCGGCACAGCCAACCAGTAACTGCCGGCCACCACCACGGGCCGGTCGCCCGGAACCTGCCGCGCGATCGTCTTCATGTCGGCGTTGATGGCCCGCTCCCGGCCAACCGTCGCTGACACGAACCGGATGCCGTGCACGCCGCCGGCGACCCAGAGGATGGAGGCGAGCGCCGCGGCGAGCAGTCCGTGCCGGAAGATGGCGCGGCCTCGCCGGGTCATTTGCGGCAGGGCGGCCAGCAGTGTCCTGCTCATCCAACAGGCGATCAGCGTCGCCACCGTGAACACCTGCGCGAAGTAGTAGCGGGGCTGGTTCTCGTTCATCCGCACCCATTGCAGGCTCGCGTAGAGGCACGCGCTGGCCAGCGCCGCCCAGGCAACGACGGCCACCTGCGAGCGGGGCATGTGCGGCGCCCCGGCGCTCCGGCGGGCCACGACCGCGACGGCGGCGACGATGGACACAGCGGCCAGCAGCCGGGTGGCATCGAACTGGCTGGCCATCGCCGTCAGCGCCGCGTGCATCGGATCGCCGTCCGGCGTGATAGCGGACGGCGTGCCTGGCCCGGACAGCATGGACAAGGCGGCGGCAGCGGCGCCGAGCAGCGCCGCGGCCAGAGTCAGGCGGGGCCGCGAGCCGGCCCGCAGGCAGTGGAGCGCCAGGACCGGCAGCACGAAGGCGGCCAGGGCCGCGTTGACGAAGAACGCCAGCCAGAACAGCCCGGCCGCGAGCACCAGCATGGCCGTGCGCCCACCCCCCGCGCGCGCGGCCCGCAGGCCGAGATAGCACATCGCGCACGACACCGGGTATGGCACCGGCCCGGTGAAGAAGCCGCCGATGAACTCCGGCCGCATGCAGGTCATCAGAACGATGACCGTGACCGCGAACGCCTCGACCCGCCGCGCCGTGATGCCGGCCAGTTCCATGACGAAGCCGATGGAGGCGAATCCGGCCACGCTGCCGAGCCAAAGCTGCGCCGCCAGGTTGAGCCGGATCGGCCTGATCCAGGCGGTGGCGAACGGGACCAAATTGCCGAACCGGTTCTGGTCCCAGTAGAACCAGGTCAGCTTCTCCTTCGCCATGATGGCGAGCAGCGCGGTGTCGGCGTCGTGCAGGCCCGTCCGCTGGCCGAACACGAGGGCTGCGGACCCAAGGGCTGCGCAGGCGCAGACGGCGGGGCCGCCCTGAAGGGAAGCAAACCATCGCGCCTTGGCTGGCGCCCTGGCGGATGCGGCGAGGACGGTCAACCGGCTGCCTTGGCGACCAGCGCCGCCACATCCCTTTGCAGAAGTTCATCGAGCGTGAATGGGCAAGCCTTTGGCAGAGCCAATGGCGCACCGGCCTCGTCGTGCTTCCTGAGCGCGCGCCGCAGCGCCTCGGCGTAGATTTCCGGGATGACGAGTCTTTGCCGCATCGACGGCGTGCATCGCTCCCGAGCGTCGCTCAGGAAAGCGTCTGCCTCATCGTCCCAATGCTCGGCGGAGCGGCTGCCCGGCCATGCCGCCATTTTTAGGACATGGATCAGTCCTTGCAGCAACAGGCTCTTGCAAGCTCGTAGCTCAGAAAGCCCCACGTCCTCCACCTCTTCAATGACGTTGGGCCAGTCGATCGCCTGGTTCACAAGCTCACCCGCCGCAAGCCGACGCAGCAGGTCGGCCTGCATCTCCGCCCAGGCCAGCGCGTCGCGCTCATAAAGCCCGTCCGGCATAAACCCTATCCTCCCTTGTCCTCCGAGTTCACGCCCAGCTGCTTCAGCTTGCGGTGCAGCGCGCTCCGCTCCATGCCGACGAACCCGGCGGTGCGGCTGATGTTGCCGCCGAACCGCACCAGCTGCGCTTGCAGGTACTGCGTCTCGAACAGGTCCCGCGCCTCGCGCAATGGCAGCGCCATGATGTCCGCCGTCGGGTCGAAGTTCAGCAGCGCCGGGGCGCCCTGGCCGATCTCGGGCGGCAGCATGTCGGCGCGGATCGCGTCCCCCGCCCCGCCCGGCGCCATGATCAGCAGCCAGTCCATCAGGTTGCGCAGCTGGCGGACGTTGCCGGGCCAATCATAGCTTTGCAGCGCGGCCAGCGTGTCGGCCGACAGGTCGCGCGGGGACATGCCGGAGTTCTCCGCCGAGCGGGCCATGAAGTGGCGCGCCAGCTCCGGAATGTCCTCCCGCCGCTCCTTCAAGCTCGGCATCCGCAGCGGCACCACCGCCAGGCGGTAATACAAATCCTCGCGGAACCGCCCGGCTGCGATCTCGGCGTGCAAGTCCTTGTTGGTGATCGCCAGCACGCGGACATCGACCTTCACCCGGGCGTTGCCGCCCAGCCGCTCGAACGTCTGGTCCTGCAGGGCGCGGACGATCTTGCCCTGGGTTTCCAGCGGCATGTCGCTCACCTCGTCCAGCAGCAGCGTGCCGCCATGCGCCCGTTCCAGCACCCCGGCGCGGCGCGGCGCCGCGGAGGCGTCCGGCCCCGCTTCCACCCCGAACAGCTCCTCCTCGAACCGGCCGGGCGCCAGCGTCGCGCAGTTCAGCGCCACGAACGGCCCCTCGGACCGGCGGGAGCGGGCATGGACCATGCGGGCCGCCACCTCCTTGCCAGACCCGGCCGGCCCCTGGACCAGGACGCGGGAGCCGGTGGGCGCCACCCGCTCCACCCCCGCGCGCAACGTGGCGATCGCGCTGCTCTCCCCTGTCAGCACCGCTTCCGCCCCGACGCGCAGCCGCAACTCGGCGTTCTCGCGCGCCAGGCCTGCGGCCTCAAGCGCGCGGCGCGCCTGGATGAGCAGGCGGTCGGTTTGGAACGGCTTTTCCAGGAAGTCGTAGGCGCCGTGCTGGATGGCCGTCACCGCCATCTCGATCGTGCCGTGGCCGGAGATCATCACCACGGGGATGTGCGGCTCCTCGACGTGCAGCGCCTTGAGGATGCCAAGGCCGTCCAAGCGGGAGTTCTGCAGCCACACGTCCAGGATCACCATGGACGGACGGCGGGCGCGGAACGCGGCGATGGCGGAGTCCGAGTCGGCCGCCTGCCGCGTGTCATAGCCTTCGTCGCGAAGGATGCCCTCGATCAGCAGCCGGATATCAGGCTCGTCATCGACGATCAGGATCTCATGCGCCATGCGAAACCCTTTTATCGGTTATCGCCGAAGCAGCAACCGCCATGGCCGGCAAGGTCAGGCTGGCGACCGCGCCAGGGCCGCCCGCCTGGTCATCCAGGGTCAGCCTGCCGCCGTGGTCTTCCATGATCTTCTTCACGATGGCCAGGCCCAATCCCGTGCCCTTCGGCTTGTGGGTCACGTAAGGCTCGGTCAGCCGGTCCCGGTCTTCCCGGGGCAGCCCTGCCCCGTCGTCGCCCACCGCCAGCGTCACGCCGCCGCAATCCTCCCGGACCGAGACGGTGATCTGCCCTGCCGGCTCGCCTTCGGCGCGTGGGCGCATCGCGACGGCATCGGCCGCGTTCATCAGCAGGTTGGTGAGCGCCTGGCTGACCAGCCGCCGGTCGCAGGCTGCCACCGGCCCGCGCTCGGGCAGGGCCGTGACCCAGCTGATCTCCGGATGCGCCTGGCGCTGCAGCACCAACGCTTCGCGCGCGATGCGGCCGATGTCCTCCGGCTTGATCACCGGCTGCGGCATCCGGGCGAAGGCGCTGAACTCGTCCACCATGCGGCCGATGTCGCCCACGTGGCGCACGATGGTGTCGGCGCACTGCGCGAAGGTCACCGGGTCGGACTGGATTTCCCGCGTGAAGCGCCGCTTCAGACGCTCCGCCGCGAGCTGGATGGGCGTGAGCGGGTTCTTGATCTCGTGCGCGATGCGGCGGGCCACGTCGGACCAGGCTGCCTTGCGCTGGGCGGCCAGCAGCTCGGTCACGTCGTCGAACGTCACCACGAAGCCGTCGATCCCCGCCCCCTTCAGCTCCGTGCCGATCCGCACCAGCAGGGTGCGGCGGTTGGCCGGCGGGCCGACCTGCACCTCCGCCGTGAGCGCCCGGTCGGGCGTGGCCTGCGCTTCCTGCAGCAGCGCGCCGAACTCCGGCACCACCTGGGCCAGCGGCAGGCCGATGCACCCCAGCAGGTCGCTGCCCATCAGCTCGGATGCGGCGCGGTTCGGCAGGTCGACCCGGCCCTGCCCGTCCAGCCCGATCACCCCGGCGGACACGCCCGCCAGCACCGTCTCGGTGAAGCGGCGGCGCTCGTCGATCTGGGCGTAGGCGCCCATCAGCTCCATGCGCTGGGCGCCCAGCTGCCCCGTCATGCGGTTGAAGGCGCGGGACAGCCCGGCGATCTCGTCCTCGCTCTGCGCTTCCGGCACCCGCACGGCCAGGTCGCCGCCGCGCACCCGCTCCGCCGCATGGATCAGCCGGCCGACCGGGCGGGCGATCTGGTTGGCGATCACCAGCCCTGTGAGCGCCGCGGCGAACAGCACCAGCAGCGCCACCAGGGCGAAGATCAGCACGAAGGTCACCTGCAGCTTGGTGCGGTTCTCGTCCAGCCGGTGATACTGCGCCACCAGCTGCTCCGTCCGGTCCACCGCCGCGATGATCTGGGTGTCCACCGGCCGGTCGATCATCAGCATCAGCTCGGGCGTGGAGCCGAGCTTGACCACGGCGCGCACGTGGTTGTCCGTGCCGCCGCCGATCACCGACACGTCGCCGCGGCGGGCAGGCTCGATCTCCCCGTTGCTGGGCAGATCGACGAAGTTCCCGGCCAGAACCCCGGAGGAAAGGATGATCTCATGGGTGTAGGGGTCATAGATCACGGCCTGGATCAGGCCGTGAAAGGTTGTTTCCTGGTCCAGCACCTCCTGGAACAGCGCCGGCCGGTTGGCCAGGAACGCGCCTGCCCGATTGAGCGTGATGGCGACGCTGAGCGCATCCGCCTTGATGTTGTTGCGGTGCTCCTCCAGCGAGGTGCGCGCCGAGGTCAGGCTCGCGTCCAGCGCCGTGCGGATGCGGTCGTCGAACCAGGACTGGATGCCCAGGTTGAAGAACGCCGCCGCGAACGCCGCCACCACGATGGCGGGCGTCACGGCAACCACCCCGAACATCAGCACCAGCCGCACATGCAGGCGTGACCCGGCGGAGCCGCGCCGGCGCTCCACCCACACCCGCGTCAGCCGCCCGGCCAGGATCGCGCCCAGCAGCAGCAGCACGGCGGCGCAGGCCAAGACGGAGACGAAGGTGAGGTTGGGCCGGAACGTGATCGGCGCGCCGCCCGACAGCATCACGAACGTCACGATGGCGAGCAGCAATGCCGCCGCCGCCAGCACCAGCGTCACCACCTTGCCCAGCAGGATGTCCATGGCCCGGCCCATGCGGGAGCGGCCCAGCGCAGGTGGGGCCGGGGGCAGCGCGTCCATCGCTCAGCCGATGCCGCGCACGACGGGGATTTCGAGGTCGCGGATTTTCTTGCGCAGCGTGTTGCGGTTCAGCCCGAGCATGGCGGCGGCCTTGATCTGGTTGCCCCGGGTGGCCGACAGCGTCATCTGGATCAGCGGGCGTTCCACCTCCGCGATCACCTTGTCGTAGATGTCGCGCATCGGCACGTCGTCCCCGGAGGTGGCCAGGAAACGGCGGATGTGGCGCTCGACCGCGGCGGCGAGCGGCTCGGCGCCATCGAAGGCGGCGGGCGTCTCCATCTCGCTGCCGCCTGCGTCCAGCTCGGCCGCCACCACCTCCTCGCCGATCACCTCCTGCGGGTAAAGCGCGGAAAGCCGCCGCATCAGGTTCTCCAGCTCGCGCACGTTGCCGGGCCAGCGATAGGCGCGCAGCCGCTCCACCGCGCCGCCGTCGAGCGACTTGCCCGGCAGTCCCGCCTGCCGCGCCCGGTCCAGGAAGTGGCGGGCGAGCACGGAGATGTCTTCCGTCCGCTCCCGCAGCGGCGGCAGGCGGATCGGCACCACGTTCAGCCGGTAGAACAGGTCCTCGCGGAACTGCCCGGCGCGGATCGCCTGCCGCAAGTCCCGATGGGTCGCGGCCACGATGCGGACGTTGGACTTGATCGGCTGCCGGCCGCCCACGGTGGTGAACTCGCCTTCCTGCAAGACCCGCAACAACCGGGTCTGCGCCTCGTGCGGCATGTCGCCGATCTCGTCGAGGAACAGCGTGCCGCCGTGCGCCTGCTCGAAGCGGCCCTGGTTGCGGTTGTGCGCCCCGGTGAACGCGCCGCGCTCGTGGCCGAACAGCTCGCTCTCGATCAGCTCGCGCGGGATCGCGGCCATGTTGATGGCCACGAACGGCGCAGCCCGGCGGCGGCCGTAATCGTGCAGCGCGCGGGCCACCAGCTCCTTGCCGGTGCCCGACTCGCCCGTGACCATCACCGTCAGGTCCGCCGTCGTCAGGCGGGCGATGGTGCGGTAAATCTCCTGCATCGCCACGGAGCGGCCGATCAGCGGCAGCTTCTCCTCCTTCTCCTGCGGCTCGGCCGGCGGCGGCAACGGGGGCGGGGCAGCGAGCGCGCGGCCCACCACGGCCAGCAACTCCTTCAAGTCGAACGGCTTGGGCAGGTACTCGAACGCGCCGCGCTGGGCCGCCTTCACCGCCGTCATCAAGGTGGACTGCGCGCTCATCACCACGATCTTCAGCTCCGGCCGGACCCGGCGGATGCGGGGGATCAGGTCTAACCCGCTCTCGTCCGGCATGACGACGTCCGTGATCACCAGGTCGCCCTCGCCGTCCTCCACCCAGCGCCACAGCGTGGCGGCGTTGGAGCACGAGCGGACCTGGTAGCCGGACCGGCCCAGCGCCTGGGTGAGCACGGTGCGGATGGAGCGGTCGTCATCCGCGACGAGGACGGTCGGAACGGTCATGCATGTCCTGGCAGCCGGAGGCTGGCCGGGGAGAAGCTAGGCCTCTCCATCACCGGCATCCTCGCTGATAACGGGAAGGTGGAGCGCGAACTCGGTCCGGCCAGCACGGCTGTCCACCTCGACCAGGCCGCCATGGTCCGCCACGATCTTGGCAACCAGCGCCAGGCCGAGTCCGCTGCCGGACGGCTTGGATGTCACGAACGGCTTGAACAGATGCGGGCGGATGTCCTCGCCGATGCCTGGCCCGTTGTCCCGCACCGTCACCACCAGCGGCAGGTGGATGCGCTGGGTGGACCCCGGCACCGCCATGCGCATGCCGTGCCGGTAGGCCGTGGTGAGGGTGATCTCGCCTTCCAGGTCCGCGGCCGTCACCGACTCCGCGGCGTTCTTGACCAAGTTGAGCAGCACCTGCACGAGCTGGTCCCGGTTCGCCAGCACGGGCGGCAGCGAAGGGTCGTAGGATTCGCTGAACCTGATGTGCGCCGCGAACCCGGTCTGCGCCAGGCGGCGCACGTGTTCCAGCACACGGTGGATGTTCACCGCGCGGCGGTCGATCGGCTTCTCTCCGAACACCTCCATGCGGTCCACCAATGCGTGGATGCGGTCCGCCTCGTCCCGGATCAGCACCGCCAGTTCCCGGTCGCTCTCGCCGACGCTGCCTTCCAGCAGCTGCGCGGCGCCGCGGATGCCGGAAAGCGGGTTCTTCACTTCATGGGCCAGCACCGCCGCCATGCCGCTCACCGACCGCGCCGCCGAGCGGAACACGGTCTGCCGGTCCAGCGCGCGCACGGCCGAGCTGTCCTGCAAGGACAGCAGCACGGCCCCCGGCTCGTCGAGCAGCGGCGTCGCCTGCATCGTGACCGCCTCCTTGTGCAGGCGGGGGCTGTGCAAGGCCAGGTCATGGTCGGCGATGGTGATGCCGTGCTGCCGCACCTGCTCCAGCAGCGCGACCAGCGGATGATCACCGGGCAGCAAGTCCCGCAGGCCCATGTGGGACAGCTGCTGCATCGAGAGGCCCAGGAACTGCTCCGCCGCATGGTTGGCATAACGGAACCGGTTCTCGGCATCCAGCAGCAGCACGGGCACCGGCAGTGCGCCCAGCATGGCCGAGGCATCCGCCTCACGGCCTCCTCCGCCTGCCTTGCCGACGGCCTTCAGCAGGGTGCGGGCAGCCCCCATCATGCGGCGAGGGCCGCCGGCGCATCAATCAGCGGATCGTAGAACGCGTCGATCAAGCGCAGCACGGAGGCCACGTCGTCGCAGCGCATGACCGCGGCGCGGAACTCGGCCGAGCCGTGCAGCCCGCGGGAGTACCAGGCGACGTGCTTGCGCCCCAGCCGCAGGCCGGGCTGCACGCCGAAATGCGCCAGCATGGCATGGTAGTGGTCAAGCAGGATGGCCTTCTGCGCAGCCAGCGCCGGGTCTGGCAGGCGCTGCCCTGTCCGCAGGAAGGCTGCAACCTGCGCCGGGAACCAGGGCCGGCCATAGCAGCCCCGCCCGACCATCACGCCGTCCGCCCCGGAGCGCGCCTGCGCCTCCGCCGCCTGCTCGACCGTCGTGATGTCCCCGTTGGCGATCACCGGGATGCCCACCGCCGCCTTCACCGCGGCGATGAAGTCCCAATCGGCGGATCCAGCGTAGAACTGCTGCCGGGTGCGGCCGTGCACCGTCACCATGGCGATGCCGCTCGCTTCGGCGATCTGCGCCAGGCGGGGCGCGTTCAGGTTCGCATGGTCCCAGCCCATCCGCATCTTCAACGTGACCGGCACCGGAACGGCGCGCGCGGTCGCTTCCAGGATGCGGGCAGCCCCTGTCTCGTCCCGCATCAGGGCCGACCCGGCGCTCTGCCCCACCGCCACCTTCTTCACCGGGCAGCCGAAGTTGATGTCTATCAGGTCAGCCCCGCGGCCCTCCGCGATGCGGGCGGCCTCGGCCATGGCCGCTGGGTCGCAACCGGCCAGCTGGATCGCGTTGGGGCCGGCGCCGTCCACGCTGGCCATCCGCAGCGTGGCCTGGTTCTCCCGCACCATGGCCCAGGACGCGATCATCTCCGACACGACCATCCCCGTGCCGAGCCGCTTGGCCAAGCGGCGGAACGGCAGGTCGGTGATGCCGGACATGGGCGCCAGGATGACCGGCGTGTCGAGAGTGACGGCGCGCGGGCCGACACCAAGCGTGAACGAAGGAAGACCGTTGCCTAGCATTTGGGCAAATTACGCTTCGCACGAGCGCATGGCAATCATTGCGGCAAGCCGCGACGTGCCGGATTGACGGAAACGGCCCCGCCGCGCATTTCTCCACCATGCGAATCGCCGCCATCCTGGTCGCCGCGGGCAACGGCAACCGCTTCGGCGGCGACATCCCCAAGCAATTCACCATCATCGCGGGCAAGCCCGTCATCCGCCACGCAGCCGAGGCGCTGCTGCCCCACGTCACCGCGCTGCAGCCGGTCGGCGATGCGGACCGGGTGGCCGATGCCCTGGCTGGACTGGACGTGCTGCCCGCCGTGCCCGGCGGCGACGCCAGGCAGGCCAGCGTGCTGGCCGGGCTGCAGGCCCTCAGCCCGCACGCGCCGGAACTGGTGCTGGTGCACGACGCCGCCAGGCCGTTCGTGCCGCCCGCCGTCATCCCTGCCCTGCTGGCCGCGTTGCGCAGCCATGACGGGGCGATTCCCGCCATTCCCGTCGCCGACACGCTGAAGCGGGTGCAGTCCGGACGGATCGTGGCGACGGTGCGGCGGGACGGCCTGTACCGGGCGCAAACCCCGCAAGCGTTCCGCTACCACCTGCTGCGCGCCTTGCACGGCACTGGGCAGGGCGCCGCCACGGACGATGCCGCGCTGCTGGAAGCGGCGGGCCATCCCGTCGCGGTCGTCCCCGGCGCCGAGGACAACATCAAGCTCACCTATCCGGAGGACATCGTGCGGCTGGAGCGCGCCCTTTCGCCCTGCTTGCCCCCTGGCTTGTCGCCGCGCACCGGCACCGGGTTCGACGTCCACGCCGCCGAGCCGGGCCGGGCGCTGGTGCTGTGCGGCGTCACGGTGGCGCACGAGTGGGGCCTGGCAGGCCATTCGGACGCCGACGTGGGCATCCACGCCCTGTGCGACGCCATCTACGGCGCGCTGGCGGAAGGCGACATCGGCCGCCACTTCCCGCCCAGCGAGGCCGAGTGGAAGGACGCGGACAGCGCCCGCTTCCTGCGTCACGCCGCCGGGCGGATCGAGGCGCGCGGCGGCAGGCTGGCCAACGCCGACGTGACGCTCATCTGCGAGCGCCCCAAGATCACGCCGCACGCGGCGGCCATGGCCGAACGGTTGGCGGAGCTGCTCGGGGTGGAGGCGGGGCGCATCTCGGTCAAGGCGACGACGACGGAACGGCTCGGCTTCACCGGGCGCGGCGAGGGCATCGCCGCCCAGGCGGTCGCGACGGTGCTGCTGCCTTCCTGATGCGGGGACGGGCTGGCTACTTCCTGCTGGTCATGCTGTTCGTGTTCGCCTGGGCCAGCGGCTTCACGGCGGCCAAGCTTGCCCTTGCCACCTGCCCGCCCGCGCTGTTCGGCGGCGTGCGCTTCCTGCTCACCGGCGCGGCGCTGCTGGGCTTCGCCGCCTGGCGCGGGGATTTCCGGCGACCGGTCCCTTGGGGAAAGCTTGCGTTGCTCGGCTTGTTCAACCAAGCCGGCTATCAGGGCCTTGCCTGGCAGGGCATGGGCAGCGTGTCCGCCGGGCTGGCCACCATCATCGCCAGCCTGAACCCGATCCTGATCGCCGCCGCGGCAGGGCCGCTGCTCGGCGAACGGCTGCACTGGCGCAAGGCGCTCGGCCTGCTGCTAGGCTTCGCAGGCGCCGTGTTCGTGGTGCGCCACCGCCTGGCCGCCGGTCACGAGGATGGGCGCGGGGTGCTGCTGGTGGCGGGCGCGCTGCTGTCGCTGGTCGCGGGAACGCTGGCATTCAAGTGGCTGGCGCCGGACGTGAGCCTGCCGATGGCGGTGGGCGTGCAGACCGCAACGGCCGGGGGCCTGCTGCTGGCGCTCGGGGCCGTGTTCGAGAACCCCGCCCGCATCGCGTACGGCCCCCAGCTGTGGCTGGTGATGGCCTGGTGCGTCCTGGTGATGTCGATCGGGGCGTTGCTGCTGTGGTTCTGGCTGCTGCGCAACGGCAGCGCCACCTCCGCCAGCGCCCTGCATTTCCTGATCCCGCCGACCGGCCTGGCGATGTCCTGGATGGTGCTGGGCGAGCCGGTCAGCCTGCTCGACTTGCTGGGCGTGGTTCCCGTGGCCCTTGGCATCTGGCTCGTCACCCGGCCAGCGCCGGTGGCTCGCTTGGCCCCTCAACGCGCTTTGTAGCGGAGAACCGTTGCAGGGGGATGGCCAAGCCGTCCCCCGCTAGGGAGTTCCGTTGTAGTACGTTTTGCCGTTAAGCGTCTCGACAATCGAAGTGATCGCGCCGCTGGCAGTATAGTTGTACTGAGTGTACGAATACTGCGGGTAGACTGGGTTGCTGCCTAGGCCAAGGTAGGTTGCAGTGATGCCCTGGCCTGGCACATACAGGACGGTGTCGTTCAGCGCGCCGGCTGCGTTGAAGTCCAGCTGCAGCAGGTTGCCGCCCCGCAGCGCATAAAGTCCGCTGGCTTCAAGCCCAGTCGCGGTGTCGGTCGTGATCACGGCGTTGGACCATGGCGCCACGCCCGTCGTGTCCACCACTCCCGCTGTGGTGGTCGGCGTGATGGGAGCCGTCGGATTGAGCGGGTCCCTGTAAAGCACCTCTACCATGATCTAGCGCCTTTTCCTCTCGCCGTGGGCGGCGTGACACGCGCCGTCCCCGCCCTGACGGGCCGGACAGCGGCAAGTTCGGGTTGGTCGGAGCGGCGGGATTCGAACCCACGACCCTCAGTCCCCCAGACTGATGCGCTACCAGGCTGCGCTACGCTCCGACTGATCTGGGTGTAGCAGCCGGTCGCCAGTGCCGCAACTCACCGGGCCGCAACTCGCTGGGGCCGCAACGCTTGCTTGCAGCCTTCAGGGCAGCAGGCGGCGCAGCCTCTCCAGTTCCTCAAGCACTTGGACCAGGGTTTCGCGCAGCCGCGCAGCTTCGTCCCTGCTGGGAACCGCATCAGACGCACTCTGCAGCATCGGCTGGTCCAGCGGGGTGGCGCGTTCAGCTTCGGCGGCTGCCCGCTCGGCCTCGGTCGCGGGCGGGATGTCATCGGACAACTTGCCGCCTCCCTCCCGCAGCAGCCGCTGCACGCCCTTGATGGTGTAGCCCTCGGTGTAGAGCAGGTCCGAAACGCGGCGGAGCAGCGCGATGTCGTCCGGACGGTAGTAACGCCGGCCACCGCCACGCTTGAGCGGCTTGACCTGCGGGAACTTGGTTTCCCAGAACCGCAGAACGTGCTGCGGGATATGCAGCTCGTCCGCCACTTCGCTGATGGTGCGGAAGGCGTTGGGCGCCTTCTTGGCCCGTGCCTTGGCGGCATCGGGCGGGTCTGCGCCGGATGCACCGGGCGGGATCATTCGTCGTCACCGGCGAACTCGTCCCCGGCGGGCACCGGCGTGCCGTTCACGTGCGCCTTCAGCACTTGGCTCGGACGGAACACCAGCACCCGGCGGGGAAGGATGGGCACCTCGACCCCGGTCTTCGGGTTGCGTCCGATCCGCCGGCCCTTCTGCCGCACGGAAAACGTTCCAAAGCCGCTGATCTTAACCGATTCGCCAGTTTCCAGCGCTTTCGCGAGCCGGTTCAACACCGTTTCCAGCAGATCTGCCGACTCATTGCGCGACAAGCCCACTTGCATGTAGATTCGTTCCGCCAAGTGCGCACGCGTCACGGTGATCATGCGGCTCACGCTATGCGCGGCGGCTCGCGAAGGTCAAGCAAACGCCCTGAAATCAAACACAACTTTGCGCGCTGTGGCGTTAGAGCCGCACCAGTGCCGACCCCCAGGTCATGCCGCCGCCCAAGGCTTCCAGCACCAGCAGGTCCCCGCGGCGGAGCCGCTCAGCGCGCCAGGCCTCGGCCAAGGCCAGGGGAATGGAGGCGGCAGAAGTGTTGGCGTGCCGGTCCACCGTCACCACCACCCGTTCCGGCGGCAGCCCGAGCTTGCGGCCCATCGCGTCGATGATGCGGCGGTTGGCCTGATGAGGGATCAGCCAGTCGATGTCGCCCTGCCGCAGGCTGTTCGCCTCCAGCGCCTCATCCACCGCGGCAGCCAACTTGCTCACGGCATGGCGGAACACCTCGCGGCCGTTCATCCTCAGATGGCCCGGCAGCTCCGGCCGGCCCACGGCGCCGTCCACGTAGAGCAGCGGCCCAAGATCGCCTTGCGCGTGCAAGTGGGTCGAAAGGATTCCCTGCGCCGGCTCCCCGGCCGGCTGCTCCTCCCCGCGCAGGAACACGGCGCCCGCTCCGTCGCCGAACAGCACGCACGTGGCGCGGTCGGTCCAATCCAGGATGCGGGAGTACACTTCCGATCCGATGACCAGCGCGCCCCGCGCCTGGCCGTTGCGGATCAGCGCGTCCGCGATGCCGAGACCATAAACGAATCCGCTGCACGCGGCCGACACGTCGAAGCCGAAGCCGCCCGCGCCCAACTGGGCCTGGACACCCAGCGCCGTGGCCGGAAAAGCCTGGTCCGGCGTGCTGGTGCCCACGATGATGAGGTCCACGTCCGCGGCTTCGGCTCCGGCATGGGCCAGCGCCTCCTCCGCGGCCCGGGCGCCCATGAAGGCTGCCGTTTCATGGGGCGCCGCCAGGTGGCGCTGGCGGATGCCGGTGCGCTCGGTGATCCAAGCGTCCGACGTTTCGAGCCGCTTGGCCAGCTCGTCGTTCGCCATCACCCGCTGCGGCAGGTAGCCGCCCGCGCCCCGCATCACGGAGCGCAGCATCAGCGCACCGCCGCCAGCACCGGCGGGGCGCCGCTCAGCCCCGCGATCCGGACCAGGCCCTCGCGGATGCGGTCGTTGAACCTGTGCAGCACCATGTCGATCGCCACGTCGGTGGCGTAGGCGAACTGCTCGGCGTCCGTGCCGCCGTGCGACTTCACCACTACGCCGTTCAATCCCAGCATGATGGCGCCGTTGTAGCGCCGCGGGTCCACCCATTCGCGCAGCCGGTCCAGGCCGGGACGCGCGAGGAAGTAAGCCAACCGGCCGGCAAGGCTGCCGCCGAACACCTGCTTGAGCAGGGTGAACACCAGGCGAAGCGCGCCTTCCCCCGTCTTCAACGCCACGTTGCCGGTGAAGCCGTCCGTCACCACCACGTCCGTGGTGCCGGCCGCGATGTCGTCGCCCTCCACGAAGCCGTGGAATTGCGGGGCGATGTGGCTGGCGCGCAGCACCTCGGCGGCCTGGCGCACGCGCTCGTCGCCTTTCAGCTCCTCCGAGCCGATGTTCAGCAGCCCGATGGTGGGTGACGGCAGACCCAGCACGGCGCGGGCGAACACGTCCCCCATCACGGCGAATTCGACCAGGTTGCGCGCGTCGCACACCGCGTTGGCCCCAAGGTCAAGCATCACCACGTCCCCGCGCGCGGAGGGTGCAAGGGCGGCAAGGGCGGGGCGGTCAATGCCAGGCAACGTCTTGATGACGATCTTGGCCAGCGCCATCAATGCGCCGGTGTTGCCGGCGGAGATGACGCCGGATGCCTCGCCCGCGGCCACCGCGTCGATCGCAACCCGCATGGAAGCGTTGCGGACCCGAAGCGCGGCCGTGGGCTTCATCTCGTTGCCGATGATGTCGGGCGCGTGGCGGACCGTGCAGCATCGCTCAAGTTGCGCGCGCGACACGAGCGGCGCCAGCACCGCCTCGTCCCCGACCAGCAGGAACCTGGCGCCGGGATGGCGCAGCGCGGCGATGGCGAGGCCGCCGATCACGGCGCCTGGAGCATGGTCGCCACCCATCGCGTCAACAGCCAGGGTGTAGGCGTCAGGAACAGGCTCGACGCCGGACGGCCTCATGGCGCGATGCTCCCGGCGCGCCGGCAAGTCAGGTGCGGACAGCGCCTTTCAGCGCCTTGCCCGCCGCCACGACTTCGCGGCCGTCATAGTGCCCGCAATGCGAGCAGACATGGTGCGGGCGCTTCAGCTCGCCGCAGTTGCCGCACTCGGCATAGGCCGGGGCGGTCAACGCGTGATGGCTGCGGCGCATTCCCATCCGGGATTGGGAGGTCTTCTTCTTGGGAACGGCCATGGGGAGATGCTCTCGGAGTGTCTGTGTCGGGCGGCGCCAAGCAGGCCGCGGTCACGTCATGAATCGGCAACAGTCAGGGCGTGGCGCTTAGCAGAGCGGCTGCGCGCCCGCAAGCGCCAGCGCCCTATTGCTGCCCTCGCAGCTTTGCGAGCGCCGCGAACGGGTTGTCCGGCGCGGCTTCCACCTCCGACGGCAGTTCCGCGCCGGGCTTGCGCGGATACGGGTCGAGCGCCAGGGCCAGCTGCTCCACCGTGGCCTCGCCCAGCTCCAACATCCCGCCATCCATGACCAGCTCGTCCGGCTCGTCCGGGTCGTCGGCCATCTCGCTCTCGTGACCAGGAAGCACGAAGCGGACCGCGAACTCCTCCACCACGTCGGCGGAAAAGGCATCCAGAGACACGACGCATTCCTGGTGCAGCCGGGCCCGCAGCGACCCTTCCGCTTCCACGGCTCCGTCCTGCCCAGGGCGCAGCACCCAGCCGCAACAGACCGACTGCACGGAGGGCAGGCGCAGGCGGCTTGCGATGGCGGCGCACTCTGCCGCATCCGCCTGGACGGTCAGGGACAAGCCGTCGCCCACGCGGTCGGCTGCGAGGGGGCGGAACATCTCGGTCATGCGGCGGCCGCCAACGCGAAATCGGCATGGCCGGCGAGCAGGTCGGCCGGGGGAGCCGCCTCCAGCCGGGCCACCTGCGCGCGCACCAGGTCAGCCAAGGCCGCAGCGCCCGGCGCTTCTGCGCCCCGCCACACGTTGCGCGCCACCGCGGCTTGCAACGCTGCCGGGTCCGGATCGGCCAGTGCTGCTTCGTAGACGGTCGCCCGGCCGTGAAAGGCCTCCCACATGGCCCGCACGTTGCGGGCGACGGTCATGTCGCCCACCCCAAGCTCCCGCAGGTTTATGTCCATGTCGGAGAACATGGCGTCGAACACCGCTTGGGCGATGGCCGGTCCAGGCGCAGCCAAGGCGCGGAGGCGGCGGATCAAGAGGGATGCGAACAGGCCGACGAGGTCAAACCGGCCATCCAGCGTGTCCGGCACCCCCAGCTCTGCATAAAGATGCGGGCTGCGCGCGGCTGCGACCGCCGCGGTGTAAAGCTCGAAACCTCGCCTTTCGTAGCGTCCCCGCCCGAGCAAACCAAAGAATGCCATTCCCGCCGCGCTCCAAACCGTTGACACAAGACCGCCCGGCATGACACGCCCAGCCGAACCCGGCGCCAAGCGCCATCCCGTCCCCGGCACATAACGCGGCGCGCTGCCGGTTCAATCCATGCGCCGCTGTCCAGGACCCCCGTGCGCCCTGCCGCAACCCTTCTTCTCGCCAGCCTGCTTGGCGCCTGCTCCGCCATCCAAGCGTCGCCCCAGGTGCGCGGCAACCGCATTGATGCTGCCCAGCTGAAGGACCTGGTGCCTGGCACCTCCACCCGCCTCGACGTGACCAGCCTGATCGGCTCGCCGACAGCCAAAGCGGCATTCGACGACAACACGTGGATCTACATCAGCGAGGTGACCCAGCCGCGCGTCGGGCGCATCCAAGGCGTCAACAGCCAGGACGTGGTCGAGATGACGTTCGACGATTCCGGCATCCTGCGCGGCATGAGGCACATGAGCCAGGCGGACGCCCAGCCGGTGAGCGTCGTGGCGCGCACGACGCCCTCGCCAGGCAGCGAAAGCACGTTCATGCAGCAGCTGCTCGGAAACATCGGCAAATTCAGCGGCGCCGGGTTGCCTGGCGGCGGCGGCGGCGGCAACGGACTGAGCCTGGGCAGGTAAGCGGGCTGGAATCGCCGACTTGCCCAGGGTGGATCAGGCAAATGGCACGCCGGTCTCGATGGGCAGCTCCGGGTCCCGGCTCCACTCATTCCACGAGCCGAAGTACATGCGCACGTCCTTGACGCCCGCCTCGCGCAGCGCCACCAGCGAGTTCGAGGCGCGGGCGCCCTTGAAGCAGTAGAGGTACACCGTCGAGTCCGGGGTCACGCCGACCGTGTGCAGCTCGGCGAGCAGCTCTTGCCTGGACTTGAACATCGGCCCTGCCGCGGTCGGCTTCATCAGGCGATACCATTCCAGCCACCTGGCGCCGGGGATGCGGCCCTTGCGGGGAGCGAAGTCTGGCCCGTAGGGAGAGGAGGAGACGCCGATCCACTCGTCCACGTCCCGCACATCGAGCTTGATGACGCTGTCCTCCTTGAGCGCCTCCAGCATGTCATGCTTGTCGAGCATCATCTGCTCGCCGCTGGTCGAGACAGGGAAAGCCTTGGCCGCCGGGGTCGGCACCTCGGTCGTGACGTGCATCCCGGCCGCCTGCCAAGCCGTCAAGCCGCCGTGCAGGACGTGGGCCTTGCCGTAGCCCAGGAAGGTCAGCAGGTAGTAGCCGCGGCAAGACATCCCGAAGCCGGAGTTCATCGAGCCTTCGTAGAACACGACCGTCTCATCGCCGCCGATGCCGGCCGCGCCGAACGCCGCAGCGAACTTGTCCTTCAGCTCGGCCATGCCCTCCTTGGTGGACATCGCCAGGTAGGTGAAGATGTCGAACAGGTTGACCGCGCCGGCGATGTGCCCGGCGGCGTAGTCGTCCGGGGAGCGGGTGTCGATCAGCACGGTCCCGCCGGCAGCCATCATGCCGGCAAGCTCGGCGGGCGAGATGAGAATCTTGTCGGGCACGATGCTGCTCCTGTGTTGCGAGTCTACGCCGCCATCCGGCTCAGCTCTTTGGCAAGGTGGCGGCTGGACGGCGTGATCATCGCGACGAAGTACCCTTCGCGAAGCCGCCGCTGCACCGGCGAGCCGACGATGAAGGCGCGGGCGCCCGTGTGCAGCATCGCCGCCTCGGTGGCTTGCAGGGTCAGCTCCCCGGTTCGGAGCCGAACCTTGAGGACTTGCCGGACATACTCCATCGAGCCGTCCCGGGGCGTGGCCGCCAGCCGCATGATGTCGTCCCGAAGGTCCTGGAGGGCTGCCTCGAAATACGGCGGGCGGCGCGGCAGGAAGCGGTTGGTGGCTTCTTGCTGCTTGTCGGCCTGGGTCATGGCGTCCATGCTGGCGCGGATGACGCCGAGGCCCATCCCGGCTTGCAGCAGCACGAAGCCGGGACGGATGCGGCTCACCATGTCGCCCAACGGATCGGCGAGCAGCAGGTCGTCGGATATGAAAGCCCGGCGGAAGCGGACCGAGCAGGTCCCTGTGCCTTCCAACGTCGTATACTTGACGTTCTGCCGTATCTCGACGCCGGGCTGGCCGCATTGCACCATCGCCATCAGGCGGTGCGCCGGGTCGTCAGTGTCCTCGAAGATTGTGCCGAACCAATGGCCGTCGCCCAGGTTGCTCACCCATGGCAACACTCCGGTGACGACGTAGCCGCCCGCGGTCCGCTTGGCCCGCAGGTTGAAGCCCTCGATGCCGGACAGCGCCTTGATCGGGTTCGACAGGCCAGTGCCGCCCAGCAGCGTGCCGTCGGCGACGCCAGGCTGCAGGCGCTGCCGCAGGGCCGCGTTGTCCGTGTTCTCAAGATACCAGCCGCACGCGTCCTGGCACCAGGTGCAGAAGGCGGTGGACATGCACAGCGCCGCCACGGACGCCATGTCCGCGATGGCGGCGCCCAGGTCCTGCCGTCCGGACAGGGCGAGGTGACGGCTGTAGACTCCCGCCTCGCCCAGCCGGCGCAGCACCTCCGATGGGTAAAGGCCTTCGTCGATCCGTTCCACCAGGGGCGCCAGCTCGGCGTCCAGCAGCTCCGGCAAGGGCGGCGTGCAGGCGGCTGGGGAGGAGCCGCGCGGGGCAGCGAGCGCTTGGCTCATGTCGGCGCTCCTGGCAGCTGGATCAAACCATCTCGCAGTTCACGGGAACGGGCTTGCTGAACGTGTTGGCCACTGGCGACCAGGTGCGCGCGTGCGCGACCAGGGCGTCCAGGTCAGCCTGCGGCGCGTCCGCGTCCAGGTGGACCTTCACCCGCACGGCATCGAACCCGACCGGCTTCGGGCTGGTGTCCCCCGTGCCCCAGACGGCGGTGATGTTGATGTCCGCCTCCAGCTCCAGCTCCAGCGACCGCACCGTGATGTTGCGGGCCACGGCGTTGGCATGGATGCCGACCGCGAGGCACGATCCCAGGGCGGCCAGGGATGCCTCGGACGGGTTGGGCGCCGTGTCGTCACCCAGCAGGGCCGGCGGCTCGTCCACGATGTAGGGCGGCAGGTCGCGGATCATATTGAGGTGGCGGAAGCGGCCCTCGGCGATGGTCTTGCACTTGAGGGTCTTCACCGCCTGCGGGTTGGCCCGGCCCTTGGCGATCAGCTGGTCAAGCCCACCCTTGTCGATCGGGGTCAGGCAGCCGGTGATGGCGCCGGGTCCGGCCTCGGCGGTCTTGGTGACGACGTCGCTCATGCGATCTCCTGTTTCCTGCAAAGCCAAGGCTCATGCTATAGCCGCGCCAACCACAGACCAGTCAGTCCGACGAGGTCGTCATACTATTGAGCAACTCCTGTGCCAGACTACAGCTGCGCTGCCCGAGGCATGACGGCTGCGTTGCGGCGGCACGCTTGCAGAAAAGGCCCCGCTCCGCAATTCTTTCAAGCGCCGCTGACACCGCGCTGCCCTTGCCCATCCCGATTCGCCGCACGAGCGCATCGCGGGGGGTCGCATCCTGTTCTGCTCGCCCGCCTTCCAGCCTGCTTTCAGGCGGCCGGCGACGCGGCGATCAGCCGTTCGATCGGGTCCCAGGCATAGGCTGTCTGCGGCACGGACACGCCCGCCACCCGCGTGGCTGCTTCCGCCACCGGCCGTCCGCCCAGGCGCTGATAAAACCAGCGGCTCGGGTTGCCGCGCAGCACCCACAGGAACGCCGCCCGGCTGCCGGCTGCCGCAAGGTGGGCTGCGCCGGTCCGGATCAGCCGTCGGCCCACGCCGCGTTCTCGCCAATCATCCAGCACGTAGAGCGTCTCGATCTCGCCATCGGCCGCAACGCCGCCCGGCAGGGCGCCGCGGGTGCGCCCGACCGTCGTGTAGCCGACCAGCCGCGGCCCTGACCCGCCTGGAACGTCCTGACCCGAGGCGATGGCGACGTAAACCCCGCTGCCGGAGCGGATTTGCCGGTCGTAATAGGCTGCTTGCCGGGTCACGGAGAGGCCCGCAAGAAACGGGTCCGGCAAGATGCCTGGATAGGCGCTGCGCCAGGCAGCGACGTGCACCGCCCCGATCAAAGGCGCATCGGACGGTCGCGCCCGGCGGACGGCAATCAACCGGGCGTTCCTGACCGCTGCAGCACGGCGCCGAAAAACCCATCCGTGCCGTGCCGCAGAGGAGTCAATGACAGGTAAGGTCCCTGGCAAGGCGGTGCTGACCCTGCCGGCCAAGCCTGCTCCAGCGGCACGACGGCGAAGTCCGGGTGGCGTGCGAGGAATGCGTCCACTTGGTCCTCATTCTCCTCCCTGAGCAGCGAGCACGTGGCGAACACGAGCCGTCCGCCTGCCCGCACCAGCCGGGAGGCATCGTCCAGGATATTCGCCTGTTTGGGAAGCAGCTCCTGCAAATCCAGGGGGCGCAGCCGCGCCCTGGCGTCCGGGTTGCGGCGCCAGGTGCCCGTCCCCGTGCAGGGCGCGTCAACCAGCACGCGGTCGAACGTGCCGGCGCGGCGCTTGGCCCATTTATCCCCAGCCACGATCAGGTGGCGTTCCACGTTGTGCACGCCGGCCCGGCGCAAGCGGCGCACAGCCCCTTCCAGCCGCTTGTCGTGCACATCGCAGGCGACGACGTGGCCCTGATTGCCCATCGCCATGGCAAGCGCGAGCGTCTTGCCCCCTGCGCCGGCGCACCAGTCCGCCACCCGCATCTGCGGCGCCGCACCGACCAGGGCGGCGACCAGTTGGCTGCCCTCGTCCTGGATCTCGACCAGCCCGGACAGGAAGGCCGGCCCGGTCGTCACCAGCCGGCGCGCCGCCACCCGCAGTCCCCAGGCCGACAGCGGCGTCGGCTCGGCGGCGATGCCCTCCAGCGCCAAGGCCGCCACCGCATCGTCCCGGCTGCCGCGCAGCAGGTTGGCCCGCAGGTCGAGCGGCGCTTCCGCCTCCATCGCGGCCAGTTCGGGGCCGAGCGCGCTGCCGAAGCGGGCTTGCAGGGATGGAAGCAGCCAGTCCGGCGTTTCCAGCCGTACGGCGTCAGGCATGTCCGGATGGTCCAGCGTGTGGCCGGCCAGCTGATGGGCTGCTGCCACTTCCTGCGCCAGCATGGAGGCGGCGCCGTACTGCCCTCCGGAATAGGACTGCTGCACCCCGGCAAGCGTCCATCCTTCCAGGAGCAGAGAGGCGGCCACCAACATGCGCGGGGTTGGCGCGGTGCCGGCACGGTCAAGCCACCAGCTGAGCCGCCGCCGGGTTCGCAGCACGCGCCACGACCGTTCCGACACGGCCCGGCGGTCTCCTGAGCCGATGAAGCGGCGGTTGCGGAAGAACTCGTTGGCCACGGCGTCGGCGGGGCGGCGCGGACACGCGTCCACCTCCGCCAGCAAGTCGATGGCGGCGGCCAGCCGGGCGGCAGGCGTCACGGAAGGGCGGAGATGACGGTCATCCCTCGTGCCGGTAGTTCGGCGCCTCGCGGGTGATGGCGACGTCGTGCACGTGGCTTTCCCGCAGACCAGCCCCGGTGATGCGGCGGAACCGCGTGTTGGCCTGCAAGTCCGCGATCGTGGGGCTGCCGGTGTAGCCCATGCCAGCCCGCAAGCCGCCCACCATCTGGTGCACCACCGCCGAAACTGGCCCTTTATAGCCGACCCGGCCTTCGATGCCTTCCGGCACCAGCTTGAGGCTGTCCTTGATCTCCTGCTGGAAATACCGGTCCGCCGAGCCGCGGGCCATGGCGCCGATGCTTCCCATGCCGCGGTAAGCCTTGAAGCTGCGGCCCTGATACAGGAACACCTCTCCTGGCGCCTCGTCCGTTCCGGCCAACAGGCTGCCCACCATGACGGCGTCCGCCCCCGCTCCAATCGCTTTGACGATGTCGCCGCTGGTCCGCACGCCGCCGTCGGCGATGCATGGCACTCCGGCCTCCCGGCAGGCGGCCGCCGTTTCCAGCACGGCGGTGAACTGGGGCACGCCGACCCCCGCAACAACCCGGGTGGTGCAGATGCTGCCGGGTCCGATGCCGATCTTCACCGCATCAGCCCCCGCCTCGATCAGCGCCCAAGCACCTTCGGGGGTGGCCACGTTGCCCGCGACCACCTGCACGGCGTTGGACATCTGCTTGATCCTTTCCACGGCCGCCATGACCCCGGCGGAATGCCCGTGCGCCGTGTCCACGACCAGCACGTCCACTTCGGCGTCGATCAGGGCGCGGGCGCGGGTGGCGCCGTCCTCTCCCACGCCGATCGCGGCAGCCACGCGCAGGCGGCCCAACTCGTCTTTGTTGGCAAGCGGATGCGCCTGCGCCTTTTCCATGTCCTTCACCGTGATCAGCCCCACGCAGCGGAATCCCTCGTCCACGACGAGGAGTTTCTCGAGCCGGTGCTTGTGGAGGAGCCGCTTGGCGTCTTCCGCCGGGACGCCGTTCTGGACAGTGACCAGACCTTCGCGGGTCATCAGCTCGTAGATGCGAACTGCCGGGTCAGTGGCGAAGCGCACGTCGCGGTTGGTCAAGATGCCGACCAGCCGGCCAGTGCCGCGCTCCACCACAGGCACCCCGCTGATGTGATAGGCCAGCATGAGAGCGCGGGCTTCGGACAAAGTCTGATCGGGGTGGATGGTCAGCGGGTTCACCACCATGCCAGATTCAAATTTCTTGACCCGGCGCACCTGGGAAGCTTGTTCCGCCGGTTCCAGGTTTTTGTGAATGACGCCGATGCCGCCGAGCTGAGCCATGGCAATGGCCATTGGCCCCTCCGTCACCGTGTCCATCGCGGATGACACCAGGGGGATGTTGAGGCAGATCGTACGGGTGAGCTTGGTGCGGGTATCAGCCTCGGCCGGCAAGACCCGGGAGTAGGCGGGAACGATCAGCACGTCGTCAAACGTCAAGGCTTCTTGGACGGAAAGATCGACCCTTGAAGCGACGCTTTCGACGGAGGCCATGAGCTAACTCTCCAGCGAGAACACGTCCCGCATCCTGGCAGCCCGACATGGGCAGCCACGCGATGACGCGCAAGCTAGACCGGAATCGGCTGGGGCGTAACCTGGCTTGGATTTCCAGCACGCGTTCCAAGCGTGACTTGTGGGTTCTTGCAATGGTCGAAGCCGGTGGTGAACAAGCGATGCGTGAAGTCGTGTTCGGGGGAGTGGCACGACGAGGTGCTGGCCGGCGCCAACAACGGCGCCGCGTTCCTGGCCTGCATCAAGCAGACGTTTTGTCCAACGCCGCGACCCGGCGGCATCTGCCCGCGCACCTCAAATCCGGTAGGTGCGCGCTGTTTCCAACGCTTGCGTCCATGACGACTTAAGACTGTGCGAGACTGCCCGATGAAGGACGAAACCCTTTGGCCACGACATACAGCTCACTGGAATCTTTGCGGCTGGCTGGCGGTTTGGCATGTCGGACGCTGCTGAATGCGCGCTTCATGGTATCCAGCAAAGTGCGTTCAGAACCCCCTTGCAGGACCTTCGCCACGAAGCTTCCGCCTGGAGTCAATGTTTGCAGCGCCAAGCTGAGCGCCAGTTCGGCCATGGCCACGATCCGGATGTGATCCGTCGCGGCATGCCCGGTAGTATTGGGCGCGATGTCAGACAATACAATGTCAACTGGCCCGCCTGAACTTGCTCGCAGACGATCTGGCATATCTGGAGTGTTGAAGTCGCCTTGAACGAAATATGCCCCAGGCACCGGTTCAATCGTGAGAAGATCGACGCCGACAACGATGCCAGCGCCGCGCTTGAGGGCGACTTGGCTCCATCCGCCCGGAGCAGCCCCTAAGTCAATTACCCGGGCGCCTTTATGGATAAGAGAGTACCGATCGTCCAACTCCATCAACTTGAAAGCCGCGCGCGACCGCCAGCCTTGCGACTGGGCGGCCTGCACGTAGGGATCATTCAATTGACGACGCAGCCAGGCTTGCTGGGCGGTGGTGCGCCCTTTGGCTGTCCGAAGAGCCACATCCAAGTCACGTGGGACGATGAAGCCGGTTTTTTTCACGACGCTGTTTTTCTTTGCGGGGACAGGATTTGAACCTGTGACCTTCAGGTTATGAGCCTGACGAGCTA
>CAXTNC010000002.1:0-30660 GCA_964245495.1 uncultured Acetobacteraceae bacterium
CTAACAGCTCTTTTGCACGCGATACATCCTGACCAAACAGCTCGCGGAGGCCCGCCCTCTCGGGAAGCGATGGAAGGCCAGACCTTGGAATTTTCCTGGGGAATCTGCCTTCCGCAAGAGATCGGAGACTCTCCAATGCCTGTTCAGCGCCTGGCCCTATCGGCTGATCACCACGATCATGTTGAGCCTTGAGGACCGAAGGTGAGACAGATTTGACCTCAACGACATCTGAACTTGCCGCATAAGGCAAATTGGGAACGTTCTTTCGATCCGGCCATCCGTTTGCCGGAAGAACGGCAGAATGAAGCGAGTCAAATCGGCCAGTCCCAGGCGGCATCCCAAGTGCAGGGATCGTTAACGTGACAGGAATGACGAGCGGGTCAACGAAATCCCGCATATCCGGGAACGGTTTTGTCGCCGTCATGGAAAGTCAGACCAGCTGTTGGTGATCCAGTCGAACTGGCGACCCGTGGTGAGTCGGCCAAAAACGACGACCCAGGAAAGTCGCTCAGCAGGAGGTAGAGAGAAAGCCACGTCAAAAGGCACCCCGTTGCGGACAAGATAGAGGCTGTCCACCAAATCGGGGTGCTCGCTCAGTTTCCCGTGCCGGCGACGGCCAAGCCTTCCTTGTCCTCGGGCAGGAAGGAATCCCCGATCGCCTTGATGGCGTCATCGCCCATGCGCTCGATGGCGGCTTCGATCTGGTGCTCGTTGGTGGGCTGCGGACAGGGGACGCCGTCCATGGCGACGACGGCGAAGGCGAGCATGGCAATGCCCATGTAGCGGTCGTTGGCGGCCAGGGCGGGGCCGATCGCCTTGAACAGGCGCAGGCGGTCAAGCGTCGTGGGGCGGCGTATGGTGAACGTGCGGCCGGTGGCGTCCATCACGGTTCGGATGTCCTGGGCGGCGGCGACGAAGGCTTGGGTGGGCGTCTGCATGGACGGTGCTCCCGGCAGCTGCTTGGATGCGGGCAGTGCCTTTGACTCGCTCCCGCGAGCGAAGGAAGGCGCTAGACGCGCTTGCGGCGGGCGGCGAAGAAGTCGAGCTTCTGCTTCACCGACGCATCGCCGCGCCAGGCGCCGGCCGCGCTGAGCTTGAAGACGGCGCCGTCATACTGGTAGGTGCTGGTGCTGCCGTTGGCCTCCGTCACGTACTGGTAAAGCGTGCTGACCGGCAACTGGCCACTGGTGTAATAAGCCTGCTCGGTGCTCGCGATGAAGTCGTCAGTCGTGCTGCTGCCGCGCTCCAGCTCGAAGGAGCCTTCCCAGCCTTTGGGCAGCTCGGCAGCCAGCTGGGTGCCATCCAGCCGGTCCACGCGGATCGGCTGGGTCATCTGCCGGCTCTCGAACCCGGTGACGTGGGACAGGTCGACACGGCCTTGCGGACCGATGACGACCAGCTGCGTGTCGCGTCCAAGGGTGAATGCGTTGGTGGGCACTGAGGCTGCTCCTTATTGACCGGCTTGGCCGGTGGGCAGGGTCTGGCGGCTGACCTGGACAGTCTGGCCGCCTTCCATGTTGACGATGAACTTCTCGTTGATCGCCTGGTATTGGACCTGGGCGTCGGACTGGACGTAGCCGAGGCTCGTGCGGCTGCTTGGGTTGTTGGAGCTGTCGCACACAACGCTGAAGGGCAACGTCCCGTCGGTGCTGCCGAGAATGCCTTGGGAGAGCAGGTTTTGCAGGAAGGAAAGCTGCGTGGCGCGGATGCGCTGGAAAAGCATGGCGTTCACCACCTGGCCGACGTATTGCCCAAGACCCGCGGCAAGCGTGCTGGCAAGGTAGTTGGTCAGGCGGGTGTAGTTGTCGCCGCTGGTGGCCGCGTTCGATGACGAGTTGTGGCCGCCGCGGACACCCCAGAAAATCCCCCCGGGCTGCGGGTTGGCGATGACATCGATGCCCGCGCCGAGAAGCTGGCCCAGTTCGGCGCTGCTGTAGGCTGTCGTTTGGCCGGAACCGGGGGTGCCGGATTTCTGGCTGCCGATAACGCCGTAAAGCGGCTTGTTGAGGCTGGACTGCTCAGGCGAGAGATTGGCGAGGCGGCCGGCGGCGAAGCCTTGGGGGGAGACAAGACGCAC
This sequence comes from uncultured Acetobacteraceae bacterium, assembly GCA_964245495.1. Taxonomy (GTDB): domain Bacteria; phylum Pseudomonadota; class Alphaproteobacteria; order Acetobacterales; family Acetobacteraceae; genus LMUY01. The sequence goes on from CAXTNC010000002.1 coordinate 2,078, forward strand.
ACTGCCGTTGGCTTGGTCGTTCCAGTAGATCCAGTCGCCAAACATGAGCTTGACGCCGTAGCTGTCGAGACCGGCGGCTTGCTTGGCGGCGATGGCATTGGCGATGGTGTCGCCGGATGGGCCGGTGGCGATCATATAAAGGCCTTCAGAGCGCGCGAAGGCAGCTTGCACCGTGTACTGGCCGGGGTCGTCCGCGTCCGCCAGCAGAGCCAGGCTGCAGCCTTGGCCACGCAAGGCGTAGAGGCCGCTGCGTGGCAGCGCGTCTGCGCCGACCAGGGCGGCGGCATTGACCGCGGACGCGCCGTCAGTGCCGCCAAACAGGGTCTGGTTGGCAAGGGATTGCGGGGCTGTCGTCGTCGCGGTGCCGAGGGTCGCAACGACCAGTTGGCTAGGTCCACGCAAGGCGGAGGCGCCGGTGTTCACCGCGCTGGCCAAGTTGGACCAGAACGCCGCGGGCGTCGGAGCTGCTATGTTGTCGAACACCTCCGGAGTCAGGCCTGGGATGGTCAGCGTCAAACGCCAGGTGGAAGCCTGCGAGCCAGGCGTCAGGACGACGCCGATGCTGTTGCCGAGAGTGCCGGTGTGGCGTGCGGTGAGCTGGAACGGGGTGGACCCGGCGGCGTAAAACAAAGCATAGGCAGCGGCAGTGTCCGTGCCGTCCGTGACGCGGACGCCGCGGAAGTTGCTGGCGCCCTGCTGCACGGCGGCGGCGACATGGGTGCCCATGTCGTACTTGCGCGCGATGACCGGACCGAAGGTGCTGGCGTAATCGGCCATGGTGGCGAAAGTGACTGGTTGGTTCACCGGGCCCCAGCTGGCGGTGCCAACGACGCCCAGGGTGTTGGTGGGCACGCCATTGAGCACAAGGTTCTGCGGCGGAACGATCTGGACGTACAGGTCCGGCACCACGAGGGCCGTGGTGTTGATCGAGCCTTGCTGGACGATCGGCATCGCTCAGTGCTCCGGGTCTGGGATGGGTGCTCGGACGGCGACGACGTAGCAGGCGTGGGATGAGGCAAGCGTGGCGGCGACATCCTCCGGCACGGTGATGCGATCGCCGATGGCGTGCGGGCCGAAAGGGCGCACGACGACGAGGGTGGTATCCATGGAAGCTCCGTTCAAACGGTGATGACGGTCGCGCCCAGGCCCAGGGTGCCGAAGAGCATCGATGGCTGGATGGCGACCTGCGTGGTCGGAAACTCGACTGTGTAGTTGAGGTCGCGGCGGTAAAGCGCGGCGTCTTGGCGCTGGTCGAAAGTCATGGTGGACGCGAAGCGCAGGCGCGCGGCAGACCCGTCGGCCAAGGTCAGGAAAGGCGTGGCGGCGAAAGCGACGTCGATGGCCTCGCAAGCCGCGTCCCGCAGGTCCGGGGTGGGGCACCAGGCGGTGATCCGGAACTCCTGCTGCTGGCGGCGCAGTTCCAGGGCAGCGGAGGCGTCTGCGGCGGTGCGGGCAACGAGGCTGGCCGCGCCAGGGACCGTGATGGCTGCGCCGACGACGGTGGCGGGGGGGGAGGGGGGGAGGGCCGCGGCAAGCGTGGCAGCGGTCAACGCAGGGCTGTCTCCGGCGATGGTGCGATGAACGTAAGATGCGCCGTCGATGAGCAAGCCGGCGAGCTGGCCCAGGCCGGCCGACCCGGCAAAGGTTGCGGTGTTGCCGGACACGGTCACGGCAAGGGCAGGCGCCACCGGGTTCGGCACCCAGTCTGGGCTGTAGCGGGTGGTGATGCGGGTGGCGCCAGGCACGGGAAAGACGGAGATGTTGACCCAGCCAGCAGCCAAGTCGGCATCCAGGGCGGTTGCGTTGGGCCAGCCGCGATAAATCCGGATGGCGGTCGCGATGATGGCTGGGGCTGCGGAGCCGTTGGGGTAAAGCGCGTCGGCGGCGAGTCGGACCAGGGCAGTCTCGGCATCGGACTGAGCGGGCATCAGGGGGCTGCCTGCTTGGCCAGGATACGCCAGCCGAGCGGCGTCAGTTCGGCTGAAGCGATGACGTAGGAAAAGCCGCGGTCGTCGCCGACAAGATCGGCGGGACGGAGCTGAACGGGAGTGTTGGGCAGCAGGATGGTCCAGGTGGGCGTGGACGCATCGCCGGGAAGGTCGCCAGGGGAACCGGAGCCGGCGAAAAGGACGGAGGCGGGCCAAGCGGTGATGACCGGGGTGGCGGTGGCAGCGACCAGGCCGCCATAGGCGTTCACGCCGACAGCCTCAGGTGCAGCAGGGCGGGTGACGGTGACGGTGCGGGTGGCAAGGACGCAGAGGGTGGGCAGGAGCGGCTGCTGGGCGGCGATGAAGAAGGTGCCGGCAGCGCCGGCGAGGTAGTCGCCCGGGCGGGTGTAGGCGCTGTCGAAGATGCCGGACCAAGTGGCATGGCCGTAGCCGACTGCGCTCCGGAAGGACAGGTTGTCCTGGGTGAAAGCGGCAGTCAGGCGGAGGTAGCGGTTCTCAGGGGCGAGCGGATTGTTGATGCCGGCCATGCGGAAGGCATCGCAGGAGGCGCCAACATGGCGGGCGGCAGAGCCGAGACCGCGTGAGATCACGTCCTGCAGTCGATGAAGACGCATGGCCGGGTCACACGATCAGGGCGATGGACATGGAGGTCTGCAGGCCGGGTCCGGGTGGGATGCCCAGGAAGCTGCAAAGGCGGCGGCCCCAGTCGCGCTCAAGGCGTTGGCGGTCCTGCAACTCGGACGGGCTGTGGGTCCAGACAGCGGCAGCGGCCGTATCCAGGTTGTCGGCAGCCGCGGGGATCGCGGCTTCGAATGAACGCAGGGCCGCGAGATGCTGGCGCATGACGGCAAGCTCGGCGTCGGAAAGGTTGTTGAGACGGTATTCCAAGGCGCCGTACGCTTGATAGAAGCGCCAGCCGGTGTTGCCGCTGGGGGATGCACCATAGGCTGGATAGCCGCTGAAGCGGCGGGCGTCGGTTTTCTCGGCGTCGGTAAGCATGGCGCTGCCCCGTTGTCAGCCTAGCCTACGTGCTCGATCATGACGGCGCGCTTGTAGGCGGCGTTGGTGGCGGTCGGGATGATGGTCGGGTTGGTGGTGGTGTCGCTGGGGGCGCAAAAGCCGCCGATCCAGTACCAGGACTGGGCGATGATCTGCTGCAAACGATCGATCGGCTCGCGGGTGACCATGGCGATGCCATCCACCATGGCGACGATGCTGTCCTTGGGCGCCACGTCCTCGGCGGCCATGCCGGCGAAGTCGCCTTCGATGAGTGCGCCCTTGCCGCAAATGATGGGGCGGCGGACGACGGCATTGGGCAAAGTCGGGTGCGGCTGGACGTAGGCTTCAGTCGTTGGGATGAAGCGCAGCCCAAGGAAGTCGTTGATCATGCCCATCTTGAACACCTGGTTCGCCGAGGTGGCGCCCTGGAACAGGCGCTGAAAGTCCTGATCGGCGAAGAGCTGGCGGGCGCTGACAGGGTCGAGGTAGCAGTTGAACACGCCCTCGATGTCCGGAACGGCGTTCATGCGCAGCTTGGCGACGGCATCCAGCAGGTTGGACATGCTGAGCGTGTCGGTGGCAACCAAGCCGGCTGTGGTGGGGCGGGCATTGGGACGGATGATGACGGAGGCATTGGCGGCCTGGACGGGATTGCCGGCAGTGCCATCGCTCACGGAAACGGAGGCGCTGAACGTCAGGACGCCCGAGATGCCGCCGGGAGTGGTTGAGATGTTGATGACGTCCGCGACGGCGGCCACCAGCGTGTAGGCATCGGCGCCGACGGTCACGGTGAGGCCCGGGGAGTTGGCGACGGCAGCCTGGATGCCATTGATGAAAACAGTTTGGAAGCCGCGGATGTCGTCCACGGAAACGGCTGAGCCAGCAGAGCCAAGCGTGGTGCGGACGCGGGTGTTGCCGCCGAAATAGCTGGCGAACAAGGCGTTGCGGGCGATCTCGTCAAGGGAGCGGGCAGCCTGCTCGCCGTTGGTGTAGGCGTTCTGCAAGAACTGGCTGGCGATGCCGACGCGGGATGTCACCATGTTCAGGTCAGTGGTGGACGCGTAGTGGTTGATCGTGATCGTATACTGCTCGACGCCCCAGGTGGTCGGGGTGAGGCCGTTGTCGAGGTTGGTGTTGGTGGCCGGGGCGAGCGGCACGGTGACGGATGGCTTGAGGCCGGCACGGGTCTTGGTGAGGGTTTCGCCGATGCCCACCGCGAATTGCTCGCGGTCGGCGATGGCGCGATAACCGAGGCGGGACGTGAGCGCCTGCTCGAACTCGCGATCCAGGAAACCTTGCTGGATGATGGGCTGGAGTGCGAGCGGGAAGTTCTGGATGCCCATGGGTATGCCTTATTGAGGAGGTCTGGGTATGGCGCAGCCGCGGATGAACGTGGCCCTCAGCGAGGGCGAGGCGGTGCTGACGCTGCTGCCGGGAAGCGGAGCCGAGGGCCGGCTGAGTTTGACGCCAGCTCAGCTGCTTGAGCTGATCGGAGCGCTGGGAGCGGCGCGGGCGCGGCTGCTGGCGGGTTTGCCGTCAGACGCCGCAGAGCGCGGGCTGAAGGCCAGCGAGGTGCAGGCGGTGGTAGGACCGGCTTGGTTGGTGCGCCCGGAGGCTTTGACGGAAGGGTCCATGCTGGCGTTTGCACACCCTTCGTACGGGACGGTGGGGTTCGTGCTGCCGGCCGCGGAGGTGAAGAAGATGGTGGGTGCACTGACAAGCCATTTGGGGATGGTGCACTCGGGAGAGGTGGGCGAGGCGCGGAACTAGACTTGCCCAAGGTCGCTCAGGCGCATGGATTCGGCTCGGGACAGGCTGCGATGGCGGGTTCCATCAGGGAATCGTGCCGGCAAGCGGCGACTTCGGCCAACCTGCGGCGCAGGTCGTCAAGCTCTTTGCCTGACGCAGTGGGCGGCCGAGGGTCGGGAACTGCGGCAACCCCGTCCCCGCATCGCCGGCAGCAAGCATTGAGACGGCTGCTGCCATGATCGCCGGGGATGCCGGAAAGGTGCTTGCATTGAGCGAGGCACTGCTTGTGGCTTCGCTTGTTTCCAACGGCCCTGGTCCTGCCGCCTTACGGCTCATCGACCACGGATCAGGCGTTCGCGGGCCTTCTGCCACTCTTGGTAGCTCATGTCCTTCGCCATGCGTGTCTTGGCTGGTTCCGGCGGGGGCGGCGAGTTGGGATGGCTGCTGCTGGGCCTGGAGAAAGCCCAGGGCTTGTCGCGCTTCAGCCCGTCAAGCGCTGCGGAGAGATCAGGCAGGTTGCCCTCCGCATCCAGGTGAAGCGAGGAAGCATCCAGCAGCTTGAGGCAGTCAAGATCGATGATGCCAGCGCGGATGGCATGGCTTTTCAGCTCGGCTTGGACGATGCGCTGGTTGGCCTGGGCGAGTTGCTGCCGAAGCTCGTCAGTGGAGTCGGGCGTGGGATTGTCGGTCATTCGGTGCCTGGGTCGAGAGGGGCTGGCTGAGTGGGCGCGGGTTCGGTCGGGCCTGATCCCCCACCTCGGCCCGCCTCATGGGAGGCAGAGGCAGGTTCAGGAGGCAAGCGCGCAAGCTCGGCTGGAACGTTTTCGATGTCGTAGGTGCCAGCCAGCGATTTCACAGCAGTTTCGGTGCTGAGCAGGCCGGCCCCGGTGAGGGTGGCGAGAGTCTGGGCGTCATGCTGGCGGTCCTGAGCGGTGGGCGGATACCAGCGGGGCCAGATGAGCGAGAGCGGGACGCTGGCGTCCAGCTTGGGAAGGTTCGTGTCGGCAAGGCGGAGCTGGTACCTGGCCCCGGCGCGCAGGACCATCTTCGCAAGCGCGAGGAGGCCGCCCTCGCCGTAGGAGATGCGCAGGTTGTCAGCCAGCCAGATCAGGCCCTGGTTCATCAGCTCCAGCGCGCGGCCTGACGTGGCAGCGGCGAGACGGGACGCATCGGCGCGGTTGCCATGCACGCTTTCGAGCGCGAATTCCCGCAAGGTGCGGACGTACTCGATAACGGCGGCGGAAGCGGTGCCGCCGATTTCCAGCAGCCTGGCGTCACCATGCTCAGAAACGATCAGGGCGTTGCCGGCGCCACGGACCAGATCACCCTCTACCCCAGCAGGCTCCTTGATGAGCAAAGTCGGGTCAGAGCTGTATTTGAGGCCGCGGCCGGCTTGGGACAGCTGGTAATCGATCTCGATGCACGTCTCGACGGCGGCGCGGAAGGTGCAGGCGCCGTCCGCCGGGTCCTCGGTCCAAGAAGGGCCGGGAAGGTTGCGGACCCAGACAATGGGAACAAAGCCCAGGCCATGACTGACGGTGCGGGACGGGTCAGGGATGGGCGGGTCGCCGCTGGTGACGGGCTGGGGCAGGAACCAGGTCTCGGCTTGGTCATCCCAGCAGCGGATGAACCAGTAGGTTGCGCCGACATCCGGCACTGCATAACCAGCGGCGGCGAACGCGGAGCCGCGAAGCTTGTAGCGCTCCGTGACGCTGGCGAGCGTGTCCGGGGCATCGGGCCGCCAAGTCGGCGTGAGATTGATGGTGTCGAGCGTGGTGAAGAACGGCCGGCCGGCAAGCACGCGCATGAGGATGGCGACGGAGCCGATCGAGCCGCGCAAGGCGGCGTCGATCATGACCTCGTTCAGGCGGGCAGACTTGCAAAGGGCGGCCAGGACGTCGCGTGTGGGACGGTCGGGGGAGTCGATGGTGGGGAAGTGGCCCTCGCTGAACAGCAGCGCAACGCTGTCCTCGGTGATGATGCGGGCCATGGCGTAGCGGACGGAGGGACGACGCAGGCGAAGGGGGATGTACTCGCCGGAAGGGGAGCGCTCCTCGTGGAAGTCGTACGGGAGCGCGTCATAAAGCGTGCCGTTGAGCACCCGGCGCAGGATCTCCAAACGGCGGGCGCGCAACGGCATGTCCCCATCGAAGGGGATGAGGTCGCAGATGGTTTGGAACATGCGGGTCCTTGGCAGGGACAGGTGGCAGGCAAGCCGTGACAGCTTAGGATTGCCGCTGCCTGGCCAGCGCGATCATGACCTGCGCGATTATAAGGCTTATCCTACGTCAGGTCGGGGCGTTTGGGCAAGGGCTGATTTCCAGGATCGTCAGGAAGTGGTCGCGTCTTCGTTGCGCTGCCTGAAGTAACGCTCGATGTCCTGCTGGAGGGCAGGCTTGTTGCCGGCAAGCTCCAGCAGGCCCGACGTGTTGCGCTTGAGGTCTTCAGCCGGGTCGAAAGCATGCTTCACGAGGATGGACCAGCGATCCACGTATTTGCGCAGGTCCTTCGAGCCGTGCCAGCGGTGCTCGATCGTGCCCGCAACGTAGCCTATGTTGCCGCAGATGTGCTGGGTTGCCCACTCCTGCCACCGCATGACAGGGCGACGGTAGCCTGGATGGATGCCGCCGGGCAGGCTTTCCGCCGCGCGGCCAGCCAGGGCAAGGGCCATGTGGTGGTCGCCAGCGCCGAGGGCGGCTGTTTCGAGCAGGCCGCCAAGGCGCTCCAGGGCAGCGCGGGTTGCAGCCCAGGCATAACCGGGATGGGCGAACTCGTATCCGGCGCAGCCGCTCGGGGTGATCGGCCTGGCTTCCTGGTAAAGGCGGCAGAACGAGCGATGAGTTTGCAGGTGGTCGTCGTCAGGCCCAAGGTCGTAGCAATCGGACCAAGGCTGGACGATGTCGTGCAACTGCAGGGCATGCACTGTTTCAGAGGCCCAGGACGGCTTGCGGAACATGACGTCGGCATCGACCCAGGCGACGTACTTCCAGTCCGGCTGGAGCTGGGCGATGCCCCGGTTGGTCATGCCCTCCTTGTTCCACACCAGCGTCTTTGACCGGACCGGCACATGGTTGACGTGCTTGTTCGCCATCAGCTCGTAAGGGCGGTCCCCGTAGGCGCACTCGACGGTGGTGAGGCGAACCCCGCTGTCCAGCATATGCTGCTCGAAATCGCGGTAAAGGCGGAGCCGGGAGGCCCAGCGGATCGGGTTGGCGACCACTGCGACCACATCGAGCAGGGAGGCGTGCATGGGTGTTTCCTCTTGGTCAGCGCGACAAAAGCGGGAGATTGACGCGGCGGGTGGGGGTCGGAGCCTCGGTGAGCATGGCCATCGCGCGGCTGAGCGCATCGGCCTGGTCGTCCTTGGCGCCGTTGGGGAAATCCTGTAGCTCTTCGAGCAGGGCGCGGTTCCAGGGTGCGCGGCGGAGGGCAAGGTTGCCGCCGTTGGCTTGGCTCGCGGCAGGCATGGCGCGCGTTTGCTTGGCGCCCGACTCCGGGCTGGCGACGACGCGGTAGCCGGCAAGGCGGCTGATGAGGTAGCGGACCTGAGCGCGGCCGGCCTGACCAGGGTCTTGCGGAAGGCCTATGGTGACGGCGGGGCCATCCGCTGCAGCAGTTGCGGTGATCATCTGCTCGACTTCGTGCGGGTCCCCGCGGAAGCGCACGACGTCCAGCACGACGAAGCCGCCCGCGTCCGTGCGGGCGAGCTTGAGGCCAACGGTGTAGTCCGGGTCGCGGCCCTTGGTCTCGGCTGATGCGGCAAGGTCCCAGGCGCGGACGGCGGCAGCGCACGCCGGCTCCTCCAGGATCGCGATGCGCTTGGTTTGGAACAGGTGGCCGGAGCTGATGCGGGGGTCCTGCTGGAACAAGGCGCTGAACACGCGCTCGCCAAGGACGGCACGCTTGCGGGCGAGGGCATCGGCATCCTCCCACTCCGGCCAGAGGGGGGCGCCAAGCTCACGTTCCATGGGATCACCCGGCTCCGCCAAGGCGGGAAGGCGCAGAACGCGCCAGCCTTCCGGATGGTCAAGGATGCGGCCGCCGAGATCGTCGGGATGCCAGCGGGTCATGACAAGGAGGATGCGGCCGCCTGGCTTCAGCCGGGTCACGAGATCGGAGCGGAACCAGGACCAGAGCTGGTCGCGGGACACCGCGCTGTCGGCTTCGGCCTGGGACTTGATCGGGTCGTCGATGAGGATGAGGTCGGCGCGGCGGCCGGTTATGGGACCGCGGACGCCGGTGGCGTAGTATTCGGCGCCGGTCGTGGTGGCGAAGCGATGGGCGGCGCGGCTGGCAGGATCCAGCCCGCAGCCCAAGCGGGAAGCATGCTGTTCAACCAAGGAGCGGACGCCGCGGCCAAAATGGCTGGCAAGGGAGGCGGTGTGGCTGGCGGCGATGACGGAGGAGCCAGGATGCTGGGCAAGCCACCAGGCGGGGAAGACAAGCGAGGCATAGGTGGATTTCGCGGAACCCGGCGGCAGCAGCAGCATGAGCCGGTCGGTGCGGGCAGCCGCAAGATCTTCCAGTTCGCGGATGATGAGGCGGTGATGTGCGGCTGGTTGATGGCCTTGAGGGGCGAGGGCCAGGACGGCCCAAGCTGCGAGATCTGCGCGGGTGCTCTTGCGGAGTGTGCGCTCAATCCCAGGGCCGGGTAGCTTCCAGGTCTGCATCGGGCATGGTGAGGATGTCCATGAAGGATATTGCTGCAAAGACGTAAGGGCAGGAGTGCGGAACTGCGATGCGGACGACGCTGCTGTCCGGGTCGCTTTCCGCGTGGCGATGGGGATGACGGCAAGGGAGATCGCGTTCTTGGCGGCTGCTCGCTCGCCGGGCCATCGTAGGGAACCTGATAGCTGTTTGTGGGGCGTTTGGGCAAGGGTTATTTTCCTAAGGCCCGCTTCCACGACTGGCTGCAAAGAAAGCGCAGTTCGGCAACCATAAGGATTATCCTAACATGGGTTGGGTCGTTTGGGCAAGGCTGGGACGGGTGGCGGCGCTTGCGGGCGTTGCCCTCGCTGAGATGCATGGTTGCGCTGCAACGGGAGACGGCAACTACGCGGGGAACGCCTCGACTGAGCAGGGCTTCTGCGGGCCGGGCTTTGATGGGTCCGGCAAGGCCGTGGCGACGCTGTCGCTGCGTGGAACGCAGGCGCAGTTCGCTCCGAGCGACGGGGTGGTGGTGCTGGAAGGGCGCGTGAGCGCCGCCGGCCACGTGCTTGCGCAAAGCAACGTTGCCGGCGCCGATCACAAGCCGTTCCAGCAGGTGTTCGAAGGCGATCGGATAGGCGCGAGAGTCAAAGGGCAGTTCGCGTCGCCACGGTGCCGAGCGTCAGTCGAGCTGACCCGGCGTTAGCCGAGCATGTCCTGCGCGGGCGCAGGGCTGGCGTCCTGGTTCAAAGCGGCGACGATGAGGTCGATGCCGGTCGCGTGCCAGCGCTGGATGGCCTTGTGGTCTGCCCCCAGCGTGCGGGCGAGCTGGCGCCAACTGAAGAGGTGACGGCCGCTGAGCGGGCTGATCAGGCAACGGCAGCCAACGATCCGCCGCAGGACAAGCCTCTCACGAGGGATCAGCGTGATCCAAGCAAGGGCTTGGTCCATCCGGGTGATGGTGCCGGCTGGCGGGACCGGCAAGCGGAGGCGGGGAGCATCGGCGGAGGTGTAAGCCTCCAGCGCCCTGGCCACGTATTGGTGCCGCGTTTGCCGCAATGCCGTGGTGGGGCCGGTATGAGGAAGGCAAAGCAGGGTTTGACCCGCTTCTTCCAGCCGTGTGATCACGGCTTGCGCGTCCGGCGCAGAGCTGGAGAAAGGCTCAGCCACAGGCCGGACTTGACCTGGATTGTTGCGCAGAGTGCGGCGGACGTCCAAGCTGGACGATGGAGCCGGCAGTTTGGTTGAGTCGGAAGCGGGATGGGCAGTTCGCGCCGGGGCGGCGCCGGGGCAGGGCAGGGTCATCCATGGCTCCTTGAGGAACTATGCTCAGAGAAAAACGGGGTACGGATACGGCTGGCCTTGCAGCGGGGAATGGTCGGTGATGGCGCACCAGGTAAGCGGATGGCCGGGCGGCAGCGGCGGGCGGTCGATCCGCTCCATCACAGGTTTTGACGCGGTTCCAAGGCGGGGCGTTGGGGGAAGTCCGAGGCGGCGGGCGCGTTCAATGGCAGCATTGCGGCCCACGCGCAGTTCTGACGCGACGGCGCGCCAAGGAAGCCCGGCAACGCGGAGGCGCAAAAGGTTTGCATCAGCCTGCGTGGTCCAGGTGATCTGTGAAGCCATGGGAAGTCATTCCTCGGAGGGGATGGAAGATTGTTAGTCCAAATAACAAAGTTCGTCAATTGTTCCAGCGATGAAAAATCGGGGATGGGGTGATGGCGGACTCAAGCCTGGGGGAGCGGATCGCCGGGTTGAGGCGTGAGAAAGGGTTGAGCCAAGCCGGATTGGCGGCTGCCATGGGCGTGTCGCGCAGCGCGGTGGCGCAATGGGAAACCGATCGGGCTGGCCAGGTCACCGGCAACCTTTCCCGGATCGCGCAAGTGCTGGACGTATCCATCGAGGTGCTGCTGCACGGCGAAGCTGCGCGTGGCCCGCAAGGGCTGACCGGGGACGAGCTGGCGTTGTTGCGGCTTTACCGGGCCTGCGGAGTCGAGAAACGGTCGGAGCTGTTGCGTGCAGCGCGGCGGCTGGCGCGTGCGCCGAGGCAACCCAACGACCTCCCCGGCACTGAAGGCCCTGCCTGAGTGCCTCTTTGCGCCTGACCTCCGCCTGACTTCCTGGCGGTCGCAGGAATCACCTGGCTGCGCCGAGGTCGTGGGCGCCTGCTGCCATGCCTGGAGCTTTCCCCCAGGCGCTTGCGCTCGCCCGCCAACTCCCCCTACCCACAGCGGGCCGTCCGCCGGGCTTGGCGGCATGGACGGCGAAACAAGGGGGTTTGCATGGAAACGCCGCAGGGTCAGGTCATGACGGCGTCATCGCCGCCACGCGAATTGGATGCTGCATCTCGGGCGGAGCTGGATCGTGCGATGCTTCGCTTGAAGGATCGCGGGGGCGTCATCGTGCGGTTGGCGGACTTGGCGGGGGGGATGCTCGGGCAGACGATGCGGTTCGGCGGACGGACGCTGGGCATGATGCCGGGTGCACGGCCTGCCGTGCAGGGCGTGGTGGAGGCGGCGCTCAAGCGGGCCTTCGACGTGGCCGTCCTGCGCTTGAACGTGGAAGGGGAGGCGGGGCGCAGCAAGCGGTTGGCAGGGCCTTTGGTGCTGCTGTCAGGCGCAGTGGGCGGGTTCGTTGGGCTGGGCGGGTTCGTGCCGGATGCGGCTGTCACCAGCCTTGCCATCATGCGGGAGGTCGCGCGCATCGCGCAGGAGGAAGGAGAGGTCCTGGACGATCCGGAAACCCGGGTGGCATGTTTGCAGGTGTTCGCGTTGCAGGGGGGCGATCAGGGTGATCCGGAAACAGATTTGAGCTACTTCTCAGCCCGCATGATGCTGCAAGGGCGTCCGGTGGCGATGCTGCTTGCCGACGTGGCGGGGCGCTTCGGGCTGACCTTGTCCAGGAAGTTCGCCTTGCAGGCCGTTCCCGTCATCGGAGCCATCACCGGCGCCTCGATCAACGCGGCGTTCCTGGGTCAATTCCGCGACCTGGCCCGGGCGCACTTCACGGTGCGGCGGCTGGAGCGGATGTTCGGCGCGGAGGCTGTCAGGCGGGCGGCAGCTTAGCAAGGACTGCCGCAGGATCGGTGCCCATGGGAACCCTGAGCATGGCGCCCGGGTCCTGGGCGGGTATGATCGCCACCGCCTTCTTGGGGCAAAGGCCGAGGCATTTGCTTTCAACGATCCGCACGGTCCGGCGCCGGCCGGTCCGGCGCAGCTCTGCCTTCAAGACATCGGGAAGACCGTGCTTTCCGTCCGGCCCAAAGCCGCCATGCATCTTCTTGCTGCACTTGCGGCAAACGACGATGACTTGCTTCCACTGGGTCGCGATAAGCTCGATGTCGTCTGTCATGTCTTTGCCCGTCGTGAAGATGTTGCTGCACAGCCACAGTCTGTTTCATCGTCTTCGCGCCAGACTTGAGATGCCTGCTTGGCGCTGGATCAATGGCGCCCTGATCTTGCCGGCGACGCGGAACGAGCGGGCGTCAGCCGCCCAGGGCGCCCTGCGTGTTGACGTACAAGGCGTAGAGCGACTGGCTCGCTGCCATGAAAAGACGGTTGCGATGGCGGCCGCCGAAGCAAAGGTTGGCGCAGCGCTCAGGCAGCGCGACGCGGCCGATCGGCTGACCCGCGGGGTTGAACACCATCACGCCGTCCAGGCCTGGGCCCATGCCCCAGCCGCACCACAAGTTGCCGTCCACGTCGCAACGCACGCCGTCCGGCGTGCCTTGAACCGTGTCGTTGAACACCCGGGGATTGCGCAGATGCAGCCCGTCAAAGACATCGAACGCAAGGATTCGGCTGGGAGACGTGCCGCATTCAACGACGTAAAGCGTCCGTTCGTCAGGGGAGAAAGCCAGCCCATTGGGGCGTTGGACATCGCTGGCAGCCAATGCAACGGCTCCGCTGCGGCCGTCCACGCGGTAAAGATGGGTGGGAAGTTCCCGATCCGCCCGCTCTCCCTCATAATGGCCTAAAATCCCAAACTCCGGATCGGTGAACCAGATGGAGCCGTCTGAGCGCACCACGACGTCGTTGGGTGAGTTCAGGCGTTTCCCGTCAAACTGATCAGCAATGACGGTGAGGCTGCCATCGTATTCGGTGCGGCTGACCCGTCGCGCATGGTGCTCGCAAGTGACGAGGCGGCCCTGGCGGTCCCTGGTGTTGCCGTTCGCGTTGTTGGACGGCCGCCGGAACACGGTGACGCCGGCGGTCTCTTCGTCGAAGCGAAGGATGCGGTTGTTCGGGATGTCGCTCCACAGCAGGCATCGGGCGTCCCCGAACCATACGGGGCCTTCGGACCAGCGGCAGCCTGTGTGAAGCCGTTCAACGGCAGCGAGCGTGAGGCGGTAAGGGGCAAAGCTGGGATCAAGAACTTCGACTGCCGGGTCGGGATAGCGTTCCGAAGGATGCCAGGGCGTGGTCATGCCCACTCGGTAGCGGGTGCAAGGCGGGTGAGCAACGCTTGCGAGGCGCGCCAAGCGGCCTCAGAATGCCAAGGCATGGAACGCACCCAGAAGCCTCCGGTGTCTCGCGACGTGGTGCGCGCCGTGCTGGCCGCCCGCGACCTTCGCCACAACGAGACGCACGCATTGCTGCTCTGTCTTTACCAAAGCCTCGTGACCGAGCTGGTGGAGCAGGGCGTGCTGGACCCAGCCCCGCTGACCGGGCGATTGTCCAGGAACGGCTTCATCACCGCGAACAACCCTCATGGGGCAACAGCCCGGAACATGCTTGGGCACGTTCTGGAATGGCTGCAGTCCATCGAACCTGGCTTGCCGCCGCCGCATCCCTCCCGCTGGGAGGCTCCGGAACAGCGCAACGAGTGACGGCTGGCAAGCTGGCCGGATCACGCCACATGGGCTGGGAAGGGAGTGCGCGGATGGTTGCGGTCACGTCGCCAAGGTTCAAGCAGAACGCCCGCGAGGCCTTGGGCGACGCCGGCTTGCAGAAGGCGCTGGCGTTCAGCAAGCCGCAGTTCATGGCGCGCCGGGCACGGGCCGTGGAAGCGCTGCCGGAGTTCGAGCGGCTGCGCGACATCGGGCGGGACATCAAGGACCATGCCCTGGCGAACCTGGACCACTACCTTGAAACCTACGCGGCCAACGTCGAGCGGGCTGGCGGGCAGGTGCACTGGTGCCCGACCGCGGACGACGCTCGGGCAGCGGTGCTGGCGATCTGCCAAAAGGCCGGGGCACGAACGGTCACCAAGGGCAAGTCGATGATCTCGGAGGAGCTGGGGATCAACGAGCACCTGGAGAAGTCCGGGATCGCGCCGGTCGAGACGGACCTGGGCGAGTACGTCATCCAGCTGCGGCGGGAGCACCCCAGCCACATCATCGCCCCGGCGTTCCACCTGAACCGGGAAGACTGGGAAGCCACGTTCCGCCAGTCGCACACTGACCTGGACCCGGCGCGGGTGCTCGCCGAGCGGCGGGACATCCTGACGGAAGCGCGGACCAAGCTGCGGGAGCGGTTCCTGGCGGCGGACGTGGGGATCACCGGGGCCAACTTCCTGATCGCCGAGACGGGCAGCAGCGTGATCGTGACCAACGAGGGCAACGGGGACCTGACGCAGACGCTGCCGCGGGTCCACATCGTGCTGGCCTCCATCGAGAAGTGCGTGCCGACGCTGGAGGACGCCACCAGCCTGCTGCGGCTGCTGGCGCGGTCCGCGACGGGACAGGACTTCTCGGTCTACACGACGTTCTCGACCGGCGTGCGCCGCCCGGGCGACCTGGACGGGCCGGAGGAATGCCACGTCGTGCTGCTGGATGGCGGACGTTCGGCGATGCTGGGATCCGAGTTCGGCGAGATGCTGCGGTGCATCCGGTGCGCGGCCTGCATGAACCACTGCCCGGTGTACGGGGCAGTGGGCGGCCACGCCTACGGCTGGGTTTATCCAGGCCCCATGGGCAGCGTGCTGACCCCGTCCCTGGTCGGGGTGGACCAGGCCGGGCACCTGCCCAACGCCAGCACCTTCTGCGGCAAGTGCGAGAGCGTCTGTCCGGTCAAGATCCCGTTGCCCAAGCTGATGCGGCATTGGCGGGAGCGGGAGTTCGAGCGCCACCTGACGCCGGTCGGCATCCGGAGCAACCTGCGCCTCTGGGCCTGGCTCGCCCGGCGGCCGGCAGCCTACCGAACCGTGACCGGAGCGGCGGCGCGGCTGCTCGGGCTGCTCGGGCGTCGCCGGGGGCGGTTCGCCTCCTTGCCCCTGGCCGGCGGCTGGACAGGCGGGCGGGACCTGCCGGCGCCGGAGGGGGAAACCTTCTTCGCCCGCCATGCCCGGCAGCAGCGGAACGCGCGATGAGCAAGGACGCCGTGCTGCAAGCCATCCGGCGCGGCCTGAAGCGCGGCCCCTTGCCGGCAGACCAGGCGGCCATGCTGCGGGACCGGCTGGACAGGCATCCCCGCCACCTCATCCCGGCGCGCACGCGGGTGAGCCGGGCGGAGCAGGTCAACCTGCTGGTCCACCACATCGAGCGGGAGTTCGGCACGGTCGACCGGCTGCCAGGGGCGGAGGCGGCGCCGGCGGCGTTGGCGGAGTACCTGGCAGGCCACAACCTGCCCTCCGAGGCGGTGATGGCGCCGCACCCGGAGCTGCGGGCGATCCCGTGGCCGGCGCGCCCGCTGCTGCGGCTGCGGGAGGGCCGGGCGCTGGCCTCCGACCTGGTCAGCGTCCAGCATGGGTTCGCCGCGGTGGCGGAAACCGGGACGTTGATGCTGCCATCGGCGCCGTGCCGGCCGACGACGCTCAACCTGCTGCCCGACACGGCGGTCGTGGTGCTGCGGGCGAGCCGGGTGGTGGGCTGCTACGAGGAAGCCTGGGATTTGCTGCGGGCCGCCGGGGACATGCCGCGCAACGTGATGCTGGTGACGGGGCCTTCGCGGTCGGCCGACATCGAGCAGACGCTTGAGCTGGGCGCGCACGGGCCGCGGCGGCTGCATGTGCTGCTGATCGAGGATGAGGCGGCGGCGAGGGCGGCGGCCTGATGGCGGTGGTGGACGCGACGCGCCAGGCGGCACTCCGGCCGGGTTGAGATGGCGCGGCGGGCACTGAGCGCCTGGGCGGACTACGCCCGGCATGTCGCCGCCCTGCCGGGCCGGGCGGCGCCGGCCCTGCCTGCCGCCGCGCTGCTGCGGCCGGTGACGCAACCGCCAAGCCCGGCGTTCCTGCCGATGCGCGCCGTCGAGGCCAAGGCCATCGCGGTCGGCGAGCAGCCGGCGGGGCTGGACAAGAGCACGTGGGCGCGGCTGCGGACAGGCAAGATGCCGCCCGCGCGCACGCTGGACCTGCACGGGCGGACGGCGCAGCACGCGTTCCATGCGCTGCAAGCGTTCCTGCACCGGGCCTATGCGGACCGGGTCCGCTGCGTGGAGATCATCACCGGACGGGGCGCCGGCGAGAACGGCGGGGTGATCCGGCGCGAGCTGCCCATCTGGCTCAACCTGCCCCAGATGCGGCCGATGGTGCTGGCGGTGGCGCATCCCCACGCCGCGAACGTCGGGTCCGTGCGGCTGCTGGTCCGCAAGCCCAAAGCGTCATCCGACCGAACGGGATCACCCACCGCATGAGGACGCTCGCAAGAACAAAAGCCAGAGCGATTCGCGCGCGCCCGTCAGCACGCAAATCCCCCTGGGCGAGGTGCGCGGATCAGGAGCTTGTCGGCTGCACGACCACGCAGGGCAGCTGGCGCCGGTTCAGGCGGGCGCACGCGTCGGCGGCCTCGCCGGCGGAAAGATGGGTGAGCCTGGCACGGTACAGCACGCCGCCGCCGAAGGGCGCAGTCGCGGGCAGGGCAAGCGTGGCGGTGCGCAGCTGGTCCGGCGCCTCCGTTCGCGCGCCTTCGGCGACGGCGCGGGCCAGGCCCTGGTTGGCGAACGCTCCCACCTGGATCGCCCAGGTCCCGCCGCCGGCCGCCGCCTGGTGCAGGCCTGGTGCGGCTGGGAGGGCGCCGGGCGACGGAAACGGCTGGCAGGGGAAACGCGGATCGTACGCCGCGTCCGCGTTGCAGCCGTCCGTGGCCAGGCGCACGGCGGAGAAGGGCGCCGGCGCGGTTGCGGCGCGCTCCAGCGGCTTGCAGGGGCGGTCCGGATCGTACGCGGCGTTCACGTCGCAGCCCGAAGCCAGGCTCGTCACCGTCGGGGCGGCGGCGAAGCTTGCGGGACGCGCCGACGCGTAGGACGCCAGCGGCCCGGAAAGGGGGATGTCGTCACCCAGGTGCGGAGTGATGGCAGCGACGTAGTTGACCGTCTCGTCCGGCAGGCTGCCGTCGCCGGCCAGGTAGCTGTCCAGCCGGTTCGGCCCGGCGTTGTAGGCGGCGAGGAAGCCCGGCGCGCCGTAGCGGTCGTACATCTCCCGCATGTAAGCCGTGCCGGCCAGGATGTTGTTGCGCGGGTCATAGGGATCGTCGCCGAGGTGGTGGCGGGCGCGCAGGCCCTCGTAGGTTGCGGGCATGACCTGCATCAGGCCCATGGCGCCCACGGGAGAGATGGCTTGCTCCCGCCCGCCTGATTCCTGGTGCATGACGGCGCGGACCCAGCGTTCCGGCAGGGTGAAGCGCGCCGCCGCCTCGTGGATGTAGGGCGCCCAAGGGTCCCCTGGCGGACCTGGCGGCGGATAGTAGCGGTGCGGGGCGAACTGCCTGCCGTGCTCGGCCGCCGGGTCGTAGCCGTCATAAGGCACGGCGCCGTCGCCATGCAGGCCGCTGCCTTGCCGCGCGCAGGCGGCCAGCAGAAGCACGGGCGCAAGGCGCACCGCCCACGGCCGCACGCGAGACCGCCGCTGAGCGGCGACGACAGCCATGGCTCGATCCCGATCCCACCCGTGAAGCACTGTGCCGGGCCTTGGTCCCCGCAACAAGGAGGCAGGATCATCGAGAGTGCTTAACCAGCTGTTGAAGGCCAACATCGCAGGCGCGCCGGCGGCCAGTGCCGTCAGCCAGGCCAGCGCCCGGCGGCCTAGACCGCGGGCGCGGGCACTCCAAGCCTTGCCGCGGTTTCGGTCAACGCCGTCCAGGTGATGCCTTGCAGCGGGATGCCGCCGAGCTGCCGGGCCGCCCGGGTGCGCGCTTCCGGCTCGCCAGGAACCAGGACCTCGCCGCCAGCCGCGGCAGGCCGCGAGGCTTTCACGTAGCGGGCGTAGTCCCGCGCCGCCTCGGCGAACCGCTCCGCGCCGAAATGGCCAGGGTCCAGGTAGATGGACAGCATGCCGTTGCCGATCCGCCCGCGCTTGCCGGCCTGGATCGGGCCGGAGGTCGGGCCGCCGGTCAGGCACCCGGCCAGGATCTCGCACATGAAGGCGATCCCGGAGCCTTTGTGGTCACCGAACGCCCGCAACGCCCCAGGCCCCTGGGAGGCGTCCCGCACGGACGAGCCGGCGATCGGGCCGTAGAGCGTCTCCGGGTTGGCGGAAAGCGCCCCGTCCGGATCGATCAGGGCGCCCGGCGGCAAGGGCTTGCCGCCGTTGGAAGCGACCAGCACCTTGCCTTCCGCGACGAGGGAGGTCGCGAAATCCAGGATCAGGGGATCGGCCCCGGGCTGCGGCGCGCCCACGCACATCGGGTTGGTGGAGAAGCGGCGGTCCACGCCCCCGAACGGGGCGACCAGTTCCCCTTGCGCCACGTTGACGAAGTGGATGGAGACGAGTCCGGCGGCGGCGGCGCGCTCCGCCCAGTCGCCGATGCGGCCGACATGGCCGGAGTTGCGGAGCGCGATCACCGCCATGCCTGCCGCCCGCGCCTTGGCGATGCCCAGGTCCACCGCCAACGGGCCGATGGTCTGGCCGAAACCGAAGCCGCCATCGACCACGGCATGGGTCGGGCTGTCCTTCACGACCTGGAGCGTGGCGTCCGCCACCACGAAGCCGTCCTGCAGCCATTGCACGTAGCGCGGCGCCCGGATCACGCCGTGGCTGTCATGCCCGGCCAGGTTCGCGCCGATCAGGTGATGGGCGATGCGCTCGGCTTCGGCCCGGCTGGTGCCGGCCCGGCTGAACATGTCGGCGATGAAGCCGCCAAGCGGGGCAACGGGGATGGTGACGAGCGGCTCGGTCATCATGGGGCGGCTATCCTTCGGCGAGGGCTTGCGCGAACGGCCGCCAAGCGTGGTTGTCGGTCGGCAGGATGGTCATGTCGGCCACGGTGGCCCGTGCGGGCAAGCAGGCCGTGAACACGGCCGCGGCGGCGATGTCCTCCGCCTGGAGCATGAGCGCGCGGTCGGCTGGGGAGGGCGGATTGGGCCGGCTGTCCAGGATGTCCGTCGCCACCTCGCCGGGGTTGATGCACACCGAACGGATGCCGTGCACGCCTTCCTCGGCATTGAGGTGGGCGCTCATCATGCGCACGCCTGCCTTGGAGGCGCCGTATGCGGGGCCTGATGCGGGGAACATGGTCACCCCGGCCACCGAGGCGACGTGGATCAGCGTGCCTGCCCGTTTCGCCCGCATGCCGGGCAGCACCGCCATCGAGCACAGGAAGGGTGCGGCCAGGTTGATGCCGACGATGCCCGCCAGCGACTCGGGCGCGAGTTCGCGCATGTGCCGCCGCTTGGTGTTCGCGCCGGCGTTGTTCACCAGGACGTCCACCGGCCCGAGGGCGGCAACCACCGCCGCGTGAGCCCGCGCGACATCTGCCGGGTCGGCCAGGTCGGCGGGAACGGCGAAGGCGGCCTGCCCGATGACGGCTGCGGTCTCGGCCAGCGCGTCCGGACGGCGGCCGGTCAATGCGACCCGGGCGCCTTCCCGGGCGAAGGCGATGGCAGTGGCGCGGCCGATGCCGGTGCCGGCTCCAGTGACCCAGACGATCTGGCTTTTCAGCACTGGCCTTGCCCTCCCTGGCGCCATCCTCGGCGCCTGTAAGCTGCTGGCGGCATCAGGACAACCATGAACCCGCACCCGCAAGCGGCGTTCCGCCTGCTTAGCGAGCAGGTGACGGCAGCCATGACCCAAAATCAATATGCCATGCAGAACCCCTTGACCCAGTATCCGCAGCCGAAGTTCGAGGACCAGCCTCAATCAGCGCCCGGGCTTGCGAAGGACATGGTTCCCCCGCCCGACCATGGCGAGGAGAGCTACAAGGGCTTCGGCCGGCTGGCAGGCCGCCGCGCCCTCATAACGGGAGGCGACAGCGGCATCGGCCGTGCGGTCGCCATCGCCTTCGCGCGCGAGGGCGCCGACATCGCGCTCAACTACCTGCCGTCCGAGGAGGCGGACGCCAAGGAGGTGACGGCCCTCGTGGAAGCGGCCGGGCGCAAGGCGGTGGCGCTGCCAGGGGACCTGACGGACGAGGCGTTCTGCACCAGGCTGATCGAGGACTCGCGGGAGGCCCTTGGAGGCTTGGACATCCTGGTCAACGTCGCGGGCAAGCAAACCGCGGTGGAAAGCATCGCCGACATAACCACCGAGCAGTTCGACGCGACGTTCCGCACCAACGTTTATGCCATGTTCTGGCTCTGCAAGGCGGCGATCCCGTTCATGCCGCCGGGTTCCACGATCATCAACACGACATCGATCCAGAGCTACAATCCATCCCCCAAGCTGCTGGACTACGCCTCCACCAAGGCGGCGATCACCGCGTTCACCCACTCGCTCGCCAAGCAGATCGTAAGCTTGGGCATCCGCGTGAACGCCGTTGCTCCCGGCCCAGTCTGGACGCCGTTGCAGTCGAGCGGCGGCCAGCCGCGGAAGGCGATACCCGAGTTTGGCTCAGAGGTGCCGATGAAGCGCCCAGCGCAGCCGGCGGAGCTGGCGCCGGTCTACGTGCTGCTTGCCTCGCAAGAGTCGAGCTTCGTGACGGGCGAGGTGTATGGCGTGACGGGAGGCAACCCGATCTCCTAGCTCCTTGCGGGGGAGTTTGGGGCGCATGAAGCGGCGTGGCGGCGCCCCTACTCCTCCGGTTCGGTCGTGAACAGCAGCGGGTAGCCGTTCTTGCGGGCGATGTCCGTGGCGTTGGTCGCCTTGGCTTCCGCCACGTCCTTGGTGAACACCGCCACCACGCACACGCCGCGCTGGTGCGCCGTGCTCATCACCCGGCGCGCCTGCTCGTCGCCCAGCCGGAACTCCGCCCGCAGCACGGTGACCACGAAGTCGCGCGGGGTGTAGTCGTCGTTGACCAGGATGACCTTGTGCAGCTTCGGCCGCTCGGGCTTGAGGTCGGTTTCCGTGCGGTTCGTCGTGTCGGTGTCTTGCATCGCGCAGCTTCCAACAGGCCTCGCCGGCATAGGTTGCAATCCCGGCCCGGCACAACCCCGAAAGCCGCAGGAAGTCCGGCGAGCGCCCTCACGCGGCCTCGACATCCTCCCGCAGCCAGTCGGCCAGCCGGTCCCGGTGCAGGTGGGCATGCAGGAATTGCAGGCCGTAGAACGCGCTGCCGACATGGGCCACCTCCGCCTCGACGGCGCCGAAGCCTTCCAGCAGCAAGGTGAGCCGCTCGCCGGCCGCGAACGCCTTGCCGGGGTCCTGCACCGAGATGAGCGCGCCGGACGCGGACAGGTCCGACACCATGACCGCGCAGGCCGTCCTCGGGCTGGTCCCGGCCCGCGCCATCGCGGGCAGGTCGAGCTGGTAGCGCCGCTCACGGCGGCGCTCCGCTGCCGACGCGGGGGGCGGCATACGGCTGTCAGGTGGTCGCGTCATCACGCTTCATGCTCACGTCGAGGATGCTGGCCGTCAGCATGGGGCGAGGCGATGAAGTTTCGATAAAGCTGTGCAACGCGCGCCGGCATGTTGCTACAGTATAACATCCTCCCGTAAAAAGGCGCTGCCGCAGCAGGGGGCCGTGCCATGAGATTCCAGGACGTCTTGTTGCTGGCCATCGCATCTGGCCCGCTGCTCGTCCCTCCCGCACGCGCGGCTGATCCGGCCTTGATGGACACGGCGCCGTCCCCGCAGCCCGAAGCGCCGCAGGTGCGGCTCGGCGCCGGAACGGGCCAGGGCAGCGCGCCGGAGCCAACGGAGGCGGACGTGGACGTGTATGTCCGCAAGCTGGACCACGCCCGCAGCCAGCTGCAGCCTGGCCTGGGCGCCACCAGCTACGATTTCAGCCGCGGCGCGATCGAGACCTTGCCGCAGGGCGACAACGCGCCGTTGAACCAGACGCTGCTGCAAGCGCCCGGCGTGGTGCAGGACAGCTTCGGGCAAATCCACGTCCGCGGCGACCACAACGAGGTGCAGTTCCGCCTGGACGGGGTGCAGCTGCCGGAAGGCCTGGCCGTGTTCGGGCAATCCCTGGAAACCCGGTTCGCGCATTCCTTGTCGCTGATCACCGGCTCGCTGCCCGCCCAGTACGGCTTCAACACGGCGGCCGTGGTCGACATCATCACCAAGACCGGCCGCACCGACCCCGGCGGCGAAATCTCGATCTACGGCGGCGCACGCGACTATTTCCAGCCCAGCGTCACCTACGGCGGCAGCATGGGCGCCATCGACTACTTCTACACCGGCGACTTCCTGCACAACCGCGTCGGCATCGAGAACCCGACCGGCAGCTTCAACCCGATCCATGACCTGTCGAACCAGGCGCACGGCATCGGCCACCTGTCCGGGCTGGTCGACGACACCGCGCGGGTCAGCCTGCTGGCCGGCTACTCCAACGACTTCTACGAGATTCCCAACAACCCGAACCAGATCCCCTCGCTCGGCCTGTCGGATAACGGCGTGAGCGGCTTCAACAGCGCCAACCTGGCGCAGCACCAGCGCGAGATCACCGATTTCGGCATCCTCTCGGTGCAGAAGCAATGGGGCGCGCTGGACGTGCAAAGCTCCGTGTTCACCCGCTACAGCAGCCTGTACTACACGCCGGACCCGGTGGGCGACCTGCTGTTCAACGGCCTTGCCCAGACAGCGGCGCGCTCCGTGCTTTCCACGGGGGAGCAGACGGACGCGAGCTGGAGGATCAACGACCAGCACACGGTCCGCGCCGGGTTCACGGTGACGGGCGAGCGCAACGTGTCCTCGACGGACGCGCTCGTCGTCTCGGCGCTCGGCGGCACGAACGGCAGCGTGCAAGGCGGGGGGGCCACCTCGACCTTGCAGCCGTCCGGCGGCGGCGCTGCGCCCATCTCCGATGCGCCGTTCAACGTCCACCAGGGCACCGGCCTGACCGGAACGCTGTTCGGCGTCTACGTGCAGGACGAGTGGCGCGCGCTGCCGCAGGTCACGGTCAATTACGGGCTGCGCTTCGACCAGGTGAACGAGTACACGGACGACAACCAGGTCAGCCCACGCATCAACGCCGTGTGGACGCCATACAAGGGCACCACCGTTCATGGCGGCTACTCCCGCTACTTCATCCCGCCGCCGTTCGAGCTGGTGTCGGGCGCCAGCGTCGCCCAGTTCAATGGAACGTCGGCGGCCTCGGCGGTGACGCAGGACGACATCGTCAAATCCGAGCGGGACAACTACTTCGACCTCGGGGCGGAGCAGATCATCCTGCCCGGGCTGCGCGCCGGCGTGGATGCCTACTACAAGGCGGCGCGCAACCTCCTCGACGAAGGCCAGTTCGGCGCGCCGATCATCCTGACCGCGTTCAACTACCGCAAGGGCCAGGATGACGGGGTGGAGCTGAGCACGTCCTACGACCGCGGCCCGCTGTCGCTGTATGCCAACTACGCCTATTCCCGCGCCATCGGCAAGGACATCGTCTCTTCCCAGTTCAACTTCAGCGCGTCCGACCTGCGATACATCACGGCGCACTGGATCCATCTCGACCACGACCAGCGCCACACCGCCTCGGCCGGTGCCGCCTACACGGCATTCGAGGGCACCAGCCATCCGGCGCGATTGTCGGCCGACTTCCTGTTCGGCAGCGGGCTGCGCGCCAGCAACGACATCCCGAACGGGCGCGCCTTGCCGGGCTACTACACGTTCAACCTGGCGGCCGTGCAGACGGTCAGGACAGGATACGTCGGGCCGACGCAGCTCCGGCTGGACGTGCTCAACCTGCTGGACCAGAGCTACGAGACCCGCGACGGCACGGGCGTCGGCGTCGGCGCGCCGCAGTTCGGGTTGCGCCGCACCATCCTCGCCGGCATCGCGCAGCGGTTCTAAAGCATCATCCGACCGAACGGGGTCGCCCGTCGGATAAAGATGCTTGCAGAAACAAGGGCTAGCGTGTTTTGCGCGCGCCTATCCGCACGGAAAACGCGCTAAGCTGCCAGCCGGCCGAAGAACCCGGCGATCTCCGCCGCCGCGCGGTCCGGGTCTTCGCGGTGCGGGAAGTGCCCCACGCCGTCCAGCACCGCCAGGTCCAGGTCGCTGAACGTCTCGCCCAGCCGGTCGGTCCAGGCGAAGGGAAAGATCGGGTCGTTCCCAGGCCAGCGCACCGCCGTTGGCAGCGCGATCGGCGGCAGGACGGGCGCCTCGCCCTGCATCATCTTGATCCGGGCGGCCTGGGCGGCGCGGTAGTAGGCGAAGCCGCCAGCCAGATTGCCCGGCGTCATGAAGTTGTCCACCCAATCCTCCATCACCTCGTCCCACACCTCTTCGCGGTGGGACCAGTGGCGCAGGAAATGGCCGATGTAGGCCCGGCAGGTGTCGCGCGTGGCGCCGACCAGCGCCGGGGCGAACGGCATTTGGTGGAAGGATTGGTACCAGACCTCGCCCAGCCGGTCGGGTGTGCCAGCGCGGGGGCCGATGCCGGGATAGCTGAAGCCGAAGAAGAACAGCCCGGTGAGCCGCTCCGGCGCCTTGCGGGCCAGCGGCAGCATGACGCCGCCGCCCACGTCATGGCCCACCACGCCGACTCGGCCCAGCCCCAGGGCGTCCAGCACAGCCAGCATGTCGGCCGCATGGGCGTCGGCGCCCCACTCGTCCCCGTCCGGCTTGTCGCTCCGCCCGAAGCCGCGCAGGTCGGGGGCGACCAAGGTGAACCGCTCCAACAAACGCTGCATCACCGGCTCCCAGGTCTGCCAGAACTCCGGCCAGCCGTGCAGCAGCAGCAAAGGCGGCCCTGACCCGGCGCTTGCCACGTGGAAGGACGCGCCCGCCGCCTGAACCCGCTCGTGCCGCATCGCAATCTCCTGATTCGCCGCATCCAGAAACCCGCCGGGGCTGCCGCGTTGCACCCTCCGTCAAACCGGAGCCACCGTCCATGCCGCCATTCTCCCGCCGCTCCCTGCTGGGCACTTCCGCCGCCGGGTTCGCCGCCATCGCCGCCCCTATCGCCGCCCCTGGGGCGCAGGCCGCCGACGAGCCGGCCGCCTTGCTCGGCGCCGCCAAGGGCGACGACGTGACGGTGCCGCGCCTGCTGAACCCGACGGAAGCGGAGGGCAAGGCGGAGAACGTGGACCCGCCGAACCGCCGGCTGGGGGTGGCGGTGGTGGGTCTCGGCCATCTGTCGCTGCTGCAGATCCTGCCCGGGTTCGGCCAGGCGCAGCACGTCCGCCTGGCCGCGCTGGTCAGCGGCGAGCGGGACAAGGCCGCCGCCATCGCCGCGCAGCACGGCGTGAAGGAGAGCAGCATCTACGATTATGCCAGCTTCGACCGCCTGCGCGACAACCCGGAGGTCGACATCGTCTACATCGTGCTGCCCAACGCCATGCACGCCGAGTTCACCGCCCGCGCCGCCGCCGCCGGCAAGCACGTGCTGTGCGAGAAGCCGATGGCCACCAGCGTGGCGGACGCGCAGCGCATGATCGACGCCTGCAAGCAGGCCGGGCGCAAGCTGATGATCGCCTACCGCCTGCAGTACGAGCCGCACCACCGCGCCTTGATCGCCGCCGTGCGGGGCGGGGAGCACGGGCCTGTCAGGCTGATCGAGGCGATGAACGGCCAGAACAATGCCGACAACGGCCAGTGGCGGCACACCCTGGCCATGGCCGGCGGCGGCTCCTTGCCGGACGTGGGGCTGTACTGCCTCAACGCCGCCCGTTACATCACGGGCGAGGAGCCGGTGGAAGTCCGTGCCAGCCTGACCCGGCCCAGGAACGACAACCGCTTCAAGGAGGTCGAGGACATCTGCGCGTTCAGCTTGCAGTTCCCCTCCGGCGCGGTGGCCAACCTGTCCTCCGGATATTCCTTCCACGAGAGCCGCTGGCTGCGCGTGCACATGCCCGGCGCCTTCATGGGGCTGTCCCCGGCGTTCGGCTACTCGGACATCGCGCTGGAAACAGGACAGGCGGTCGGCCAGGCCAATGCCCTGAGCAAGACGCAGTTCCCGCCGCGCAACCAGTTCGCCCGCGAGATGGACGCCTTCGCGCTGGCGTTGCGCGCCGGGGTGGAGCCGCACACGCCCGGCGAGGAAGGGCTGGCCGACCAGAAGCTGATCGCCGCCATCTACGAGGCCGCCGCCGGCGGCGGCACGGTCAAGCTGCCGCCCGTGGACGGGACGGACACCACGCGCGGCCCGGCTCCCAAGCAGGAGAGCTGAACAAGGACGCCGGCATCCCCATCCCGGCCAGCCGTGGCGCAGAAGGAACCGGCGGCGCCGGGATGCCAGGTCCGGCTAGCCCGGTTCGGTGGCTGTCATGCACGGATGCTGCGCCATGGCCTCATGCCAGGCGGCCAGCTTGGGATGGCCGTCCCGCCAAGGCTCGTCGGCATAGCGCAGGTCGAGGTAGCCCAGCGCGCACGCGACGGCGATCGTGCCGATGTCCACGTGGGCCGCCAGGACATCCGCCTCCAGCACGGCGAGCGCCCGGGTGATCTTGGCCCGCTGCACCTTCATGACATCCTCCCGTGCCGCTTCCGCCGGCCGGGCCTGCTCGCCGCGGCGCAGCACCGCCGCGTCCGCGATCCCGTCCGCCAGCGCCTGGAACCGCAGGGCGCGGAAGCGTGCGCCATGGGCGGGAAACATGGGAAACACCTCGCCCACGCTGTCCAGGAACTCGCAGATGACCCGGCTGTCGTACAGCGCGGTGCCGTCCTCCGTGACGAGGCAGGGCAACTTGCCAAGCGGATTGACGGCGACCAGGTCCGGGTGCTCGCCCGTGGTGGCCACGAGGGTGATCTGCCCGTCGATCCCGCGCGCCACCGCGCAGGCCATCACCTTGCGGGCGAACGGGCTGAAGGGGGAACAGAACAGCTTCACCGGAAATGGTCCTTGCGGGTCCGCATGGCGCCCAGGGCCGCCGCATCCGCAGCGTGCAGGAACGGGTTTTCCGCCAGCTCGGCCCCGAGCCGGGACGGCACGGTGGCCTGCCCGGCCTTGCGGGCCGCGTCCACCTCGGCGGCGCGGCGGCGCAGGCTGGGATTGTCCGGCTCCTCCGTCATGGCGAAGCGGGCGTTGCTTTGGGTGTATTCGTGGCCGCAGCAGACCAGCGCCTCAGTCGGCAGGGCCGCCAGCTTGCGCAGGCTGGCGAACATGTCCGCAGCCGTGCCTTCCAGCAGCCGGCCGCAGCCCAGGCTAAACAGCGTGTCGCCGCATAGCAGCACCGCGCCGGGTTCGACGAAGTACGAGATGTGCCCGATCGTGTGGCCCGGCGTGTCGATCACCCGGGCTGAGGCGCTGCCAAGCGGCACCACGTCGCCCTCACGCACGGCGCGGTCGAGCCTGGGCAGCCGGCGGGCATCGGCGGCCGCGCCGATGACCGTGGCGCCGTAGCGCGCCTGCACGGGCCCCACGGCGGCGATGTGGTCGTCGTGGTGATGGGTGAGCAGGATGCAGTCCAGCCTGCCGCCGCCGGCCTCGATGGCGTCCACGACCGGGCCTTCCTCGGCTGGATCGACGATGGCGATGAAGTCAGAGCCGGAGTCGCGCAGCAGCCAGCAGTAGTTGTCCGACAGGATCGGGATGGCGTGCGCCGTCATGGTCATGGGAATGTCCTGCGGACAGCCAGCCGCCCGGGCGCACGCGACGCCCAGGCGGCTTCAGTGTCAGATGCCGGTGCGGGCGCCGACGCGCGTCCGCTCGGCCTGCAGCTCCTCGGCCGTCATGCCGCCGCGCGTTTCGTCGAAACGCGACCAGTCGCCCGTGGAGCGGTAGTCCGCGCCGCGCTGGGCGATGTCGACCGGGTGGTAGCGCTGCATGATCGTCTCCGCCTGCGCCGCCTGCGCGTCCTCGGCCCGCACGGTGACCAGGGTGCTGCCGCGGCGGACGCCTTCCGTGTAGACGTTGGCGTTCTCCTCCGACACGCCTGCGCCGGTCAGCGAGCCGAGCAGGCCGCCCGCCGCCGCGCCAGCGCCAGCGCCGGTCAACGTGGCGATCAGCCAGCCGGCCGCCACGACGGGGCCGACGCCCGGGATCGCCAAGGCGCCGATGCCGGCCAGCAGCGGCGCGTGGCGCGGTGAGAGCGCCGCCAGCGC
>CAXTNC010000002.1:30670-41774 GCA_964245495.1 uncultured Acetobacteraceae bacterium
GCCGCCAAGAAGCGTGCCGACGGAGGCCCCGGTGCCCGCGCCCGTGGCGGCCGGCTCAGCTGCCACGGACGGGCCGACGGCTCCGCTCATGCCTCCGGTTGTGCCGGCCGTCGTCGCGGTGCCCGTCGTGGCGCTGGGCGAGGTGCCCTGGTTGGCCACGATGCTGACCTGGTCATGCGAGAAGCCGGCGCTTTCCAGTTCAGTCACGACGGTCTGCGCGGACTCGTAGCTGTCGTAAAGATGGGCGATGGTGCGCATGGCGCTGTCCCTTCCGATGATTGTGGCCGTTGGTTGGCTGGTTCTACTGGCCGGTCACGTTGCCCTGGTAGTCCAGCGAAACAGCGACCGGGCTGCCGTCCTTGGTGGCCTGGCCGCGCCAGACGCCTTGGCCGTCCTTCTTGAGGCCGGTCACCGCCGTGTAGCCGGCCCGCGTGATGCGCGCCGCCGCTTCGTTCATCGTGAAGCTGTTGCGGCCCGGCACGGGCGCCTTGCCCGTGCGGTGCGCCGTGTTCTTCGTTTGCACGGCGCTCGGCGCGGTCGTGGTCGCGTCCGGCGTCGTGTTCACGGGCGAGTTGGGCGAACTCAGCCCTGTGCCGCTGTTCGTCGTCGGCGCCGTGCCTTGGGCGAAAGCGGAACCAGTCATGGCCACGGCGAGCAGGGCCGCAGCAAAGGTCGATCGCATAACCATTCCTCTCGTGCATCGTCAGTCGTCGCGCCATAACGAGGCGGAAGCCATCCCGTTCCCTGCTTCAAGCAATCTGCTACGTGTTCCGCGCCACAGCCGGGATGCCCGCCATGCCTCGACCGCCCATGATCCGGCCTCTCAGGGTCGCCGTCCAGATGGACCCGATCGAAACCGTGAACATCCACGCGGACTCCACCTTCGCGCTGATGCTGGAAGCCCAGAAACGCGGCCACGCGCTGTGGCACTACGACGTGCGCGGCATGAGCCTCGCGGAAGGCAGGGACTCGCCGGAAGGAGGGCCGGATGGCAGGCGGGCGGAGCGGCTGACCGCGCTCGCCCGCCCGGTGACGGTGCAGCGGGCGCAGGGCGCGCATTTCACGTTCGGCGACGCGCTCCGGCTCGACCTGGGCAGCATGGACGTGGTGCTGATGCGGCAGGACCCGCCGTTCGACATGGCCTACATCACCGCCACCCACATGCTGGAGCACATCCACCCCCGCACCCTGGTGGTCAACGACCCGGCGAGCGTGCGCGACGCGCCGGAGAAGCTGATGGTGACGCACTTCCCCGAGCTGATGCCGCCCACGCTCGTCACCTGGGACGCCGAGGCGATCCGTTTCTTCCGGGCAGAGCATAAGGACATCGTGGTCAAGCCGCTGTTCGGCAACGGCGGGGCAGGGGTGTTCCGCATCCGCGAGGGCGACGAGAACCTGGCCTCCCTGCTGGAGATGCACTGGGCGCGCTCCCGCGAGCCGCTGATGGTGCAGCGCTACGAGCCGGCGGTGCGACGGGGAGACAAGCGGGTGATCCTGATCGACGGCGAGCCGCTGGGCGCGATCAACCGCGTGCCGGCGGAGGGCGAGGCCCGGTCCAACATGCACGTGGGCGGCCGGGCGGAAGCGGCGGGGCTGACGGCGCGGGACCGCGAGATCTGCGCCCGCATCGGCCCTACCTTGCGCGAGAAGGGCCTGCTGTTCACCGGCATCGACGTGATCGGCGACTGGCTGACGGAGATCAACGTCACCTCCCCCACCGGCTTGCAGGAGGTGGCGCGCTTCGGCGGCCCGGACTTGAGCGTGGCGATCTGGGAGCGCATCGAGGCCGAGCGGGCTTGAGGGCCGCGCCTGCCCGCCATCCCGGGTTGAGCGAAGGCAGCAGGACGCTGGCTGCCTCGGTTGAACCGGCCAGCGCCGCCTTAGTCCTTGCGCTTGCGGAACGCGTCCAGGCTCACGACCTGCGGCTTCTCCGCCGGCTCGGCCGGTTCCGGCTCCGGCGCCTCCTCCTCGTCCGCTGCCGCCTCAGCGGAGGGGGCAGGGAAGCGCACGCCGAACTGGGCATGCGGGTCGGCGAAGGCGGTCAGCGCGGCGAACGGCACCAGCAGGGTGCTCGCCACCCCGCCGAATGACAGCCCCACGCTGAACGACCCGGCAGCCTCGTCCACGTGCAGGTCCCAGAACTGGTGCTGCAGCACGATCGTCATCTCCTCCGGGTACTGCGCCAGCAGCCGGGGCGGCACGGACACGCCCGGGTGGCTGGTGCGGAAGCTGACGTAGAAGTGGTGCTCGCCCGGCATGCCCTCGGCCGCGGCGTGCCGCAGGGCGCGGACCGCCACGCCGCGCATCGCCTCTTGCGCCCAGAGTTCATACGGCAGCAGGCTGTGTGGCCGGGCCGGGGGCGTGTCGTCGTCTTCCATGGGGATCGCTCGATCTTTTCGCGGCGTGATAGCGCGGGACGCATCCGCCGCGCAAAACCCTGCGGCTCGGGCGGTGGCCATCCCCTGCCACGACACCATGCTAATATGGCAAGGTCACGGCAAAGGAGCCACGGATGTACATCGCGATGAACCGTTTCAAAGTCGCCCCCGGGTCGGAGGACGCCTTCGAGGCGATGTGGGTCAACCGGGACAGCCACCTGCACTCGGTGCCCGGCTTCGTCGAGTTCCATCTGCTGCGCGGGCCGCAGAAGGAGGACCACGTGCTGTACTCCTCCCACACGGTGTGGACCGACCACGCGGCGTTCGAGGGCTGGACCCGCTCGGAGGCGTTCCGCGCCGCGCACGCCAACGCCGGGGACAACCGGGTGATGTACCTGGGGCATCCCGAGTTCGAGGGCTTCGCGGTGGTGCAAACCGTCAAGTGACGGCGCTGGCGATCCGCCCCGCCGAGCTGCACGCCGCGGCGCGGGAGGGCGACCTCCCGCGCCTGGCCGCCCTGCTGGACGGCGGCGCGCCGGTGGACCAGCCCGACGCGCGCAGCTTCACGCCGCTCATCATGGCCAGCTACCACGGCCAGGCGGGCGCGGTGGCGCTGCTGCTGCGGGCGGGCGCGGCCGTGGACGCGGCGGACGCCAAGGGCAGCACGGCGCTGTCCGGCGCCGCGTTCAAGGGGCATTGCGGCATCGCGCGCCAGTTGCTCGACGCGGGGGCGGCGGTGGACGCGCCGGACGAGGCGGGGCGGACGCCGCTACTGTATGCCGCGATGTTCGGCCGGGCGGAGATGGCGGCGCTGCTGGTGATGCACGGCGCGGACCCGGACCGGCAGGATGAGGAAGGGGTGAGCGCGGCCGAGGTGGCGCGGCAGGGCGATGCCGCGTTGCTGACGGCGCTGGGGTGCCTTGCCTGACGGAGAGGTTCAGTTCGGGCGCTTATGCCGCGTCAAGGATGCCCGCCAGGAGCAACGCGGCGGGACCAATGGAAAGCATGATATCAAGTGCCCGTGGCTGTGACCCGGTCATCCACGGGATTGCCGCAATCGCCGGCCTATGCCGGTGCGCTCGACTGCTGCCGGTGTTGCAGCCGCCTGGGTGCCCGGATCAAGTCCGGGCGGAGCAGCCAAAGGTTCCGCGTGCGCGCTTCGCACGTGGAAAGGCTGCGGAGGGACGACGGTAGGGGTGGGGCGAGCTATGGCGATGGTCGGCAAGGCTATTCCGAGTAGCGCTGCTCCGCCCACGGGTCGCCGCGGTCATGGTAGCCGCGGGTTTCCCAGAAACCCGGTCTGTCCGCGGTCACGAACTCGATGCGTTGCAGCCACTTGGCGCTCTTCCAGAGGTACAGGTGCGGCGCCACCAGCCGCACCGGGCCGCCATGCTCGATGGTCAGCGGCTTGCCCTCCCAGGAGTGGGCCAGCAGCGCGTCCGCCGCTGCGAAGTCGGCCAGCGGCAGGTTGGTCACGTAGCCGTCCTGGCTGTGCAGCACCACGAAGCTGGCGCTCGGCAGAGGCCGCACCGCGTCCAGCAGGGTGCGGGTGGACACGCCCTCCCAGGCGTTGTCGTAGCGCGACCAGGTGGTGACGCAGTGGATGTCGCTCACCTCGTGCACCTGCGGCTGCGCCTGGTAGGCAGCCCAGTCCCAGGTCAGCGCTTCCTCCACCGCGCCGAACACGCGCAGTGTCCAGCGAGCCGGGTCGATGCGGGGGTGCACGCCGAGGTCCAGCACCGGCCAGTCCCGCACCACGTGCTGGCCGGGGGGCAGACGGTCCTCCGCCGGGCGGGCGGTGCGGCCGGTGAGGAAGCGGCCCTGTTCCGCCCAGGCCTGCTTGCTGGCGGTGAGCTTGCTGTCGGGCGGCAGGCCGCTCATGCGGCGAGCCGCTGCGGCGCCAGGCCAGGGGCGACTTCGGCCAGCACCTCGTAGGAGCGCAGCCGGGCGGCGTGGTCGTGCACCGCGGCGGCGACCAGCAGCTCGTCGGCCCCCGTGCGGTCCAGCAGCCCGGCCAGGCCCTGGCGCACCGTCTCGGCGGAACCGACGACGGAGCAGGCCAGCATGTCCGACACTTGCGCCCGCTCCTGCGGCGACCAGAAGGCTCCGATGTCGTCGATCGGCGGCGGCAGCTTGCCGCGGGCGCCGCGGATCATGCCGGTGAAGGCCTGCTGCGTGGAGGTGAACAGGCGGCGCGCCTCGGCGTCGGTGGCGGCGGCAACCACGTTCACGCCGACCATGGCGTGCGGCTGGGAGAGCTGCGCGGAAGGGCGGAAGCGGACGCGGTAAACGTGCAGCGCCTGCTCCAGCGCGGCCGGGGCGAAGTGGGAGGCAAAGGCGTAGGGCAGGCCGAAATGCGCCGCCACCTGCGCGCCGTACAGCGAGGAGCCGAGGATCCACAGCGGCACCTGCGTGCCGCCGCCGGGCACGGCCTGCACCCGCTGGCCGGGCTGCACCGGGCCGAGCAGGGCTTGCAGCTCCGCCACGTCCTCCGGGAAGCGGTCAGCGGCGTCCGGGTCCCGCCGCAGGGCGCGCTGGGTGGCGCCGTCGCTGCCGGGGGCACGGCCGAGGCCGAGGTCGATGCGGCCGGGGTAGAGGGTGGCGAGGGTGCCGAACTGCTCGGCGACGATGAGGGGCGCGTGGTTCGGCAGCATGATGCCGCCGGCGCCGACGCGGATGGCGCTGGTGCCGCCGGCGACGTAGCCCACGGTGACGGCGGTGGCGGCGCTGGCGATGCCGACCATGTTGTGGTGCTCAGCCAGCCAGTAGCGGCGATAGCCCAGGCGTTCGGCGTGTTGGGCGAGGCCGAGCGCGTTGCGCAGCGCATCCGCCGGGGTGGAGCCTTCAGGCACGGGGGCCAGGTCCAGCACCGAGATTGCTTGCATCATCGCTTCCTTGGGCCTCCCTGGGTGAAAGTGGGGGGCTTCTGTTGCCCGGCGCCCCCCGTGCCGCGTCTATCGCAACTTACGCTGCGACTGCGAATGCCTCATGATTGTCATTGGCATCTGTGATGTAGCCCGATGACGGCGGTGCAATGCCGAGCAAAAAACGTGTCTTTACCATGCGTGTCGAGCCTGTTTCGTCCCCGCGCCCACCCTGCGGTGGTGGAGACGCCGGGTACCGCCCCCGGGTCCACAACAATTATTCCACACATCGTTTATCGCCATATCTGGCAAGCCAGCCTGCGTCATATAGGCGAATGCGAGGCGAAATGGTAGGGGGAAACCATGCCGATCTCGCCCGAGCAAGCCCAGGCCATCGCCGACCTCCGCAGCGCGCCCCAGCCCACCCTGCGCGCCACCGTGCCGGCGCTGGAGGCGATGCTGTACCAGGCGGTCCCCGTGCTGGACCACGGCTTCGTCCGGGTGATCGACTACATGGGAGACGACGCGGCGGTGGTGCAGGCGGCCCGCGTGTCCTACGGCCGGGGCACCAAGCGGGTGAGCGAGGACGCCGGGCTGATCCGCTACCTGATGCGCCACCGGCATTCCACGCCGTTCGAGATGTGCGAGATCAAGTACCACGTGAAGCTGCCGATCTTCGTGGCCCGGCAATGGATACGCCACCGCACCGCCAACGTGAACGAGTACTCCGCCCGCTACTCCGTGATGGACCGGGAGTTCTACATCCCGGCGCCCGAGCACCTGGCGGCGCAGTCCGACAGCAACCGCCAGGGCCGCGGCGCGGTGCTGCAGGGCGACGAGGCGGCGGCCGTGCTGGACCTGCTGCGCACGGACGCCGGACGCGCCCATGACGGCTACGCCTGGATGCTGAACGAGGACGCTGCCGACCCGGCGCGCCAGGGCCTGGCGCGGGAGCTGGCGCGGATGAACCTGACGCTCAACACCTACACCCAATGGTACTGGAAGGCGGACCTGCACAACCTGCTCGGTTTCCTGTCCCTGCGGGCTGATGTGCACGCCCAGCACGAGATACGCGCGTACGCCGAGGCCATGCTGGCGACGGTCGCGGCCTGGGTGCCGGCGACCTACGAGGCATTCAAGGACTACCGCACCGGCGCCGTGACGTTCTCGGCCGGGATGCTGGCCGTGCTGCAACGCAGGTTGGCCGGCGAAACCGTGGACCAGGCCGGCAGCGGCCTCAGCAAACGCGAGTGGGCCGAGATGGAGGATGCCCTGAAAGGTCCGGATGCTGGCCCGGGCAAGAGCTGACTCGCTTTTTCAGCCGTCTCTGGCGTGGAAAGGGCGGCCGCACGGCAATGCCTGGTCATGGCGTGCGCGGGCGGCGTTGCCCCGGCGCAGCGATCAGGGCCGGCAAACGCCGACCCCAACGCCTCGTCAGCCTTGAAGGGCTGCCTTCTGCGCGCCTTCCGCCAGGCTGCTGGAATACTCATCGGACTTGTAGATGTTCGAGACGATCGACTTCAGCTTGTTGGCTTGCTCGGTCATCCCCAGCGCCTCGGCGTAGGCGGCAACCGTGCCGAAGCCGGCAAGGCCGTAATGCGACATGCGCTGGTACTGAGCGATCATTTCCAAATCGCGCAGCTTGGGCGACAGGTCGGACTCCAAGGCATGCTGCGTGGCCTCCTGGATCAATCCCTGCATCCCTGGGCACGGGCTGGGGGTGTCCGCGTCTGCCATCTGGCGCAGCGCCTGCGTGTGCTGGCTGATGCCGGAAACGGATTGCTCGAACAGCTGCTTCAGCTTCGGGTCCGTCGCCTTCTCGCTGAAGGCTTGTATCATCTTCTGCATCTGGTCGTTGGCTGACCAGAGGTCCCGCAGGTCCGCAGTGTAGATTTCCTTGAGGTTGCTCGGTGTTGCTGCCATTTTACGCTCCGCGAACTGTTGCTGCTCGTCTTGATTCACGAGCAGGCGGCAAACGTCTTGGCCAGCCCCCGGTTTGTTGCATCGTCAGATTGGCCGCATGGTGCAGCTCTGCTGTTTCCATTGACGGAGGGAGCGCTTGACCTGCTGCGTCGGCCTGCCGCAACTGACCCGTCCTGTTGGCCCCGTCCGGCATGGGCGCGGCTTCTTGCGTCAGCGCTGGGCCATCCTCCGTGCGGACTGCCGCAAGGGACGCTATCCCTGGGCAGGTCCAGGGCAGCCGCCTGGCGCTTGCGCCGCCTGCTGCGAGATTTCCGCCAGCAGGGACCAGACGCGCTCCGGCTCCATCTTGCTGTCCGGGTCGTTCAGGATGCGGTCCAGCTCGTCCAGCTTCCCGTCATGCTCGGCGTCGCGCATCGTTCCACCATATTGCTGCCCTGCAACATAACGTGAGGCGGGCGCTCGCCTGGAAGGGGCAAAACCTTGGCTCACGAAGGTGTCAGATCGAGGAGGTGACGGCGGGCGCCAGGGCAGCGGCCTTGGCGGCCGGGTGCGAGGGGTTGCGGAAGCGCAGCTCGCCGTCCGGCGCCGCGTCCGGGCAGGCCATGCCGAACATCTCCACCCGGGACGCGCACGTCACGGCGACGACGGCGCGCGCCCCCGGGTTGGTGAGGAACTGCCGCGCCTCGCCTTCCAGGTCCATCCGCTCGCGCAGCAGCCGCCATTCCGCCTTGTCCGTGTCCTCGATGAACATGGCCAGGATGCCGGGGCGCGTGCCGCTCAGCCGGGCCGGGGCGACTGCGGCCATCCGGCGGCGGATGGCGGCGGCGATCTCGTTCTCCTGCCCGGCGCGGGCCGCCATCACGAAGGTGCTGCGCTCGGCGGTGGTGACGGCCAGGTGCGCCTCCGGCCCGAACTCGCGGCGCAGCCGCGGCATGAGGCCCAGCTCGTCCGCCTGGGAGGCCGCCAGCATCAACGGGTCGAGCCGCAGCACGGCCGCCTCGTCGTGGTCGGCCCGGCGCATGGAGGACAGCATGGCAGTGATGCGGCTGTGCAGCGCCCCCAGCGCGTCGCCCTCCGGCAAATGCTTCAGCCCCTGCGGCAGCGTCATCTTCAGCAGGTAGCGGCCGGGATGGTTGGCAAGCCAGGCTTGCAGGTCCGGGTCCACCCGGTCGCACAGGCGGGACCATGCGCCGCGGTGCACCTCGCGCCCGTCCTCGGCGGAAACGACGTCGCACACGACCTCCGCCTCCTGGCCGGAGCGGTGCAGCAGCAGGTCGAAGCTGGTCTCGTCCTCCAGCCCGGTGAATGCCACGTCGAAGCCGCGGGCGCGCTGCAAGGCGGCGATCCGCAGGAGGTGGAAGGGCGGGATCAGCGTGTTGTCCCCCATCGCGGCCTTGCGCAGCTGCAAGCGCAGCCGGTCGCGGCCGGGGGCGGGCAGGGCGTCGAACAGGCGGCTGGCATCGGCGGCCAGGCTGGAGATGCGGCGCTCGGCCGGGCTGGGCGGGCGGTTGCGCCCGGCAACGCGCCAGCGGTTGATCGTCAGCTCGACCGCGTGGCGCTGCAGCACGGTCCGGCCCAGCCGCGTGGGGCAGGAGGCCGCTTGTTCCAGCTCCGCCAAGCGTTCCGACCAGGCACGCGCGCCGAAGCCCTCTACAAAGGCCTGAAGCGCCGCAGCGTCGATCTGCTCATCGGAGTTGTTCATTGCGGTGCAAACTAGGGGACGCGCGAGGCCGCGCCCCATTCACAAACGGGTGAGATCACCCGGCGGCGTCACTCCGAACCGGCCACGGCGATGTCCGGCGCCTTGGGATTCTTCATGCCCACGGTGTGGTAGCCGCTGTCCACGTGGTGCACCTCCCCGGTGACGCCGGAGGACAGGTCCGACAGCAGGTAGAGCGCCGCCCCTCCCACTTCCTCGATGGTGGTGTTGCGCTCCAGCGGCGCGTTGTGCTGGTTCCACTTGAGGATGTAGCGGAAGTCGCCGATGCCGCTGGCCGCCAGCGTCTTGATCGGCCCGGCGCTGATCGCGTTCACCCGGATGCCTTGCCCGCCCAAATCCGCCGCCAGGTAGCGCACGGAGGCCTCCAGCGCCGCCTTGGCGACCCCCATGACGTTGTAGTGCGGCATCACCCGCTCGGCCCCGAGATAGGTCATGGTCAGCAGGGAGCCGCCCGGGCGCATCATCGGCACGGCGCGGGCGCAGACGGCGGTGAACGAGTAGCAGGAGATGTCGAGCGCGGTGAGGAAGGCCTGCCGCGGCGTGTCCATGTAGCGGCCGCGCAGGAACGCCTTGTCCGCCCAGCCGATCGAGTGGACCAGGAAGTCCAGCTCGCCCCACTCCTGCCGCACCTGGGCGAAGGCGGCGTCCATGCTGGCGTCGTCGCCCACGTCGCACGGCAGCACCAGCGAGCCGCCGACGCTTTCGGCCAGGGGGCGGACCCGCTTCTCCTGCGAGTCCCCCTGGTAGGTGAAGGCGATCTCCGCCCCCTGGGCCGCGCACGCGGCGGCGATGCCCCAGGCGACCGAGTGGTCGTTGGCGACGCCCATGACCAGGCCGCGCTTGCCCGCCATCAAGCTCCCGGTCGCGGGCTTGGTCCGCAGGCTGGTGTCCGGCATGGCGTTCTACCCTGGGTTCCTGTCGTGCCGGCGGTGGTGGCACAGGCGGCGGGGCAAGGGAAGCAGCGGCTTGGCGAACCGCCCGGTCCGCCCCACAGTGTTGATGCAGAAAGGTTGCGCCATGCCCGACACGTCCATGCCATCAGCCGCGATGCCCGCCGTGGCCGACCCGATCGGCCTGTTCCAGGACTGGCTGGCGGAGGCCGCCGGCACGGAGCCGAACGATCCGAACGCGGTGGCGCTGGCGACCGCCACGCCGGATGGGCGGCCTTCCCTGCGCATGGTGCTGCTCAAGGGCGTCGATGCGCAGGGCTTCGTGTTCTACACCAACCTGCAAAGCCGCAAAGGCGGCGAGCTGGCCGCCAACCCGCGCGTAGCCCTGCTGTTCCACTGGAAGACCCTGCGCCGCCAGGTGCGGGTGGAAGGCCCGGCGCTGCCGGTGACGGCGGCGGAGGCGGACGAGTACTTCGCCAGCCGCGCCCGCATCTCCCGCCTGGGCGCCATCGCCTCCGACCAGTCCCGCCCGCTGCCGGACCGCGCCCTGCTGGAGCGGCGCGTGGCCGAGCACGACGTGCGCCACCCCGGCGACAGCATCCCGCGCCCGGCGCACTGGTCCGGCTGCCGGGTGCGTCCGGAAGCGATGGAGTTCTGGCAGGACATGCCGTTCCGCCTGCATGACCGCCGGGTCTACCGGCGCGAGGGCGAGGGCTGGGCGTCGGAGGCGCTGTATCCCTGATCAGCGGGAGGTTTGGGGCTTCCTGCAAGGTCTGGCCGGAGCGCCGCCGCAGGAAACGCAGTGCGCCGCCGTGTTCGTCGGCGCCGACACCGCCTGGAAGCTGAAGCGGGCCGTGCGGCTGGACTTCCTGGACTTCACGGCGCCCGACGCCCGGCGGCGCTTCCTGCGGCGCGAGCTGGAGCTGAACGCGCCCTCCGCCCCCGGGCTGTACCGGGACGTGGCGCCGGTCACCCGGTGCCCGGGCGGGCTGGAGATCGGCGGGGCCGGCCGCGTGGTGGACTGGGTGCTGCGCATGGCGCCCATCCCGCGGGCCGATTTCCTGGTCGAGCGGGCCAAGGCCGGGCTTGACGCCGGCCTGCTCGACGCGCTGGGCGACATGGTGGCGGCCGACCATGCCAGCCGCCCGCCGGCCTGGGGCCACGATCCCGGCCACCCCCGCCGCAACGCCGAGGGCAGCGCCCGCGCGGCGCTGGCGGCCGGGCTGCCCGCGGCGGCGGTGGCGGAATGGCTGGCGGCGGCGGAACAGGCGCTGGACGCCGCAGCGCCCCTGCTCGCCGCCCGGGCGGCGGCGGGGCTGGTGCGGCGGG
>CAXTNC010000003.1:0-4538 GCA_964245495.1 uncultured Acetobacteraceae bacterium
CCGCAAGGCCATGGCGCCCAGCACGTCAGCGCCGGGCGGCACCCGCCACAGCCGGCACAGCACCCGCAGCGCCGCCGCAGCGTCCGCCGACCCGCCGCCGATGCCGGACGCCACCGGCAGGTGCTTCTCCAGCACCAGCGCGGCCTGGGCAGGGCGGCCCGCCCAGGCCGCCAGGGCGCGGGCGGCGCGCAGCACCAGGTTGTCCGGCTCCGCCGCCAGGCCGGCCGCGAACGGCCCCTGAAGCGTCAAGGACAAGTCGGGCGCCGGGCTGGCATGCAGCACGTCGGTCGCCGGGCCGAACGCCACCAGGCTGTCCAGCAGGTGGTACCCGTCGGCACGCCGCCCCGTCACCGCCAGGCTCAGGTTGACCTTGGCCGGCGCCGGCTCCGTCAGCCTGCTCACTCGACCCGGCGCGCCGCCGTGGCGGACGGCCCGGCGCCGTCGAGCTTGGCTTGCAGCGCCTTCTCGTCCCGCGGGTCCGGATGGAGGACCAGCGCGCGGCGCCACTGCGTCTCGGCTTCCGGCCGCCGGCCGGCAGCCAGGTAGGCGTCGCCCAGATGGCCGTTGATGGCCGAGTCCTCCGGCGACAGCTCGACCGCGCGCTCCAGCATGTGCACCGCGCCCGCCTGGTCGCCTTGCCGCAGCAAGGCCCAGCCTAAGCTGTCCACGACCGAGCCGTCGTTGGGCTGCTGCGCAACGGCGCGCTCAAGCATCTGCTGCGCCCGGGCCAGGTTGCGGTTCTGCTCCGTCCAAGCGTAGCCCAGGTAGTTCAGCACGGAGGGCTGGTCCGGCGACAGCTCCAGCGCGCGCAGGAAACCGGCCTCCGCGCGCGGCCAGTCATGCGCGCGGTCGTAGGCCAAGCCTTGCTGGTAGAACAACGTCCAGTCCTGCCGCCCGGGCTGGCGCAGCCGGGCGATGGCGTGCCCATATGTCGCCGCAGCGCCGTCAAATTGCCCGTCGGCGCTTTGAAGGCTCGCCAGCGCGGCCAACGGCTCCGGCCTGGACGGGTACTGATCCGCCATCCGCTCAAGCTGCCGCTTCGCATCCGCCGTGTGGCCCTGGTGTTCGGCATAGCCAGCCTGGCGCAGCTGCACCAAGGCGGCCAGCGGATCGGCAGACGGCACAAGAGCCAGCACAGCCGCCGCCGCGCCCCATTGCCGGCTGTCCGCTTCCAGGTCGGCCGACAGCAGGCGTGCGGCCGTCAGGTCCGGCCGCAGCGCCTGGGCCAACCGCAGCAGCAGCAAACACAGGCCGGAGGCATCCTGCTGCTGCTGCAAGGCGCCGGCCATGCTGAGGTACGCTTCGGCCACCCCGTCCATGGCGTTCGCCACCCTGGCTCTGGCCACCGATTGCAGCAGCGCTGGCTCGGCGATGGACAGGTCCGGGTTGGCATCCACCATGGCCTGGATCGTGGCGCGGGCCTCCGCAGCTTGGCCGCTGCGCGCTTGCCAGCTTGCCTCCATGGTGCCGGATTCGAGGTCGGGCGGACCCTCCGCCATCGCCAGCTGGTACAGCCGGGCTGCCTCGGCTTTCCGGTCGGCTTGGTCGTTGATCAACGCTGCATGCAGCGCGAACACGCTGCGGTGGCCCGCACCCTCGACGAAGGGGCGCAGCGTCGCCAGGGCCTTGTCCGTCGCCCCTGCCCCCCGCAACGCCCATGCCTGAAGCAGGGGCCGCAAGATCGCCGTGGCGCCCTGACCCGGCAGGCCGGCGAACCTGGCCTCGGCCGCCCGCCAATCCCCGGATTTCACGTCCATGTTGGCCAGCAGCAGCGCAGCCGCCGGGTTGGATGGCAACTGGCGGGCCAGGCCCAACGCCTGCGGGCGGCCAGCCATCACGGCAGCCGCGAACGCCTCCTGCCGCAGCTCGGCGCTGCCCGGGTCGGAGCGCAGGGCGCGCAGGAAATCGTCGGCCGCCGTGTCCACGTCCGCGCGGCCAAGGGCGAACCGGCCCGTCAGGATGGCGCCGGATGCGCCGATGACCGGACGCGATGCCGGCCCGGCGGCATCCTCCGGACCCGCCGCGGCGCAGGCGGAAAGCAGGCACAGGGCGAGCAGGACGGCGCGGCCAGGAACGCGGGCGGGCTGAAACGGAGGAACCATGGACGCGGACCCTACCGTTCCGGTCCTGGCAAATCCAGCGCCAGCCCTTCGTTACATGCCCCCGGGATAGTTCGGCCCGCCGCCGCCTTCCGGCACGTACCAGTCGATGTTCTGCGTCGGGTCCTTGATGTCGCACGTCTTGCAGTGGACGCAGTTCTGCGCGTTGATCTGCAGCCGCGGCTCGCCTTCCTCCACGCCCACCGCCTCGTAAACCCCGGCTGGGCAATAGCGCGACTCGGGACTGCGGTACTCGTCCCAGTTCACGCCCTTCCACCGCGCCGGGTCGCGCAGCTGGAGGTGGGGCGGCTGGTTCTCCTCGTGGTTGGTGTTGCTGATGAACACGGAGCTCAGCTTGTCGAACGTCAGCTTGCCGTCAGGCTTGGGATACGCGATGGGCTGGGCCTTGGCCGCCTCCATCAGCGTCTCGTTGTCGGCATGGGGATGGTGGAACGTCCACGGCGCCTTGCCGCGCAGCACGTAGGTGTCCAGTCCCGAATAGGCGACGCCGCCATACAGCCCGAACTTGGCGAAGGCGGGCCGGACGTTGCGGGCGGAGCGCAGCTCCTCCCACGCCCAACTCGCCTTCATCTTGTCAGTGAAGCTGGCCGGCTCGTCAGGCTTGTTGCCGGCCAGCGCTTCGGCAACGGCCTCCGCCGCGACCATGCCGGACTTCATGGCGGTGTGCGTGCCCTTGATCTTGGGCACGTTCAGGAACCCGGCGCCGTCCCCGATCAGCAGCCCGCCCGGGAAGGTCAGCTTCGGGATCGACTGCAGTCCGCCCTCGCTGAGCGCACGGGCGCCGTAGCTGATGCGGCGTCCGCCCTCGAAGTGCTTGCGCATGGCCGGATGGGTCTTGAACCGCTGCATCTCGCCGAACGGGGACAGCCACGGGTTGGCGTAG
Source organism: uncultured Acetobacteraceae bacterium (assembly GCA_964245495.1). Classification (GTDB taxonomy): domain Bacteria; phylum Pseudomonadota; class Alphaproteobacteria; order Acetobacterales; family Acetobacteraceae; genus LMUY01. The sequence continues at coordinate 3,004 of CAXTNC010000003.1, forward strand.
TCCAGGCCTACGACGAAGCCGTACGACACCAGGCGGTCGCCCCAGTGGTACAGCCAGGAGCCGCCATAGGTGGCGCTGTCCAGCGGCCAGCCGATGCTGTGCTCGATCAGGCCGGGCTTGTGCGAGTCCGCCGGAATCTCCCACAGCTCCTTGATGCCCAGCGCGTAGGTCTGCGGGTCCTTGCCGTCGCGCAGCTTGAACCGCTCCATCAGCTTCTTGGACAGCGAGCCGCGGCAGCCCTCGGCGAACATGGTGTAGGTCGCGCGCAGCTCCATGCCGCGCTGGTAGTTGGCGCCGTGCCCGCCGCCCTTCTCCACCCCCATGTCCCCGGTGGCGATGCCGACGATGCGCCCGCCCTCTTCCAGCAGCTCGGACGCGGCGAAGCCGGGATAGATCTCGATCCCCATGCCCTCCGCCTGCTGTCCCAGCCAGCGCACCACGTTGCTGAGGGAGACGATGTAGTTGCCGGCGTTGTGCATCTGCGGCGGCGTCGGCAGCCGGATGGCGCGCTTGGCGGTCAGATAGATGAACCGGTCCTCGCCGGCCTGGGTCGTCAGCGGCGCGCCGCGCTCCTGCCAGTCCGGCAGCAGCTCGGCCAACGCCCGCGGCTCGATGACGGCGCCGGACAGGATGTGCGCGCCAACCTCGCCGCCCTTCTCCACCACGCAGATGGATGCGTCCGGCGCAAGCTGCTTCAAGCGGATGGCGGCTGCCAGCCCGGCTGGGCCGGCGCCCACCACCACCACGTCGAACTCCATCGCCTCACGCTCGGACATCGCTTGTCTCCTTTGCCTTGAGATAGGGCGAAATGCGGTTTCTGCCAGCTTTGGCGGTGGCGCGCCGGACGCGGATGCGGCACAAAACGCCTGCATGGACGATCTGGCGCTCCTGGGCTTGCAGCTGGAATGGGGTGCGGACGAGGCGCTCGCGGAGCAGCCGATCGATCGCCGGGCGGTTCCTGCCCGTGCCGCGACGGCCCTGCCCCGCCTGGTGGCTGCCCAGGCGCCTCCCGCCGGTCCTGCCGGCGTGGCCCGGGCGCAGGCGCTTGCCGCCGCGGCAGGCACGCCGGCGGAGCTGCAAGCCGCCTTGGCTGCGTTCGACGGCTGCGCCCTGCGCGCCACCGCCACCAGCCTGGTGTTCAGCGACGGAAACCCGGCCGCCGGCGTGGTGCTGGTCGCGGACGTGCCAGGGGCCGCGGAGGACCGGGCCGGGGTGCCGTTCGCCGGGCCGGCCGCCCTGTTCCTGGACCGCATGTTCGCCTCGGCCGGGCTGGACCGCGCGGCTTGCCTGGCCACCAGCTTGCTGCCGTGGCGGCCGCCTGGCGACCGCAAGCCGGCGGAGCCTGAGGTGCAGCTGTGCCTGCCTTTCCTGCTCCGCCACCTGGAGCTGCTGCGGCCGCGCCGGGTGGTGATCCTGGGCGGGCTTGCCGCCCGCACCCTGCTGCCCACAGCCGGACGGCGGCAGCGCGGCGTATGGCACGACTTGGCCGTTCCTGGCCTGCCAGGCCCCGTTCCCGCGCTGGCCCTGCCCTCGCC
>CAXTNC010000003.1:4548-16479 GCA_964245495.1 uncultured Acetobacteraceae bacterium
TGCCGCATTGCAGGCACAGCGCCAGCAATTGCTGGCCCTGCCCTCGCCCGCCCACATCCAGGCCACCCCCGCCGCCAAGCGCGAGGCTTGGGCTGATCTGCTGCGGCTGCGGCGCGCCATCAGCCCCTCGCAGCTCATTCACGCTTAGTTTACGCTTTTGGTATTCACCATCGGCCCAGACACTTGCGGGATGCCGCCGCATCGTGGGCCATCGCGCCGCTTGTGCCGGCTTGGCCCAGCGTGTAGCGCCGCCGCGCCATGCGAGAAGTCGGCCAAAAGCTCTCCCGTCTTCCCGCCGCCCGGTTCCTGGTAGCCGGCGCCGCGATCATCGCCGGATCATTGCCGGCGGCAGACGCGCGCGCAGCCGTCAGCGAGGACACCGCCTTCGCCAACCCCCGGGTGGGCAACGGCCTGGCGGGCGCTGCATTGCCCGAGCCGCTCGCCCCGAGCGACGCCGCCCGGCTCCGCCGCATATTCGCGATGCAGGCTGCCGGCAACCTGGCCGCAGCGGATGCCGAGATCGCGGCGGCGCCGGACCCGCTGCTGAACGGGCACGCGCTGGCGCAGCGCTACCTCGGCCGGTTCACGCTCGCCTCCGCCGCCGAGCTGGCGACCTGGCTCCGGCAGTACCCTGACCATCCGGATGCGTCCGCCGTGCATGCCTTGCTGCTGACCCGGCTCGCTCCCGGGCGCCAGCGGCCAGACGCGCCCGGCTTGGCGATGCTCGAACCAGCCTCGCCGGCCGCGGCCCCGCCGGAGGAGGATGAGCCGGCCCATGCCCGCCTGATGCGCAACCTGCTGCTCGACCGCACGGTGCACGAGCGCGCGCGCGCCGGGAACGCCGACAGCGCGCTCGGCCTGCTGCGCCGGACAAGGGGCCTGGACACGCTTTACGGCAGCCAGCTGCGTGCGGAAGTCGCGCAGGCGCTGTTCACCCAAGGGCGGGACGAACTGGCATTCCGGCTCGCGGCCGGGGCGCTCCGCCAGTCGGACGGGCGCGTGGGCTTGGGCGGCTACGTGGCCGGCCTCGCCGCATGGCGGATGCAGCGCCACGGCGAGGCGCAAGCCATGTTCGAGGCCGCATACCGGGCCGACATCGCCCCGGCCAGCCTGCGCGCCGGGGCGGCGTTCTGGGCTGGCCGTTCCCACCTCCGCAACCGTGACCCGGCCGGCTACAGCCCTTGGATGGCGCTCGCAGCCCGCTCGCAGCACACGTTCTATGGCCTGCTCGCCCGCCGCACGCTGGGGCGGAGCGCCAACCCGCAGGAAAGCCGCGAGACTTTGGGCACCGCGGACACCGATGCGCTCATGGCCATCCCGAGCGGGCGCCGCGCCTTCGCCCTGCTGCAAATCGGCCAAGGCCGGCGTGCCGAGGCGGAGCTGCGCTGCCTGTGGCCGCAGGTGGCTGCCGACCCGGCGCAAAGCGAGGCCATGCTGCGCGTGGCCGAAGCGGCCGGGATGATGGACCTCGCGGCGCAGCTTGCCGGGCTGATCGAGACGGCGGAAGGCCGGCCGCACGACAACGCCCGCTTCCCGATCCCGGCGTTGCGCCCCGCCGGCGGCTTCCGGATCGACCCGGCGCTGGTGTACGCACTGACCCGGATGGAATCCAACTTCGACCCGGATGCCGTCTCAAGCGTCGGCGCACGCGGGCTGATGCAGGTCATGCCGGCCACCGCCAGCTACATGGGCGGCGATGGCGGCGCGGCATCTGGACGCTATGCGCGGCGGCTGCACGACCCGGCGACCAACCTGTCCATCGGGCAAAGCTACGTCATGTACCTTGCGGCCATGGACGGCGTGGGCAACGACCTCATCCGCTTGCTCGGCAGCTACAACGCCGGGCCGACGAGCTTCGGGCGCATGGCCGATGGCATCCCGGCGTCGGACGACCCGTTGCTGTTCATCGAGAGCATCCCCAATGATGAGACGCGCGCCTTCGTGCCGCGCGCGCTGGCCTACAGCTGGATCTACGCCGCCCGCCTCCGCCTGCCCGCGCCGAGCCTGGACACCCTGGCGGCCGGCGCCTGGCCGGTTTTCGAGCCGCGGACGGGCCGCCGCGAGCAGGTCGCCCGCTTGCACTGAAGGAGCCTGACTTGGGCATCGACGAAACCCGCCGCTTCCTCCCCGTCCGCATCGCGGTGCTGACCGTCTCGGACACCCGCACGGCGGAGAACGACACCTCCGGCGACACCCTGGCCGCCCGGGTGCTGGCCGCGGGCCACGTGCTGGCGGAGCGCGCCATCGAGCGGGATGACGCGGACGCGATCGAGCGCCGGCTGCGCGGCTGGATCGCCGACCCGGCGGTGGACGCCGTCGTCACCACCGGCGGCACCGGCATCACCGGCCGGGACGTGACGCCCGAGGCGTTCGAGCGCGTGATGGACAAGCGCATCGAGGGATTCGGCGAGCTGTTCCGCACCATCAGCTTCGCCAAGGTCGGCACCTCCACCATGCAGTCCCGCGCCATCGGCGGCGTGGCGGGCGGCACCTACCTGTTCGCCCTGCCGGGCAGCACGGGCGCCGTGAAGGACGGCTGGGACGGCATCCTGCTCTCCCAGCTGGACAGCCGCCACCGCCCCTGCAACCTGGTGGAGCTGATGCCGCGGCTGCAGGAGCACCTGGAAGACCCTGCCTAATCATCCTGCACGTGCAGGATGCGGTCTGCCAGCGCGGCGTAGAGCGGCCGGGGGCAGACCAGCCGCGAAACGGCGAAGGCCAGCAGCGCCGCCGCCATCAGCGGCACCGTGACCCGGCCGTCGTCGGTCATCTCCATGACGATCACGGTGGCGGTGATCGGCGCCTGCACCACGCCGCTGAAGTAGGCCACCATCCCCAGCAGCACGACGGCCCCGGCGGGCGCGGCGGGCAGCAGCCCTGCGATGGCGTGTCCTAAGCCGGAGCCGACCGCGAGCGACGGCGCGAAGATGCCGCCGGGCACGCCGCTCACGTAGGACAGGACCGTGGCCGCCAGCTTGAGGAGGAAGAAGCTGCCGGGAGCGTCGCCGCTGTTCACCAGCCCGCGCGCCTGGGCGTACCCGGTCCCGTAGGTGGCGCCTTGGCTGAGCCACCCGGTTGCAGCCACGCCCAAGCCGCACAGGGCGGCGAACCCGATCGGATGGCCTGCGATCCAGCGGCCCGCGGCGCCCGGCACGCCGCGGGCGAACAGCAGCAGGATGCTGCTGAACAGGCCGCCGGCCAGGCCGCCGCACACGCCGCAGGCCACGACGGCGAGCCAGCCCACGCCCCAGGGAAGCTCAGCGGAGGCCACGCCGAAGTAGCTGTAGTTGCCGATGCTGGCCGCCGTGGTGACGCCGGCGATGATGACGGCGGTCAGCACGGTGCCGGACGTGCGCGCCTCGAAGGAGTGGCTCAGCTCCTCGATGGCGAACACCACCCCGGCGAGCGGGGTGTTGAACGCCGCCGCGACCCCGGCCGCGCCGCCGCCGAGCACCATGGCGCGGTAGGCGTCCTCCCGCGGCAGGCGCAGCGCGCGGCCGACCGCGTGCATGATGCTGGCGCTGACCTGCACCGTAGGCCCTTCCCGCCCGATCGACGCGCCGCACGCCAGGCCCAGCAGCGTCAGCAGCACCTTGCCGCCCGCCACCCGCAGCGACAACGTGGCGTCCACCCGGTCCGCGCGCTTCATGCGCAGGCAGGCGATCACCTGGGGGATGCCGCTGCCCTGGGCGCCGGGGAACACCGTGCGGGTGAGCCGGACGCCGAGCGCCAGGCCGGCCGGCGCCAGCAGGAACGGCAGCCAGGCACGCCCGGCCGTCAAGCCGGCGAACAGCCGCCCGGCGCCGTCGGCCAGGGAGGCGAACAGCAGGGCCGCGATGCCCACCAGCACCGCGCCGGCCCAGAACGCGACGCGGCGCAACCATTCCTGGCGCGTGTGCCGCGGCCCGTCCGGCAGCAATCGCCGCACGCTGCGGGCGATCAGGCTCAACGGCGAAGTTCGCATCCTGTTCTTGACCCGTCCTTCGTGTCACGCCATGTTCGCACTGAACAGACGGTGAACGCTGCCATGCTCACGACCGCCCTGCCCTCACGGTCCGGCCATCCCGTCCCTGAAGCGGCCGAGGCGGCCATGCCCCCGCTCACCCGCCACGGCCGGGGCGCCACAGTCAACCCGGCAGTGCGCTGCGACAAGCTGCGGGCCGAAGCGTTCGACGACGGCTGGGGCACGCTGGAGGAGGCGTTCTGCCAGTTGCCGCCGCTGCCGACCACCTTGCAGCGGGATGCCAGCCGCACCGCCATCAGCTGGAACGCCAGCCCGGACCTCGGCTTCGACCGCGCCGTGAACCCTTATCGCGGCTGCGAGCACGGCTGCATCTACTGCTATGCCCGCCCCAGCCACGCCTACCTCGGCCACTCGCCGGGCCTGGATTTCGAGACCAAGCTGGTGTTCAAGCCGGATGTGGCGGAACAGCTTGACCGCGAGTTCCGCAGGCCGGGCTACGTCGCCCGGCCGCTGGCGCTCGGCTCCAACACCGATCCGTACCAGCCGGTGGAGCGCACGCTCAAGCTGACCCGCTCGGTGCTGGAGGTGCTGGAGCGGTTCAACCATCCGTTCTCGATCGTGACCAAGTCGGCCGGGGTGGTGCGGGACGTGGACATCCTGCAACGCATGGCCGGCCGCGGGCTGGCCCGCGTGTGGCTGTCCGTCACCACGCTGGATGCAGCCCTGGCCCGCAAGATGGAGCCGCGCGCGCCTGCCCCGTCCCGCCGCTTGGCGGCCGTCGCCGCCCTGGCGTCGGCGGGCGTGCCGGTCGGCGTGCTGGCGGCGCCCATGATCCCGGGGCTGAACGACGCCGAGATGGAGCGCATCCTGGAGGCGGCGGCAAAGGCAGGCGCCAACGCCGCCAGCTACGTCCTGCTGCGCCTGCCGCTTGAGCTGCAGCAGATGTTCGAGGCGTGGCTGGTGCAGCACGTCCCGGACCGCGCCCGCCACGTGCTCAGCCTGGTGCGGCAGACCCGCGGCGGCGCGCTGAACGATGGCAGGTTCCACAGCCGGTTCAGCGGCTCAGGCGCCTATGCGGACCTGCTGGCCCGGCGCTTCGCCCGCGCTGTCCGCCAGCACGGCTTGCTGGGGCGGGACGAGCTTGACTGCTCGCAGTTCTCGCCGCCGCAAAGCATCCGGGGCTTTGCTGAGCAGCAGATGTCCTTGTTCTAGCTTGGCAATGCTGCGCTTGCCGCAGCTGCTCCCACGCAAGGCTCGCCCTAGGATGGGCTTCGTGGCGCCGGCAAGCCTTCCGCCCCCTCCCGGTTCAGCCTAAACCGCCCGCCATGCCAGACTACGCGATGGAGACGGAGCATGGCGGCCGGGTCGCGGGGGTGGACGAGGTTGGGCGCGGGCCGCTCGCCGGGCCGGTCGTCGCCGCGGCCGTGCTGTTCCCCGCGGGCGTGCCGCCTGGGCTGGCCGACATGCTGGACGACTCCAAGAAGCTCGCTCCGGCGCAGCGCGACCTGGCCTATGCGGCGCTGCTCGCGTCCGGCGCGGCCGAGATCGGCATCGGCGCCGCCTCCGTTGCCGAGGTGTCCCGCCTGAACATCCTGCACGCCGCCATGCTGGCGATGCGCCGGGCAGTCGTCCGGCTGCCGCGGCCGCCGGACCTGGCGCTGGTCGACGGCAACTGCCCGCCGGCGCTGCCCTGCCCCGTCCGCTGCGTCATCGGCGGGGACGCGCTCTGCCTGTCGATCGCCGCGGCTTCCATCGCGGCCAAGGTGGTGCGGGACCGCGCCATGACCCGGCTCGCGGCGCGCTGGCCGCAGTATGGCTGGCATTCCAACGCCGGCTACGGCACCGCCGCGCACCGGGCGGCCATCGCGTCGCACGGCCCCACCCCGCATCACCGCCCGACCTTCGGCGCGGTGCGGCTGCACCTGGCAGCCGCGGCGCGCGTCGATTGACGCGGCTTCGGGCGCGCCGCCAGAGTGCCGCCCCATCGCCCAAGGAGACCCGACCGCGTGGAAATCGTCCGCGAGCTGCCGCTGGACCAGGTGCTGCGGGGCGACTGCGTGCCGGTGATGGCCATGCTGCCGGCCGCTTCGGTGCATTGCGTGTTCGCCGACCCGCCGTACAACCTGCAATTGCGCGGCGAGCTGCGCCGCCCGGACGACAGCCTGGTCGATGGCGTGGACGACGACTGGGACCAGTTCGCCGGCTTCGCGGAGTATGACGCCTTCACCCGCGCCTGGCTGGAGGAGTGCCGCCGGCTGCTGCGCAAGGACGGCACGATCTGGGTGATCGGCGCCTACCACAACATCTTCCGCATCGGCGCCATGCTGCAGGACCTGGGCTTCTGGATCCTGAACGACGTGGTGTGGCGCAAGACCAACCCGATGCCCAACTTCCGCGGCCGGCGCTTCACCAACGCGCACGAGACGCTGATCTGGGCGGCGCGCGGGCGGGACAGCCGCCACAAGTTCAACTACCAGGCCATGAAGGCGCTGAACGACGACGTGCAGATGCGCAGCGACTGGCTGCTGCCGCTGTGCACCGGGCCGGAGCGGCTGCGCAACCAGCACGGCCTGAAGCTGCATCCGACCCAGAAGCCGGAGGCGCTGCTGCACCGGGTGCTGCTCGCCTCCACCGCGCCGGACGACATCGTGCTGGACCCATTCCTGGGCACGGGCACCACGGCGGCGGTGGCCAAGCGGCTCGGGCGGCGCTTCATCGGCATCGAGCGCCATCCGGCCTACGTGGAGGCCGCGATGGCGCGGGTGAAGCGCGAGAAGGCAGCGCCCTTGGCCGGCCTCGCCACGACGCCCTCCAGGCGGGACGTGCCGCGGGTGCCGTTCGGCAGCTTCGTGGAGCGCGGGGTGGTGCCGCCCGGCACGGAGCTGCGGGACCGCACGCGCCGGGTGGTGGCGACGGTCAGCGCGGATGGCACGCTGGTGAGCGGGGCGCACGCCGGGTCGATCCACAAGGTGGGCGCCGCCGTGCAGAACGCGCCGTCCTGCAACGGCTGGACGTTCTGGCACATGCAGCGCGACGGAGCCTGGGTGCCGATCGACGTGCTGCGGCAGGCGGAGGCGCCGTAGCTTGGGCGGCGCCAACGGTGATAAGCTCAACGCCAGGTGGATGGAGATGCGCCATGGATAGTGCCGCCCTCGCGCCGACCCGGCGCAAGCTGGACGTGAGCGATTATTACCGGATGTCCGAGGTGGGCATATTCGGCGAGGACGATAGGCTTGAGCTGATCGATGGAGAGCTGATCAACATGGCCCCTATTGGGCAAGGCCACGCTGCCACTGTGAGCGGGTTGGCCAGGGCATTGGTCAGGGCGTGCGCCGACTCCGCCATCGTCTGGCCGCAAAACCCCGTCCGGCTGGACCAATGGAACGAGCCGCAGCCCGACCTCGCCGTGCTGCGCGCCCGGGCTGACTTCTACGCCACCGGCGAGCGGCCCGGCCCGGCGGACGTGCTGCTCCTGGTCGAGGTGGCGGACAGCTCGCTCCGGTTCGACCGGACGGTGAAGCTGCCGCTCTACGCCCGGGCGGGCATCGCCGAGCTGTGGATCGTGGACCTGAAGCGCCGCGTCCTCGAAGCGCACCGGTCGCCGGCCGGGGACGGCTACCGCGAGATGGCTGCGCACCAGGCGGGCGAGCAGCTCGCCCTCCTGCTGGCGCCTGAGATCGTGGTGCAGCTCGACCTGATGTTTGGCTAGATCTACTGATCCGGGTAGCTGTGCGTCTCGGCGGCAGCCCCCGGCTGCGTCACCGCGCCGAGGTGCGCCGGCCCCACCAACTGGGCGAACTTCCAGATCGCGCCGCTGTTGTAATCCGTCCGCCGCGGCGTCCACGCGGCCCGGCGCTCGGCCAGCTCCGCGTCGGACAGCAGCACGTCCATGGTGCCCGCCACCGCGTCCAGCACGATGCGGTCGCCGTCCCGCAGCAGCGCGATCGGGCCGCCCAGCGCCGCCTCCGGCCCGACATGGCCCACGCAGAAGCCGCGCGTGCCGCCGGAGAAGCGGCCATCGGTGATCAGCGCCACCGACTCGCCCATGCCCTGGCCGTAGATGGCGCTGGTGGTGCTCAGCATCTCGCGCATCCCCGGCCCGCCGCGCGGGCCTTCGTAGCGGATCACGAACACGTCGCCGGCCTTGTAGGCGCGCGCCTGCACGGCGGCGAAGGCGTCCTCCTCGCAATCGAAGCACAACGCCGTGCCCTCGAAGCGCTGCCGGGCCATGCCTGCCACCTTCACGATGGCGCCGTCCGGGGCCAGGTTGCCGCGCAGGCCGACCACGCCGCCGGTGGGGGTGATCGGGCGGGACACCGGGTACACCACGTCCTGGTCGGTCGGGAACACGACCTCGCGCAGGTTCTCCGCCATGGTGCGCCCGGTCACCGTGATGCAATCCCCGTGCAGCAGCCCGCCGTCCAGCAGCGCCTTCAGGATGACGGGGATGCCGCCGATCTTGTGCACGTCGAACGCCACGTACTTGCCGCCGGGCTTGAGGTCGGCGATGTACGGGGTGCGGCGGAAGATCTCCACCACGTCGTCCATGGTGAAGCGGATGCCCGCCTCGTGCGCCATGGCCGGCAGGTGCAGCCCGGCGTTGGTGCTGCCGCCGGTGGCCGCCACCACCACGGCCGCGTTGTGGAACGCCTCGCGGGTGCAGATGTCGCGCGGGCGCAGGTTCCGCTCCACCAATTGCATCACCGCCCGGCCGCTTTCGGCGGCCCAGCGGTCGCGGTCCTCGTACGGCGCGGGCGCCCCGGCCGACCCCGGCAGCGCCAGCCCGATCGCCTCGGACACGGTGGCCATGGTGTTGGCGGTGAACTGGCCGCCGCAGGCGCCGGCGGAGGGGCAGGCCACGCATTCCAGCTCGTGCAGCTCCTCGTCCGTCATGTTGCCGGCGGCGTGCTGGCCCACCGCCTCGAACACGTCCACCACCGTCACGTCCCGCCCCTTGTACCGCCCCGGCAGGATGGAGCCGCCGTACATGAACACGGCGGGCACGTTGAGCCGCAGCATCGCCATCATCATGCCGGGCAAGGACTTGTCGCACCCGGCCAGCCCCACCAGCGCATCGTAGCAATGGCCGCGCATGGTCAGCTCCACCGAGTCGGCGATGCACTCGCGCGACACCAGGGAGGACTTCATGCCCTGGTGCCCCATGGCGATGCCGTCCGTCACCGTGATGGTGGTGAACTCGCGCGGCGTGCCGCCGCCTTCCGTCACGCCCGCCTTGACCGATTGCGCCTGGCGGGAGAGCGCGATGTTGCAGGGCGCCGCCTCGTTCCAGCAGGTGGCGACGCCCACGAAGGGCTGGTTGATCGCGTCCTCCCCCAGGCCCATGGCGTAGTAGTACGAGCGGTGCGGCGCGCGGCCGGGGCCTTCGGTCACGTGGCGGGACGGCAGGCGGGACTTGTCCCAGCGTTTGGTCAGCAAGGTGGCGGACTCCGTGTTGTTCAGCCGCGAACAGCGACGCGCCTGGCGCCAGTTTCTCGATGCAAGGGCCTTCGATGGCCAGGACCCGTATATCGGCTTCGTCAAGTCCAGGGGCAACACGCAGGACGCGGCCACATGACAGTTCTCACGGGTCGAGTCAGCGTGTTCGGCATGAAAAACGTTGAAACTGCCGGGCCGAATGTGAGAACGTGACAGGAACTCACATAGAATCTCGGATGACGCTCAACGAGAGCTGGGTCTACCAAGGACGCCAAGCCCACGGCTATTTCGGCAACGGGACCTCCCCCAAGGACGACATCGACACTGGCAACGGCGCAGGCGGAGCGAACGACCTGTTCCGCTTGGCCAACGCCGGCCAGCGCGTCGATTACACGGCATCCAGCATTATCATGCACGTGCCACGGAATGAGCGCGGACGCTGGAACAGCGCCGTCAGCGACTCGGCCCGCGCCAACTTGAAAACCGCCGTGGCGGCTTGGTATGGCGCGCGCTCGTTGAGTCGTGATGCGTTCCGGGCGCAGTTCCTCGACCCCTACACCAGCGACGAGGTCGTTGACCGCCTGCGCAGCGCCGCGCGCGGCATGATTGAGGGGCAGACGTATGACGACCTGGCCATAGCTGGCAACGATCTTGCGGTAGCCGCCCAGAAGGTCGGCGTGGATAGCTGGCCACGCTTCCTCAGCAACGCCAGCCGTCAGGCCGTCGAGACTGTGTCCAGGGGTGATGTTCCTGGGGTGGTGAAGGCCAGCGCCTTGGATGCGCCAGTTGGAGCGTTCGTCGCAGCTCTTGGCCTTCTCGCAATCATAAGTGGGTTACCCCGGCCCAGCACGCCACTACGCAAACCATATCCCACCCCTTCTGGTCCCTCTCTGCCCACTGTCGTTGAAGCTGTGCCGGTTCCGCCGCCTAGGGAAGACGAAACTCCGGCTGACGTGCTGAAGCCAGGTGGTCAGAACGTCGGAACGCTCGGAAATAGTTCTGGTGTCCGAGTCTTGCCAGGCGGCGAGCAAGAGGCTCGCGAGCTGTTCGACCGACTGACCAAGGGCAAGGGCGGCCAGGACATAACTCCGTCCGGGCATGTCGGGCAGGTAGTTAGGTTGCCGGACGGCAGCATCATCGGAATCCGTCCGATATCGAAAAGCGGGCCGCCAACCATCGACGTCAAAGTACCCGGCCTGGGCGTACGCGAGCTGAAGTTTCCTGGGAGGACACCGTGAGAACCCTGAACGACGAGCAAGTGCAGACCCTGGCTGGCGAGTTCTACACCGAGTCGCACGAAGATATCGTCGGCCTGTTCGCCATCGCCCAGGCCGTTGAGGACCTGATCGACGACGTGGATGCCGCCCGGGAGCAAGCGCTGCGGGTCGTGCAGGGCCTGCTGGCCAGGGGAATGCTCGCCGGCGACTCGCCTTACAGCGCGGACGGTTATCGGCCCTGGCCCGACCAGGAACGAGTCGCCGTCATGAATCGCATCCGGTCCGAGTGGGTGGACTTGGGCCACTCACCAAGCATCCCTGACATAGTGTGGTTCGGACCTGCCAAACAGGCGTAAGGCAGTAACAGAAACACTGTCGGGTCAGGCAGAAAGTCTATTCCGCTGTTTCTGACCATAGATATCGCAGACTTCAGCAAGACAATTACTCGATCCGCTTGAGCGCCGCCTCCAGCCGCATGATCTCCGCCCGGAAAGCAACCAGCCGCTCCCGGTTCTCCTCCACCACCTCCGGCTTAGCGCGGGCCACGAAATCCGCTTGGCTCAGCTTCCCTTCCACCTTGCCCGCCTCCGCCCGCGCCTTGGCCCAATCACGCTCCAGCCGCTTGCGCTCGGCCGCCAGGTCGATCAGCCCCTCCAGCGGCAGCACCACGGTCGCCTCGTCCAGCCCGATTTGCGCGCTGTTGCGCGGCGGCTCGCCGGCCAGCGCCCGCACCTCGCTCGCCCGCGCCATGCGGCCGATCACCTCGGACCAGCGGGCAGCGCGCGCCAGCGTCTCCGGCGCCGCCCCGCGCAGCAGCAGCGGCGCCAGCACGGAGGGCGGCACGTTCATCTCCGAGCGCACCGCGCGCACCTCGCCCACCAGCCGCACCAGCCAGCCCAGTTCGGCCCGCGCCGCTTCCGCGCCCGGCACGGCCGCCGGCTCCGGCCAGGGCGCGCGGATCAGCTCCGCCGCCTCGCCGAAGCCGAACCCGCCCCACAGCGTGGCGGTGACGAACGGCATCGCCGGGTGCAGCAGCCGCAGCAGCATCCCCAGCACGTAGGCGGCGGCGGCGCGCAGCTCCGCATCAGCGGCGAAGGACGGTTTGGCGAACTCCAGGAACCAGTCGCAGAAGGTGTTCCAGGTGAAGCGATAGCAGGCGCCCGCGTACTCGTCGAAGCGGAACGCCTCCAGCGCCGCATTCGCCTCCGCCACCGCACTGTTCGCCGCGTCTAGCACCCAGCGGGCGAGCGGGCCTCCCACCGCCGCAGGGTCAAAGGACGGGTCAGGCCGCACGCCGTTCAGCTCGCACAGCCG
>CAXTNC010000003.1:16579-40252 GCA_964245495.1 uncultured Acetobacteraceae bacterium
GTGCGGCTCGGCGGCGGCCAGCAGCTCCAGCCGCTCCAGCTCGGCCACGATCGCCTTGCGGGCGGCGGACCGGTCCTGTCCGGCGAGCGTCGCGGTCCAGGCCGGGTCGGCGACGCCGGGCACCGCGGCCAGCTCCAGCTCCGCCAGCGTGACGCGGCCCTGGCTGTCCAGCACGGACGGCATCGGCAGGCCGTGGCGGCGGCCCACGGCGAAGTCGTTGAAGTCGTGCGCCGGGGTGATCTTGACCGCGCCGGTGCCCTTCTCCGGATCTGAATAGTCGTCGGCGATGATGGGGATGCGCCGGCCCGTCAGCGGCACCACCGCCCGGCGGCCCACCAGGGCGGCGAAGCGCGCATCGCTCGGATGCACGGCGATTGCCACGTCCCCCAGCATGGTTTCCGGCCGGGTGGTGGCGACGGTGATCCACTGGTCGCCTGTTTCCCCTCGGCCTTCCACCGGGTAGCGGATCGACCACAGCGTGCCCTTCACCTCGCGGCTTTCCACCTCCAGGTCGGAGATCGCGGTCTGGAACTTGGGGTCCCAGTTCACCAGCCGGCGGTCGCGGTAGATCAGCCCTTGGCGGTGCAGGCTGACGAACACTTCTCGTACGGCGTCGGACAGCCCAGCATCCATGGTGAACCGCTCGCGCGCCCAGTCGAGCGAGGAGCCGAGCCGGCGCAGCTGCCCGGTGATCGCGCCGCCCGACTCCGCCTTCCACGCCCACACCCGGCGGACGAACTCCTCGCGCCCCAGCGCCTGCCGGGTCGTGCCGGCGGCGGCGAGCTGGCGCTCCACCACCATCTGGGTCGCGATGCCGGCATGGTCGGTGCCGGGCTGCCACAGCGCGTCCCGCCCCTGCATCCGCCGCCAGCGGATCAGCACGTCCTGCAACGTGTTGTCCAGCGCGTGGCCGACGTGCAGCGCCCCGGTGACGTTGGGCGGCGGGATCATGATGGCGTACGGCTGCGCGCCGCTGCCCGGCCGGGCGGCGAACGCGCCGCTGGCTTCCCAGGCCTGGTAGAGCGTGGCCTCGGCGGCGGCGGGATCGAAGGACTTTTCCAGCATGGGCTGGTTCTAGAACGCGCCGCCGAGATGGCAAAGCCGTGCCTGTGCCATGGCCGGCAGAAGCGGAAAGGTGTTCGGGTCCATGCGGCGGATGTGGCGGTGGCGACTAAGCAGGGCCGGCATCCGTGTGCTGCCGGCCAGTTGGCTCGGCACAGGCCGGGTTGCCGGTTGACTGCACGGGCTGGCTTTCGATGGCCACCGCTTTCGCACTTGCTTGCCCTGGGCCGGCAGCAGCGTCACGGTCAGGTCGGCCTTTTACCAGGAGGTTTCGCCTGCATTGGCGCCGTGCAGGACGGCGTGGTGCGCTGGTTCGGCAAAACCACCCTGGTGGGCTGGGCGGTGCTGGGCGGTCTGGTGGAGATGGTGCTGCCTGCCAAGGTGGCGGCCAAGCGCGGGCTGGCGTAGGCAAGAGAAAGGGTGCCGGGTTGCCCTGGCGCCCTTTCAGCCGTCAGAAGGTTCGCCAGGCCTACCTCCTGCTTAGAAGCACGTAGTAGGCGCCAGCCGCTATTGACAAGAACATCAAGGCGCTGCTCGTCTCGGGGTAGCCGTGGGCTCTGATGTAATCCAGCAGAGGCACCCCACAGCAGAACGGGATTGTCAGGTACTGCATCTTGACCTTTATTGATGAAGCCCGCGCGGGCTTCTGGAAATCAAGTCGAAACACACGGACGAGGACCATATTCTTCTTATCGGATACCGCGAAGTAATCCAGCAACAGGAAAGCCCCGCAACTGCCCAAAACATAAACCAAGGTTCCCCCACCCTGCTCATAGTTGAACAGGGTGGACCCCAAGAAAACAAAAGCAAGCAGCAGCCATTGCCAGCTTGTCAGCCGCTGTTGCGCAGGGTTAGGACTCGGCATCGTATTCTAGGGGTGCGACAGCAGCGCCGGGAAATCGCTGGCCGTTGCTGCTGCACCGTGGCTGCTGGCGTAAACTGCTGCCGAGCCGAAAGGCGCGTGGATGGGGGCCGCCAGAGGATTGTAGCCGTTGATGGTCGCGTAGTTGCCCACTTCGGCAATCGCGTTGCCCATTCCAACCATGGTTCGGTCGATGGCGTTCATCGCCGTCTGTTCGTCCGCGTTGAGCGGGCCGAAGGTCCACGAGCTGGACTCTAGTGTTGCTGCGCTCGTAATCACCTTCGCCAAGCCCTGCGCGGCTAGACTATTGGCTCCTGCTCCTTGCCCGAGGTTCAGGGCGCTGTTGAGAACCGCAGCCACTCCGCCTCCCACCATGAAATCCTGGGCACCGAATGTTATCAAAGCACTGAGGGCGCCGATCATTGCTCCCCGCCCTGCCAAGTCAGCCATGCCAAGGGCAACGTTGCCGCCGGCGTTTTGTCTAATTCCACCTCCGCTGTTGAGGGCATCGAGCGCCTGGACGGTCTGGGCCATGGCCAGCATTGTCTGGCCAGCAGCGACCTCGTTCCCGATCGCCGAGGCTGCATTTCGCCCCGATGGATTGTCCACGAAGCAGGCTTCCAAGGCCGAGCTTTCCGCATACTGCCCGCCGACTTGGGCGAAATTGCCGCCGTCGCCTTGGTAGCCGGTGTACTGGTCAGTCCCCCGACCACCGTAGAATGCCCCGTCGTTAAGGAAATTGGCGTCCGCAGCATGATTAGGGACATAGACATCGAACCCAGGATCAGGAGAAGGGCTGTTGTCGTCTTCGCTGCCTAAACTTCCCGAGCCGCCCGTGGTGACTCCCGTGTCGTAGTTGATCAGTGGCGACGGCGCCAAACCGCCGATGAAGCTGCCCCCCCCCCCGACAGGCGGCTGAGCAATAATCGTCGCCGGCGTGATCGCCGCGGTGGCCATCGACTGGTCGCCGTTCAGCAGGTTGGTCTCGGTCGCGTCCATTACGCTAGCCATGTAGCTGCTCCCTTGTTGGCGTTTGTAGCGCCAAGACGCTAAAGCGGCGAAGATTTGCGAGCCAATCTGCTATCTACAGAGTATAAATGTTAAGACGGGCGAGATCATGCACCCCGTTCCGCTGCTTATTTGACCAGTCTCCGACATCCTGGCCGCGACCATCACGATCCGCAGGCCGCGAGGTTTCGGAGCACGCAACGAACTCGCTGCTCTTAGGCCAGTCTTCCCGTCAGGCATGTGCTTGTCCAAATCAATGCCAGCACTGCTGCCATCGGTTCGACGCCGCTGCCGCGAACTGTCCAGGTCAATCCGGCTGCACCGCCACCATGTGGTGAAGCATCGCCCTCCAGCTTTCCGACCAACGCCATCCGCCCAGGCGCACGACGCCCGCAGCCGGGCCGCAGAACGGCTCGTCCTCGCTGCCCAGCCCGCGCAGCGCCCGGCCCTCGTCGACCTTGACCAGTTCGCCAGGCCGCACAGGCTGTTACGGCGCCGCCGGCCCAGTCAGCCGCTCGATCTCCTGGCGGACCACCCGTTCCACCAGCGGCGGCAAATGCTGGTCGAGCCAGGACTTCAGCAGCGGCCGCACCTCCTCCCGCACCAGGTCCTCGATGGTGACGCCGCCGCGGCTCACCTGCGCCGTGCGCTCGCTGGACAAGGTGCGCAGCAGCGTGCCCACCGAGGTCTTGGCGGCGGCCGCGCTGCCCGGGTCCAGCAAGCCGCTCAGCGCGGCTTGCAAGGCAGGCTTGGCTGGCGCGGCCGCAACCGGCGGCGGGGCCGGCGGCGGAGGCTGGGACGTGGGAAGCTGGACCGGTGCAGGCGGCGGCGGTGCCGCCGGCGGCGAAACCAGCATGGCCTCGTTCAGCATGAGCACTCCCTCGTGCTCACCCGGCGCGGCGGCTGCGGGCCGCGGGTCGGGCGGGGTCTCGGCCGCTGCCGCAGGCTGCTCATCCTCGTTCAGGATGCGGCGGATGGACGCCAGGATGTCCTCCATGGACGGGTCGGCCCCGCCAGCGTCCGCGCCTTCGGCGTGCCCTGGCCCCGCCGGCGCTGCGCCGCTCACCTCAGCGGCCCGGCTGGCTGAGCGCGTAGTCGCCCGTGCCGAACAGGCGGTCATGGACGGCCGAGTAATACGCGGTGTCGTCGTACAGCGGCACGTTCAGGTTGAGGTCGCGGGCCGTCAGGCGGCCGATGGCCGACGCCAGGCCGTAGGAGGAGGTCACCAAGGTCGCCAGGTTCTGCACCAGGGTGGAGCGGGACTGCAGCAGCGTTTGCTCCGCGTTCAGCACGTCCAGCACGGTCTGGCTGCCCACGATGGCCTCGCGCTGGGTGCCCTCCAGGGCGATCTCGTTGGCGCGCACCGCGGCGCGGGTGCTGTCGATGGCGGCGCGGGCCGCCACGAGCTGCTCCCAGGACGAGATGGCGGCCTGGATCACCTGGCGGCGGGTGTCGTCCACCGTCTTGCGCGCCTGCTGCTCGGTTTGCCGCGCCTGGCGCACGGCGGCGTACTCGGCGCCGCCCTGGTAGATCGGGATGGTCGCCGACACGACGCCGGAAACGCCCTTGGACGCGATCGGCGACGAGACGTTGTTGGTCGTGAAGGCCGTGCCGATCGCGCTGACCGTCGGCAGGAGCGCCGAAAAGGCCACGTCCACGGCGTCCTTCGACGCCGCCGCGTCGAACATGGTGTAGATCAGGGTGGGGTTGTTGGCGCCCGCGATGCGCGCCGCGTCCGCGGCGCTCTTGACCGGCACGGCGAGCGGCTGCGGGACGGCCAGCTTGTCCGGCAGGAAGCCCACGTCGCGCTGGAACGCCGCGCGCGCGACCTGCACGTTGCCTTCCGCGGTTTGCCGGGTGGAGCGCGCGCCCGCGAGCGCCGCCTCCGCCTGCGCCACGCTCGTCCGGGTGATCTCGCCCACGCGGAACTGGTCGTTGGTGGCCTGCAGCTGCTTGGTCAGCACCTGTTCCTGGTTGGTGTCGAGCTGGAGCAGCTGGGCGGTTTGGATGACGTTGACGTAGTCGGTGATGACGTTGGTGAACACCAGCTCCTCCGTCGCGATCAGGCGCCCGCGCTGGCTGAGCACGCGGTTCTCGGCGGAGTGGGTCGTGGCTTCCGTGCGCCCGCCGCGGTAAAGCGGCTGGTTGATCGTCGCCTGGGCCTGGTACAGCGGCTTGGTGTCCTGGAAGAACTGGCTGTTCCCGTTGTTGGCCACGGTCGTGCTGCCGCTGACGGCGGCGTTCTGCGCGCCGTACTCCCCGGTGAACGACACGACCGGCCGCCAGCCGGCCAACGCCTGCGGCACCGTCTCGTCCACGGCGCGCAAGGCGGCGCGCGCGGCGAGCAGGGTGGGGTTGGAGCTGTAGGCGGCGACCAGCGACTCCTGCAGCGTGTGCGGCTGCGTTTGCGCCGCCGCGGCCGTGGCGAAACAGGCCGCACCCAGGCCGAACACCGTCGCGATCCGAGTCTGCATGGGCGGGGCCTCCTTGTGCCTTGGCCCAGTGTGCCACAAGCGGCTTGCGTCAGCCAAGCAGCCAGGCTGCCTGCCCTGGCTAGAACGTGAACGAGGGCGCCGGCCGCAACCCGGGCAGCAGCGGCGTGTTGCAGTCGAACATGTCGCGCGTCCGCAGCCGCGCGCCGCCCTTGGCCGCGACCGGCTCGGCCAGCACCATGCGGCCCCCCACCCCGCCCACGGCCGACACCACCGTGACCAAGCGGCCGCCCGGGGCCAGCTGGTCGGCGAACCCGTCCGGGATGGCGGTGACGGCGCCCTGGACGACCAGGGCATCCCACGGCCCCTCGGACGGCAACCCGGCGGACAGCCGGCCATCCACCAGGCGCACGGACGGCGCCACCCGCGGCAGCACCCGCAGCGCGATGGCGGTCAGCGCATCCTCTTCCTCCAGCGCCACGACGCGGCCGCCGCACGCGGCGGCGACCGCCGCGCCGTAACCGGTGCCCGACCCCACCACGAGCACCCGCTCGCCGGGCCGGATGCGGGCCATCTGCACCAGGCGGGCCAGCACCAGCGGCTCCATCAGCACGCGCCCGCCGCCAAGCGGCAGGTCCTCGTCCAGGTAGGCCAGCGGCGCCAGCGCCGGCGGCACGAACTGCTCGCGCGGCAGGCTCCGCATCGCGTCCAGCACGCGCGGGTCGGTCACCCGGTTCGGACGTATCTGGCTGTCGACCATGTTGTTGCGGGCGGCTGCGTAGTCGGTCGGCTGTGGCATGCGCGGTCCGGGATGGGTCGACGCCTTATAGGGTGCCCCGCCGCGCAGCGGCAACCGGCTTGACCCGGCGGCGGCCCAGGACGGAAAGCAAGCGACTTGCGTGGTCCGGTGGCAGAGCGGTGATGCAGCGGACGGCAAATCCGCGCAGTATGACACCAAGCTATTGGTTTCGTTGCCTGATATCTTGATGCAAGCTCTTGCAGCTCGGCCGTTTCGCAGGTGGCTTGGCAGATGGCGGACGTCCTGCGGCGCATGTCATGACGGGTGCGCAGGCGCGGCGAGCTTGCCTGCGGCAAATCGACACCCCTGGGTTGTCCCTCCCCTGCCCTGCCTGTATGACTGAGGACATGAGGTCCGGTGGCAGAGTGGTGATGCTCTGGACTGCAAATCCAGCTATGCCGGTTCGATTCCGGCCCGGACCTCCAGGCGTGCCAAGCCCAAACCTTGGTTGACCTTGCCACACGCTGCGTGTTGCCGGCTGGTCGCGGCTCGTGGATGGTCGCAGCGGCTTGCGACCCTCATGTGCTCCGTGCACAGCGCCGGGATGTTTCCCTGCAGCAGCGGGAACAGGCAGCGCTCAACCTGCTTGCGGCCAGCTTGCCTTCAGACCCCGGGCAAGCCCGGCTGCAACTGAAAGAATGCCGCACCCGCTTCGGCCATCGTCTCGACCAGCAGCGCCCGGTCCAGGAACAGGTTGCGCGCCTCGCAACTCGTCTCCGCGATCAGCAGGCATCCGTGGCAGGCCGCGCCGTGCGTGGCCCTGTCGTCCTTGTGGGCGGCTGGGTCGTGGTCGGCGCACACGGGGTCGCTGCTGCACACCTCCAGCCGGCGCAGGGCGCTTTCCAGAACGTCGGCGAAGCGCCCGGCCACCTCCACCAGCCCGCCAAGGGTGCCCTGCGTGCCAGCCGTGGCCGTGTAGATGAGCAGCCCGCACCGCAGCGGGCCATTCGGCGAAGTCGGCGGCAGGGCGTAGATGCGCTCCTTGAGCGCGCTGGCGGGATAGCCGCAGTCCAGCGCGATCTCGCTCATCAGCGCGTGCGACAGGCTGTGCAGCAGCGCGTAAACCGGGCTGCGCGGCCTGACGCCCGGCTTGTTCTTCGCCCACTCGGCAAAGGCGGCCATCATGCGCTGGGCGTGCGGCTTGGCGCCGGGGTCACGGGCCAGCCATTCCTCCACTGCCTCCGTGCGGAGCTGGATGAGCAACCCCTCGCCGAACTGCTCGATGGCGGGCAGCCAGTCTGGATCGCTGCCCAGCGGCGCCCCGCGCACGGCGAGGCCCACGTCCTCCAACCCGTCGTCCGACATGGGCGGGGAACTCTCGAAGCGTGTGAAGCCATACAAGCACACCACTTCGCGCAGCCGATGCACCGCGACCAGCGCCTCCATGCCGGCGAGCAGCGGCGCGTCCTCGGGGTCCCAATCGCGCCGGGGCAGGGTTTCAGCGTGCAGCCGGGCGCCGGGCGAGTCCTCGCCGATCAAGGAACGGCCGCTGGCGAACAACTCGTACTCCGCCACGCGCGGGTCGGGCGCCGCAGCAGCCACGCCGCCCGCCGTGACCTGCTGGACGCTGGCGAACACCGCCTCGTCCGAGTGCCCGTCGAGGGCAGCGCGCAGCGCCTGGTTGAACTTGCGCGCCATCCCAACATCAGCGGCGCTGGTGGCCGGGCGCAGGTCCGTCAGATGTGCAGCCACGATGCGTCCCAGCGCGTCGTCCGCCTCGGGCAGTGAAATCACCACGGCCACCTGCGGGTAGTAGGCGTTGGTGGCGCTGCGCGTGAGCAGGCGCAGCTTCACGGCCGAGCCGTCCTCGTTCCGGCACCCCTTCGGATCGCGCCCGCCGAGCCAAGGGCGCTCGGCTTGGCAGAAGCCGAGCCGGCCCTTCTGGAACAACTGCTCCAGCAGCAGCGACTTGCCGCAGCCGCAGGCCACGCGGGTGTCGCGCGGATCGCCGCTGGTGCCCGCCTCCTCCAAGTAGAGCGGCTTGCCGCATGGCGTGTCGCCGTGGACGATCCACTCCCATGGCACGTCCTGCAAGTGGCCGTTCTCGCAGCCGCACACGAAGCGCAGCGGCGTCACCTCGTGCGCCTTGCCGGCGTCGTCACTGCACTTCCGGCGTGCCGGCGGGTTGAGGCTGGTCCATCGCACCATGCGGCGGCGACGGCTGGCGCGGGGTGCGCCGCCATCGGCGTCAGGCACGGCCGGCGTGCCCGGCGCGTCCTCCACGGCGTCGCAGGTGAACCAGGCCGGGAACACCGCGGCGGGCACGCCGGGCGCGTATGCGCCGGGCAGGCCAGGATCGAGCGGCGGGGTGCGGAGCGACAGCGGCTTGCCTTGCGCGATGCGCGGATCGTCCTTCAGCCGCTCTTCCAGAAGCTGGACGAGGCGCCGCTCCTCGATGGGCCGGAAAGCGCCCTTGCCGCCCATCTCCCACCAGTCGAGGCCGCGGATGACGACGGCGCGGTCCGGCAGGTCCACCATCGCGCCCGGCCCGAAGGCGCCGACGATCTGGCTCAGGCGCAGCACGTCCTTGCTCATGGCGAGGTTCCCATCGGCTCGCCGTTGGGGCCGCGCACCTTCAGCAGCACCGTCGCTTCCACGTCGCGCATCGAGCGCCCCGCGGTGAACGCCTGGTGGATGGGCGGCGTCAGCGTCGGCAGCGCCGGATCGAGCGGCTGGTGCAGCAGCCGCTGGCCGCCCACCCCGTAGCGGAACGGATCGCCGCCCGCCGTTTGCTGCGCCGCCACCTCGATCCATCCGTCCAGCAGACGGTCAACGGCGACGCCGACGGCAGCCCGCATGTGCTCTGGCGCGCGCGACGTGACGGCGTCCCGCACGGCCTGCCGCACCTCCGGGTGATCCGCCAATGCCCGGACGGCGCGTTCCTGCGTCATCGCCGGGTCGAGGTGCCGGGCGATGGCCACCACAACGGCGGCCAGCGCCCGGTCGAGCGCGCGGGCGGCCCATGGCGTCACGCTGGTCGGCTCCACGCTGCGGTAGAAGCAGGCGTGGAACTGCCGGAACTGCTCGTAGTGCATCCGGTCCCGCGGCTTGTGGACGTTGAGGATGGCGACCACGAGGCCGGGCTTGTTCTTGTCCCGCCCGACCCGGCTGGTGGCCTGTATGTACTCGGCGGCGCCCTTGGGCTGGCCTTGCACCAGCATCAGGCCGAGCCGGGTGATGTCGAGGCCGACCGAGATCATGTTGGTCGCCAGCGCCACGTCCACCCCCGTCTTGCCGTTGCAGGGGCGTTCCAGCTCCTGCTTGGCGCGCGCCACCTTGTCGGTGGGCACGCGCGATGTCAGCTCCAGCACGTCCCCGATGCTGCGGTCGGCGAAGGCTTGGTCCGGCGGGTCCACCCGGCGGCGGCCGGCGCCGTAGCTGGACAAGCGCGCCTTCACCTCGTCCTCCACGATGCGGCGCGCGCCGCCCAGCTCGCGCAGGGCGTTGAAGTAGCACACCGCCGTCATGTAGGGGTCCGCCGCCGCGCCAACGGCCGCGTGCTCCCGCATGGCGGCGGCCAGCAGGGTCAGCAGCGTGCGCAAGAACACCAGCTTCGGCCCTTTGCCCTGCGCCGCAATGCCCACGTAGAGCCGGGCCGGGCTGCTTCCAGCCGGCACGGCCAGCGCAAAGAAGCTGTCCCGGCGGTCTGGGCCGGGCGGCGGGAACACCTCCGTGCGCTCGCGGTCGAACAGGGCCTTGATCTGGCGCTGCGCCCGGCGGACGGTGGCGGTGCTGGCCACGATCTTGGGCCGCACCCTCTGGCCGTCCACCGTGCGGGCGCTCAGCCGGTCCAGCGCCGTCTCGTACAGCCCGGCGACGGTGCCCAACGGGCCGCTGACCAGGTGCAGCTCGTCCTGGATCACCAGGTCCGGCGGGCCGAGCTGCGCGCCTTGCCACAAGCCCTTGCCCACGCCCGGCTCCGCCGGGCCGTAGAAGCCCCACTCGTCCTCGCGGTCCACATGGCCGAAGAAGGCGCCGGCGTGCCCCAGCCAAGGCAGGCCCGCGAACTTGTCCACGGTGGCGACCACGAAGGCGGGCAAGCGGCGGTGGATCGCCTCGTCCACCACCACCACGGGCAAGGGACGGTCGCCGGTGAAGGGGCAAGCGTCGGCGGCGCAGCGCAGCTCCATCGTCTTGGGCGCCACGGCGTTCGGGGCGAGGCTGAAGCATTCGGGCTTGAACGGAGCGCCGCACCACGGGCAGGCTTGCAGCGGCGCTGGAGCCTCCTTGCGGTCTGACTGGTGCTTCTTGATCCGCGCCAGCGCCGTCTCCGGCTTGGTGTCGCCCTTGCCGCCCAGCCTGTTGGGCGAGGCCGCCGAGCCGACGTACAGGCCGATCTCGATGGGCCACGTGCCCAGCAGGGGCTTGCCGTCCTTCCGCCACGCCCCCTCGCCCCGCATCAGCTCCAAGGCGCAGACGACGCCTGCGGCACGGGCAAGCTGGTCCAGCGTGAGCAGGCGCAGGGTGTAGCGCATCAGCACGGCCACGCCCGCGCCCAGCTTGCCGGAGGCGGACAAGCGCCGGTGCGCGATGGCCCATGCCGCCAGGCCCAGGTAGGCTTCCGTCTTGCCGCCGCCCGTGGGGAAGAACAGCAGGTCCACCACCTCCCGGTCGGGATGCCGCTTGTCGGCCAGGCCCCGCAGGTTCAGCAGGATGAAGGCGAGCTGGAACGGCCGCCACGCCGGCGGGGGCTGGTCCGCGGGCGGCACGGCGCTGCCTTGGGCGTTGCGCTGCCGCGCGGCGCGGGCCACGGACTCGTTCATGGCGGCAAAGGCCAGGCGCGCCCGGGCATCCCCGGCCAGCAGCGCGATGCCGTCCTCCATGCGCGCGTGCGCGCGCCGCATGTCCGCCACCAGCTTGCCAGCCGTTTCCTGCCGGCGCGGGCCGGGGATGGCAGGCACGCCCGCGGCCTGCGCGGCGATCCACGCCGCATACTGGGCCGGCAGCTCCGCCAAGGCCGCGCGCAGGGCGTCCGCACCGGCCCGGGCCGCGTCCGCCAAGCGTTCCATGCCCCACTCGACGCCGTCGATGTCCTCGTTCGGGGCGACGCGCTCCACCTCCGCCGTCGGCAACGGGTCGGTCCACGCCGCGCGCACGGCGCCGTCCGCATCCCTTGTCCATCCGGCGCTGCTGGCGCGGCCGACGCCATACTCGGCCACGTCGTCGTAGTGCAGGTCGGCCAAGCGCCGGTCGGGATCGTCGCTCCAATGGCCGGACAGGTCGCAGCGGGGCAGGAAGCCGCCGGGGCAGCGCAGCTCCAGCCGGGCCTGGAACGCGCAGGACACGTCCACGAAGCGCCGCCCGGGCCGGCGGCGGCGGTTGACCAGCATCACCGTCAGCGCCCGCACCGTTTCCGTGGCGCCGTCGGGCTGGCGCACGTCGTAGCTGCGGGCGTGGGCCGCCAGCGCGAGGCCGCCGCCGGGAAGCTGCGGCGCGGCGCTGCCCGGCACGGGCAACGCGCTCCTGGAGGTGGCGGGGCCGTCCGGCGGCACGCGCAGGCGCACGGACTCCGACCGCGGCTGGCGGCGCCAGCGAAGGTCCGCCGGCTGCTTGGCGGCGTCGTCGGCCAAGATGTCGGGCGGGAGCGGCGGCTCCGTTTGGTAGTCGCCCCACGTCACCACCGCCTCGATCTCGTCCACGCCGGGAGGCAGCAGCACCGTGAGGCCGAGCGCCGTGGGCTGCACCCGGCGGGCGCCCGCGCCGGGGTCCGGGTCGCCGTTGTCCTCCGCCCGGCCGCCGCCGATGGCCGGATCGGGTTCCGGCTCCCCTTCGCCCTCGGCCTCCTCCCACAGCAGGCCGGCTTCGGCGCCAGCGTCCCCGTCCGCGGACCTGGCCGGGCCGGGGTCCGCGTCCTCGTCAGGGGCGATGAAGCCGGTCAGGTACCAGCGGCTCGGCCGCTCCGGCAGCGTTTCGCGCAGGAGGTCCGCATCGTCCGGGCCGGGGCCGACGAGGTCGCGGCGCAGGGTGCGGAGCAGGCGGGCGCGCACGTCCGCGCTGGTGTCCACGCGCGGGGGCAGGGCGTCCATCAGGCGTCCTCCAGCTCGTCGGCCTCGTTGCCGCTGTCCAGGCCGTCCAGGTCGTCCAGGCTGTCCGGGTCGTCCGGGGCGTCCAAGGGGGGCGGGGCGAGGCCCCGGAGGCGCTCCTCCTCGGCGCGCTGGGCGTTGAGGTCCAGCAGGCGCTTCAGCACCTCGTCGCGGAAGGGGGCGGGCCAGAACAGCCGCTCCTGGTAGCGGTGGTCCGGCTCCGTGTCCGCCGTCAGGAACTCGGGCGCGGCGCCGGCAGCGAGGTCATGCCAGCCGTAGGCCCGCAGCACGGCGAGGTCGAGGCCGTGGTGCAGCGCGCGCAGCCGTTGGATGTCGGCGGCGCGCTCCGTGGCGGCGTGAAAGCGGTTGTAGGTCTTGGTCAGGCCCTCGCCACGCTGCACCATGAGCGCGGCGCGGTGGGCGTGATAGGTCTCGGCTGCATCATACAATGATGAATCATCAGATACTGGGAGGGGAAAATTGTCGAAACAGTCAGAAGGGGCATAATTAAGATCATCCTTCATCGTGGAGGTGAAGAAGCGTATCCACATCTCGGAACTACGTGCTGAAAGACTTCCCAGCAGAGTAGGCGCCGACGACGCAAACACAACTGTCTTTTCATTGTAGACACGCCCTGCTTTGAGGATGACGAAGCTGGGGTGCTGCGTTATACGGGGTGCGACGATCACGTCCGATAGGTCATGGATTGCCGAACGCAGTCCGGGCCTCTTCTCCGCATACTGCCACCATCTCTCTCGCAACGCATCCCGCTTCTGCGGATCGCGTTCCGGCTTCACCAGCCGCTCCACGATCTCCAGCAAATCCGGCCAGTCCGCCGCCACCGGCTCCGGATAGTCCATCGGCACGATGCCCCGCTTGCGGCACTGCGCCCGCTGCGCGCCGTCCATGTCCGCCCAGCGCCATTCCCGCTCCGGCGCGCTGCCCGGCACGGCCATCGGCTGCCGCCGCAGCGGGTAGTCGTTGAAATCGATGCAAGAGCGGTGGTGCGCGTGGACAGGGCTGGTGTTCACCTCCTGCCCGCCGAGGTAGGGGAAGATGCGCTCCGCATTGTGCAAGCCTTTGGCGGTGTCAGGGCGCTTGGTGGTCAGCGCGTCCATGTCGGCCAGGGAGCTGGCTGCGCCCTTGGCCGCGGCCTTGTCATCGAAGGTGAAGCCCATGCCGAGCAGGATCATGCCTTGGAACGACTTGCCGGCATTCGCCGCCAGCCGCGCCGGGCTGGCGTCCAGCTCGCCGTCCACCAGGTAGGCGCTGATCCGGCTGGCCTGCCGCCCGTCCAGCACGGGGCTGCGGGCGGACGCGCCGCGCAGCATGTGCACCACGCTGACCACCACCGCAGCCTCCCCGGGCCACGGCAGGCGGCGGATGGCGCGCAGGATGCTGCCGCCTTCGCCCAGCAGGGCGCGCAGCCCGCTTTCCCGCGTGTCGCCTTGGCTGACGGTGTTGGTGGCGACCAGCCCCATGCAGCCGCCGGGGCGCAGCAGGGCGAAGGCCCGGCGGAAGAAGTGCGCCACCAGGTCCGCGTTGCCGTGCGCGCCGGGGTGCAGGGTCTTCAGCCAATCGGGGTAGGACTCGCGGTGGCCGTTGATCAGGGTGTTCTTGCCCGCGAACGGCGGGTTGCCCACCACGGCGTCGAAGCCGGGCGCGTCGCCCGCGAACACCTCCGGGAACTCGATCTCCCAATGGAACGGGCGGACCGGGTGCTCGCCCATCGCCAGCGTGCCCGACAGCCGCGCCACGTCCGCCCACAGCAGCTCCGTGCTGCCGCTGCGGGATTGCAGGCCGGCCACCTCCCGCAGGCGCGCGGCAGGCTTGCCATGCAGGAAGAACGCGCCCAGCACGGCGTCGCCGGCTTGGCGGAGCTGCGCGGTTTGCGCCTCCACCTCGCGCCAGCGTCCCCCCTGCTCGTCCAGCGTCGCGTCGTCGCCGGCCGAGCGGATGCTTTCGCGGTGGCGCAGCGCGCCGGGCAGGCGGCTGCGGACCAGGTCCGCGAACAACGGCAGCCCTGCCGCCGCGTCCCAGTGCATCTGCCCCACCTGCGCGCGGCTCAGGCCCACGAGGCTGTCGCCCACGCGCAAGGCGTGGTCCAGGAAGGTGAACTCGTGGTCGCGCGCCAGCGTCGCCAGCCATAGGCTCAGCCGCGCCAAGTCCGCCGCCATCGGGTTGCGGTCCACGCCGTACAGGCATTTCTGCGCCACCAGGCGGCGGGCGTGGAGGTCCTCGGTCTCGTCCGGCGGGATGGCCGGGCGCTTGCCGGGGTGGATGCGCCACGCTTCCACCAGCCGCGCGGCAAGCTGCCGGCACGCCTCCACCAGGAACGCGCCGGACCCCATCGCGGGGTCGCACACCTTCAACGCCAGCACCGCTTCCGGCGCGGCGTCCGGGCCGATGCGCTCGAAGGCGGGTTGCAGGGCGTGCAGCACCACCGGCGCGGTGAGGTCGCGCGGGGTGTAGTGGCTGCCGGTGCGCCGCCGCTCGCCGGTGGGCTGCAACATGGGGGCGCCCGCCGGGCAGGGCTGGCCGCCGGGGGAGCCGCGCCCGTCCGCCACCTCGGCGAACGCGGCGGCCAGCGCGGCGGCATCCTTCGCGGCCTTCACCGCCTTGTCCACCTTGGGCGGGAGCTTGCCGCGCTCGGTCCTTTCCTTCAGCCAGCGCAGGCGGTCCTTGCCCGGCACGGCGGCGAGCGCCTGAAGGTCCACGAACACCGGCGTGCGGTCGCGCTTGCCGGCCTTGATGGCCAGCGACGGCCCGGCCGCCAGCTTCGCCTCGAACCCCATCACGGTTTCGTACACCGAGCCGACCTGCTCCACGTCCAGCGCGCGGTAGGACAGGCGCTCGCCGTCCAGCACCAGCAGCCCGTCGAGGACGCGCAGCACGCAGCCGTCCGACACGGGCGGCGCCTGCACGGGGTCGTGCGGGCTGGACTGGCCTTGCAGGAAGGGAAAGGCGCAGGGGTCGAACAGCTTGCCGCCGCGGCCGCGCATCCAGCCGGTCCCGTCGCCGGCATGGACGAGGCGGAACAAGGCCAGCAGGCGGTGCCAAGCGCCGCGGCGCTCGTCCATCGTGTCGGGATGCAGCGCCTCGTCCTCCAGGAGCCGGGCGTGCAGGGCGCGCACGCCGTAGCCTTGGTCGTAGAAGGCCCGCGCCGCCGGGTCGTCGCGCGAAGGGACCAGGCCGCGGTCCTCGGCATACAGCAGGAACACCAGCCGCATCAGCACGGCGAGCAGCCCGCCGTACGCGTGCTCCGGCTGCCGCTGCGTCAGGCTTGCGACCTGCTGCGGCGCCGCGGCGTGCAGGCCGCGCAGCAGCTCGTGCAGCGCGCCCAGCACCTGCTGGGCCAGCTTGGTTGACACGGCGGCCTGGGAGCGGCGGCTTGCCTCCAGCAAGGCGGGCAGGCGGCGCTCAGGGGCGTCGCCGAACAAGCGGTGGCGGCTCAGCAGCAGCTTGAGGCCGCCCAGCATCCCGCGCCCGCCCACGGTGCCCAGCGCGCGCAGGGGCACGTCGAACCAGCCGCTGGTTTCCCCGCCCGGCGGCGCGTGGACCAGCCGCAGCATGTCGCCAGCGCGCTTGTCATGGGCCAGCAGCAGGCCGGTGGACACCCCGGTTTCGCGCAGCAGGCGCTCGAACCGCTGGTGCGGCGTGGCTTCCCAGCCCGGCAGCGCGCCGCGCCGGTCCGCCTCCACGCCGGGTTCCTCCACGCGGAGGAGGAGTTGCCAGCCTTCGCCGTCCGGCGCCTGCACCGCCATGTGCGGCTCAAGGACCGTGTCCGACGCGGGCAGGACGACGCGCAGGGCGTCCGGGACGGGCGGGCCGCCGGGGCTGCCGGCGACCTGCGCCGCGCCCCAGCCCAAGGTGCCGGACAGGAACGCCCAAGCGTCGGGCAGCGCCGGGCGTCGCGGTTCAGGCGGCATGGAACAGAGCAGGGCGGCGACGGCCTCCGTGTCCACCCGGGTCTGGGTGGCCGGCACCAGCGCGTGCTCGGCCAGCGCGGCGGCGGCGACGACGATCCCGGCGGGCGAGACCTCGCCCAGCCAAGCCTTGTTGGGATCAAGCGCCGCCTCGGCCCGCCGGCGCATCAGCCTGTCACTGGCCAGAGATAGAGCAGCCCGACGGGATCAAGGCGGCTAGCGGCGACTTGGTATGCTTTTTCCACGCGGCGCGGCTCCTTCTCGATCTCGCCTTCCAGTTCGCGCAGGCGGTCGGCGCGGCAGGCGCGGTCGAGGCGGAGCTGCTTGCGCTCCTCATCCTCGAACAGCTCAAGCTGCGCGGCGTCCAGTTCCTGCTCGGCGGCTCGGATGCGGTCGCGCTGGGCCAGCAACAGGGCGCGCAGCGAGGCGGACTCCTCACGCCCCCGCGCGGCCAATGCCGCTTCCGCCTCGGCCCTCGCTGTCTCCGCGCGGCGGCTCAGTTCGGGCGCGAGGTCTTCCGCGTCCTTGCGCGCCCATTCCGTGGCGCGGGCCGTGGCGTGGGGCGGCGGCCGTCGCGGGCCGCGCAGCGCCGCTTCGAGCTGCGCCAGGGTGGTTTCCTGCCCGCGTTCGCCGAGGGCGCGCAAGGGCGCGCCCTGCCGCGTCGCCTCGACCCAGAGCGCCGTGACCGGGATGATCTCCTCATGCAGCCGGGCGGCGTTGGGGCCGTACAGGGCCAAGCGGCCGAGCAGCACGGCGCGGGGCTGGGCGCCCTGCCCGGCGATCACGCACACCCGTTGCAGGCCGGATTGGAAGCCTTGGCTGAGGAAGCGCGACAGCAGCCGGCGGACGAGGCGATGCTCAAGGTGGACCTGCACGACGCCGGGCGCTTCCGTGCCGTCCGGCAGGGTGGGCGGGCTGAAGGCGACCGGGCGGACCGGGCTGGCCGCGCGCCACTCGGCGACGCGCTCGCCGCGCTTGCGACGCCGGTCGCGCAGGTCGTCGAAGGCATCCGCCCAGCCCGGTTCATTGAACGGCGGCTGGGACGGATCGAGCTGGAACAGGGCGGCGCCTCCGGCCTGCCCCGCTGCGGCGCCATCCAGCGAGCCGCTGGCGCGGACGAGCGCGGCATTGACGACGGCCTGCAACTCGTCCGCCTTCACCCCGACACGCCTCCGGGACGCTTCGAGGACATCGCGAAGGTCATCCAGCTCGCGCCGCAGCCGGGCTTGCCGGCGGGCGGTGTCGTCGTCCAGTTCCTGGCGGGCGCGCTCCGTGCGCTCGTCGGCCTGCTCCGCTTCCAGCTTCGCCGCCAGCCCCTGCGCGTCCCGGATGCCCTCGCGCTCAAGGCGGTCCCGGATGCGCTCGCCGATGACCTGGCCGGCCGACCCAAGTTCGGTGCGGATGCGCTCGGTTTTCCGCACCAGGGCGTCCAGCACGATGTCCTCCTCGCGCTGGCCGAAGATGAAATGGCGGCAGGACACCTCCGCGGCGGGTTGCAGCTTGCGGTCTATGCGGCCGTTGCGCTGCTCCAGCCGGGCCGGGTTCCAAGGCAGGTCCGCATGGATCAGGTCGTGGCAGCGGGATTGCAGGTTGATGCCCTCGCGCGCCGCATCGGTGCAGACCAGGATGCGCAGCGGCTCCATGCCGGGGTCGGCGTTGAAGGCGCGCTTGAGCGCCTCGCGCCGGTCGGTCGTGGTGGAACCGTTGAAGGTCGCGATGCGCGGGCCCTTGGGCGTGTCCAGGCCGAGATCGGCAAGCGCGCCGGCCAGCCGGCGTTGCAGCCAGCGCCGGGTTCGTTCCCATTCGGTGAACAGGATGAGCCGGCGTCCGTTCCACTGCCCGCCCGGCGCCATGTGGGCGCGGACCCAGCGATCCAGCCACTCGACGCGCAGGTCGGCGTCGTCCTTGCGCGCGTCCGCCAACGCCAGCATGGCATCCACGTGGGCCAGTTCGGCGCCCAGTTCAGCCGCCGTCGCGCCGGCGAGTCCGGCAGCCGTGGCCGCCCCGGTTGCGGCGTCCTCCTCGGCTTGCAAAGCCAGCTCGGCGCTTTCCTCGTCATCAGCCTCGTCCTCCGCTTCCGCAGCGCCCGCCACGAAGGCGCGGACGCAAGCCGTCGCGGCGCTTTCCTTGCGGGACAGCCCGGCCCGGTGAACCTTCAGCGTGGACGCGAAGGCGGCGATGGAGGACAGCAGCCGCTGTTGCAGCCCGACAAAGGCCAGCCGGCCTTGGGCCGCGCCGTGGGGCGCTTTGGCAAGGCGGTTGTCGCGCATGGCGCCGTATTCGGCCAACATGCGCGCCAGGACCAGCTCGGGCGCGTCGGCGGGCAAGCCGGTGAGCTGGATGGCTTCGACCCGGCGCTCGGGGAACTGCTGGCCGAACTGGCGCAGGTCGGCCTTGAGCCGGCGGACCATGACCGGCTCCAGGTCGGACGGCTGGACCGGGACGCCGCGGGTGAAGCGTTGCGGGTCCAGCATGTTGAGCAGCCGGGAGAAGCTGTTGGCGTGGCCGTTGTGCGGCGTGGCCGACAGGAACAGCCGGTGCTCGAACAGGCCGGCCAGCTCGTCCACGGCGCGGGTGAACTGGCTGTCCACGGCATACCGCGTGCCGCTGGATGGGGCGGCATGGTGCGCCTCGTCCAGAACCAGCAGGCTGCGGGGTCGGAAGTGGCCGAGCGCTTGGCGCAGCCCGCCGGCATAGGTTTCGTCGGACAGCAGGCTGTGCGAGATCAGGAAGCGCGACCCGGCGAGCCACGGGTTGGCAAGGAAGCCGCGGCTGCGCCGCAGCGCCACGACGTGCTCGCGGTCCACGACGGTGAAGGCGAGGCCGAACTTGGTTTCCAGCTCGTCCCGCCACTGCGGGATCATGCCGGGCGGGGCGGACACGACCACAAGGTCTATGCGGCGGCGCAGCAGCAGCTCGCGCACGATCAGGCCGGCTTCGACGGTTTTGCCCAGCCCCACGTCGTCGGCGATCAAGAGGTTGACCCGCGGCAGCCGGAGGGCCTTGCGCAGCGGCAGGAGCTGGTAGTCGTTGAGCTGGATGCCAGCCCGGAACGGCGCTTGGAACAGGTCGCGGTCGCCCGCGGTCGCGGTGTTCCATTGCAGGGTGCGGAGGTAGGCCGCGAAGGTGGTGGGGTCGTCGGTGCCGCCGGTGGCGAGGGTTGACCAAACGTCAGCCTCACTGCGGCAGGCATCCAACTCGGCATCCCAAACGACCTCGACCACCTCGCCTTGGGCGTCGTCGTCCACGCAGGCGAGACGGACAGCCCCTACCCCGTCGAGCATGGGAGTGCCCTCAACCAGCCAGCGGCGGCCGCGAACCTTCACGAACTCGCCGGGTTGCGGAAGGAAGGACGACAATCTCGGTTCTTCTTGTGATGGGCCACGAGACTGCGACCTCAGCGCGTGCGACCCTACTTGTTGGGACCAGGCAGCCAACCGGCCGGCGACGCGCAAGCTGTCCGGACCACTCGCGTCCAAGCGGGCCTTGGCGCCCATGTCGGGGATGATGCGGGTCTTGATCAGCCGGATGCGCTGCTCGACCGCGTACGCCGGTTCAATCCCGGCCCGGACCGCCAGGCTTCTTGCCATCGCCGAGGCTCGCGGCAGCCGGGCGGCGCGCTACTCGGGTTCCGGGCCGCTTTCCCCGGGCGCGGCGCTGCCCCGGATCTCGGGAACCAAGCCCGCCGCCGCCGCCAGCCGCTCCATCCGGCGCAGCACGCCGTCGCCGGGGGACCCTCCGCTGGCGGGAAGGGTCAGGGTCAGGCGGCTTGCCCCCGCGGCCAGGCTCGAACCGGCCAGCAAGGCGGCGGTCCCGGCCGAGACCGTGTAGGCCAGGCGCAGCGCATGCCCCAGCGTCTCGGCCCGCGCCGCGGCGGCGGGGTCGAGCAGGCGCCGGGCCGGCAGCAGCATGGGGGATGCCGGGTCCGCCTCGTAGCGGATGGCGCAGGCGAGCGCCAGGAAAGCGCGGCCATGATGGTCCAGCGCGATCCCCGGCTGGTGCAGGATGCGCAGGAAGGCCTGTTCCGCGCGGTACTCCGGATGGTCATGGCTGCCGCAGTCGGACAGCAGGCACGACGCATGCCGCAGCCGCGCGGCATCGGCCGCCTCCCCGGGGAACAGCGGCGCCGTCCAGGCCAGCAGCGCCCGGGGCAAGGCCAGGTCCCGGGCGTTTCGCTGCCCCAGCTCCCGGCTGGCGGCCAGCACCGGGTCCCGCGCCGCCATCTCCGGCGGCAGGCGGCGCATGTACCAGCCCTCGCGGATGCCGTTGGCGCTGAACACCACCCGGCGCGCGTCCGTCGCCCGCAGCACCCGGCGCAGCACGAGGGCGGCGTAGGGCAGGTCGTCCAGCCGGCGGCGGGGCGCGCCGGGCAGCCGCTCCAGCACCCGGCGGGGCGCCACGGCAATGGCCCCGGCAAGGCTCCGCGCCTCCTCCCGGCCGATGGTGTAATGGTGCACGATGGCGAGCGGGTAGCTGGTCTGCATCATGTGGATGCGCGCCAAGGCCCGCCATGCGCCGCCCACGAGGTAGAGGTCCCGCCCCGGCTGCTCGTGCAGCCACGGCACGGCGCGCAGGTCAGCCTCCGCCAGCGCGCGGGCGCGGACAAGGTCGCCTGCCGCCCGGTCCGCGAGCCGGATGACGCCGAGCGGCAGCGTCTGCGCCTGGTGCGCGGCGCCGCCGGACAGCCGCACCACCTCCAGCGAGCCGCCGCCGATGTCCGCCAGGATGCCGTCCGCCTCCGGGATGCCGCACAGCACCCCGGCGGCGGACAGCGCCGCTTCCTCCTCCCCGGACAGCACGCGGATGGAGGCGCCCGGCATCTGCCCGCGCAGCTCGGCGACGAAGGCGGCGCCGTTGCCCGCGTCCCGCACCGCCGCGGTCGCCAGCACCTCCAGCGGCTCGGCCCCCATGGCGCGGGCGATGGCGGCGTAGCGGCGCATCACCGGCAACGCCGCGGCCACGCCCGCCTCGTTCAGCTTCCCCGTCGTTTCCAGCCCGCGCCCCAGCCGCAGCACGGCGCGCTCGTTGAAGATGGCGGCCGGGGTGCGCCCCGCCCCCTCGAACACCACCAGGCGGACCGAGTTGGAGCCGAGGTCCACCACTGCGCAGCGAGGCGGCGCGCAGCGAGGGGGCGTGCAGCCAGGGAGCGTGCAGCCTGGCGGCATCAGTCCTGCGTCACCCGGTCCGGCCGGCGGTGCGCGGCGCCCACGATGGCGGCATGGCCGTGCAGGGCGGAGCCGCGGCCGGACAAGGAGGGGTTGGTCATGAAGTAGTCGTGCGCCGACACCGCCTTGCTGCCCGGCGCGATCCGCCGCCACGCGCCGTCCCGGTCCAGCTCCCAGGATTGCAGGGTGTCCTTCAGGTTCACCACCATGATCTGGTCCAGCACCTGCGCGTGCACCGTCGGGTTGTGGATCGGCACCATGCTTTCCACCCGCCACTCCATGTTGCGCGCCATCCAGTCCGCGCTGCTGATGAACACCAGCGCGTGGCGGGACGGCAGCGCGTGGCCGTTGCCGAAGCAGAAGATGCGGCTGTGCTCCAGGAAGCGCCCCACCACCGACTTGACGCGGATGTTCTCGCTCAAGCCCGGCACCCCCGGCCGCAGGCAGCAGATGCCGCGGATGACGCACATGACCCTCACCCCGGCGCGGGAGCAGTCGTACAGCTTGTCGATCATGCTGGCATCGACCAGCGAGTTCATCTTGAGCCAGATCGCCGCCGGCCGCCCGGCGCGGGCATGAACGATCTCCGCCTCCATCAGCCCCATCAGCCGGCTGCGGGTGGTGAGCGGGCTGAACGCCAGGCTGTCCATCCGCTCCGGCCGGGCGTAGCCGGTCATGTAGTTGAACAGCCGCGCGGAATCGCGCACCAGGTCCGGGTCGCAGGTGAAGAAGCTGAGGTCCGTGTAGATGCGCGCGGTGATCGGGTGGTAGTTGCCGGTGCCGAAATGCGCGTAGGAGCGCATCCCGCCGCCCTCGCGCCGCACCACCAGGCTCAGCTTGGCGTGCGTCTTCAGCTCCACGAAGCCGTACACCACCTGCACCCCCGCCGCCTCCATGGAGCGGGCGAGGCGGATGTTGGCCTCCTCGTCGAAGCGCGCGCGCAGCTCGATCATGGCGGTGACGGACTTGCCCGCCTCCGCCGCCTCGATCAGCGCCTTGACGATCGGGCTGTCCCGGCTGGTGCGGTACAGCGTCTGCTTCACCGCCACCACGCTCGGGTCCGCCGCCGCCTGGCGCAGGAACTGCACCACCACGTCGAAGCTCTCGAACGGGTGGTGCACCACGATGTCCTTCGCCCGGATGGCGGCGAAGCAGTCCCCGGCGAAGTCCCGGATGCGCTCGGGGAAGCGCGGCGCGTAGGGCGGGAACAACAGGTCCGGCCGGTCGTCCACGATCAGCTGCTTGAGGTCGACGGTGCCCAGCAGCCCGGCCTGCACCTGCACTTCCTCGCCGGGGATGTCGTCCTCGTCCACCTCCAGCTCGTCCGCCACCAGGTCCCGCAGCTCGTCCGGCATCCCGGAATCCACCGTCAGGTGGATCGCCACCCCGCGGCGGCGGCGCTTCAGCGCGGTCTCGTAGGAGCGCACCAGGTCCTCCGCCTCCTCCTCGAACTCGACCCCGGTGTCGCGGATCAGGCGGAACATGCCGCGCCCGACCACGGCGAAGCCGGGGAACAGCGCATGGAGGTTCAGCGACACCAGGTCCTCCAGCAGCACGAAGCGGATCGGCGACCCCCCCGCGCCCGCCGGCAGCCGGATGAACCGCTCCACCTGGCCCGGCAGCGGGATCAGCCCGCTCATGGTCGTGTTGTCCTCGTCGCGGTGCAGCTTGAGCACCAGCACCAGGCCCATGTTGGGGATGAACGGGAACGGGTGCGCCGTGTCGATCGCCAGCGGCGTCAGCACGGGGAACACGCGGTCCATGAACCAGGCGGCGAGCCAGGCCCGGTCCGCGTCCGGCAGCGCCGCCGGGTCGCACACCACGATGCCGGCCGTGGCGAGCTGGCCGCGCAGCTCCTGCCACACCGCCTGCTGCATCGCGGTCAGGGCCGCGGCGCGCACCTGGATTTCCCCCAGCTGCTGGCCCGGCGTGCGCCCGTCCGCCGACAGCGACCCCACCCCCGCCTTCGCCTGGCCGATCAGCCCGGCCACGCGCACGGAGTAGAACTCGTCCAGGTTGGAGGCGCTGATGGACACGAAGCGCAGCCGCTCCAGCAGCGGATGGTGCGGGTTCTGCGCCTCCTCCACCACGCGCTGGTTGAAGTCGAGCCAGGACAGCTCGCGGTTGATGAAACGCTCCGGGCTGTCCGGCGCCATCGACAGCGCCGCCTCCGCGGCAGGCTCGACGGGACTGGTCTTGTTCATGGCCCGCTCCTTACCCGAAGGCCGGCCGAGGTGTCGAACGTTGCTCATTGCGGGTCCGCCACGATGCTGCTGGCCATGGCCTGCGTCACCCGCCCGCCTGCCGCCAGCGCCGCCCGGTCCAGCCGGGCCGCGGCCAGCCGCAGCGCCGCCGGCTCGCGCGGCAGCCGCAGCAGCAGCCAGTCCTGCAAAGCC
>CAXTNC010000004.1:0-1235 GCA_964245495.1 uncultured Acetobacteraceae bacterium
CCCCGTCCCAAGGGTCGCGGGCGACGAACGCCTCGCCGCCGGGGTCGGCCAGGTGGCGGAAGCGTGCCTCCGGCCCGTCCCGGCGGCGCTGGGCGAGGGCCGCGCCGGGGCTGGGCGCGTCGATGGCCATGGGCGCGAGCGGCAAGCCGAGCGGGCAGGCCTTGCGTCCGAGATAGGGCACGAAGGCAGGCGCCAGCATCGCCGCCGCGATGTCCGGCAGCGGCCAGCGCGCCAAGGGGCCGCTCGCCAGGGGGTCGCGCGCCCACAGGGCCGCCAGGTGCCACGCGCCGGTGCGGTAGTCCCGGCGGGACAGGATGGTCGCCAGGTCGGGCGCTTGCAGCTCCGCGGCGCGGGTGGCGAAGCAGCGCTTGCCGCGCGTGGGCGGGACCTGCGCGGTGTGGTAGTCGGCCAGCAGCCGGCCCGGCGCGCAGCACAGCAGCGCCAGGCCGTATCCCCCGGCCAGCGCCGCTTGCGCCGCGTCGTCCTCCCGCTCCAGCCCCAGGCAGGCGCCGACCAGCCCGAGCACGGCGGAGCGTGCCGGCCGGTCCCAGGTCGGGCGGCGCTCGCCCACGGCGAGGGCGCCGAACGAGGCCAGCGGCGCCACCAGGGCGAAGGTCAGGAACTGCGCCATCCGTCAGCCCTGCGCGAAGGAGACGATCTCGGCCAGGCTGCCCCCGACGCCCACGTGCATGATCGCCTGCTCCGTGCTGGCAGGCCCATAGGCGTCGTCCAGCGCGGCGCGGAAGCTGGCCAGGGCCGTGATGGAGTCCTCCATGAGGTCGGTCCCCGCCACGGGGCGGCTGAACGCGCCGGCCAGGGTGCGCGGCTGCGCGTCGCCGCGCTCGGCCAGCACGTACTGGGCGCGGCCATGGGCTGCGAAGCTGTTCTGCTTGCCGCTCGGCGCCGTGGTGGCCGCCGCCTCGGCAAGCGCGCCGAGGGCGGTGGCGGCCAGCCCGGCCGCCCGGGCGTCGCCGCCCAGGTTGCGCAGCAGCAGGGCGCGGTCGATGCACAGATAGAGGTAGAACACGCCCGAGCCGAACGCGGCCTCGCCCAGGAAGCCGGCGCCGGCGTCTTCGGAGGGCCGCTTCAGGTCATCCACGGCCGTGTAGTAGTCGTCCTCGACCGTCACGCGGTGGGTGGTGATGGCGTGGGCGACCTGGGCGGCGGCCTCGCGGTTGTAGCCAGGGTCGTCGGCGAGCATCCGGCCGAACAGGGCGATGTCGGCCGCGGTGTCG
>CAXTNC010000004.1:1335-17802 GCA_964245495.1 uncultured Acetobacteraceae bacterium
GCCAGGGTCGTCGGCGAGCATCCGGCCGAACAGGGCGATGTCGGCCGCGGTGTCGTAATGAGTCAGTATCTCATCTCGTATTTCGCAAAGGAGTAATGTAGTTGCTTTCGACTGCTTTTTACCTTTTGCTTTAGGATTTGGAATTCCATCATCAGCATTACTAATCATATCTTCATTGGTCGAGCCTTTGTCGGCATCGAGTAGAAGTTCGCCTGCGGCGGTTCTCAACCGTGCGCGGAGAGCCTCATCATTGGCGGCTCGCTCTATGAAATGCTTCAACTTTCCGCGTTCGGATGGGCTGATGAACGCAAGCTGCTTGGTGAATAGCTCCTGACCAGGCTTTGCTTTCGCATCGAGCTTGCCGAACGTAGCCGCAGCAAATCGCCCCAGGATATGCGCCTCGTCGGCAGGAAGATGATATACCGACGATGCAATCTCAGCGACTGTAAGCCCGATCCTCTGAGTTCGGTCCCCCAAATGGCCTTTTAATGTTGTTGAGAACACGTCCGACGTGCGCCAGGCGCGCTTGAGCGCCTGTGAGGACAGGCGCAGCCGCGGCGCGCCGCCCACCATGGCGGTCTTGGGCCGCCCGGTGTCGTCGCGGTTCAGGTTGGCAGGCGGGAAGAAGGTCAGCAGGTGCAGTTGCAGGAAACGGCTCACGGCATGGCGTCCTTGGCGGGAGAGGCGGATGGGGCGGGGCTGGCCGCTGCGTCCGGCGGCTGGGCGTTCCAGTAGTCGAACACCCAGCGGGTCCGGCGCTGGTCGCTCCAGTCCAGCAGGGCAGCGGCCAGGTCCTGCACCGGCAGGGCGCCGCGGGCGATGGCGGCCAGGCGGCGGAACGCGAGCAGGCGTTCGTCCGGCCCATCCGCCTCCATCACCCGGCGGAAGCGCAGCGGCTTGACCAGGGCGGTCTCCGGCTTGTCCAGGCTGTCCGGCCCGATGCAGCGGGCGACCGTGCCGGGCCGGTCCTCCCGCACGTGGGCCAGCACGGCGGCGGCCAGGCCCACGCTGGGCAGGTCGTCTGGCGCGGTCGCCTTGAGGGCGCGGAACAGGCCGAGCGCCGCCTCGTCCTGCATGGCGTCCGCCATGGCGCCATAGCGGCGCAACCGCGCCAGGGCGGCGCGGTCGCCAGGGCGCTTGCTGGCTGGGTCGGGCTGCAAGGCGCGCCACCAGCCGAGCGCGAGGAAGCCGGGGTTCTTGGCGGGGATCATGGGGCGCGTCCTTTCTTGGCCGGCTTGGCCTGCGCCGGCGGCAGGCCAAGCGCCTCGAACAGGGCCGCGCCATCCTTGCCGTAGCCGCTGAGCGCCAAGCCCAGGGCGCGGCGGGCACGCAGCAGGCGGCGGATGCCCTCGTCGGAGCGCGGCAGGGTGGCGCCGTCCGCGCCCAGCGGGGCGGCGGCGTCGAACAGGGCCAGCGCCAGCCGATGCAGCCTGGTGCGCCAGTCAGCCGGCTCCGTTCCCGCTTCGGTGCCGGGGCGGGCAACTTCGCGGGCGAGCGCTTCGCGGAAGGCCGCTTCCGTCCCGTCCCAAAGCTGCTCGCGCACGGCGGAGAGCAGCTCCCAGTCCAGCTTGACCGAGGCGCCGGGGCTGAACAGCGCCTCCCGCACGGCCCGGCGCAGCGCGCTCGCCGCAAGGTCGGCGGCAAAGACGATTTGCCGGGCCAGCACATCCACGCGCTCCCTCACGGCGGCGTCCGGGATGGCAGGCAGCGGCATCTCGCTTTCCACGAAGCCGCGGGCCTTCATGTTGTCCATGTCGTAGCCGGCGGCGAGCAGCCGGTCCTCAGCGTGCCGCCCTTCCTGGCCCCAAACGTCTCCCGCCCGCTGTTCCCGCCAGGTGGTCACGGCCGGGGCCGGCACGCGCAACCCGCCCCGTTCGCCGACGACCAGCCCGAGCCAGTGCCGGTAGCCGATCCCGCCGGGCTGAGGGTGCAGGGGCAGGATTTCGGCGCCGGGCTTCACCCGGTAGCGTGGGGAGAGCGGATGCACGTCGCCCCACCCGGCGTAGTTCGCGCCCTGCGGACGCTGGCGCCAGCCCGGCACGCGCACGCTGTCCGGCTCGCCGGTCAGGCCGCAGGGCAGCGGCGGGTCGCATGCGGCGAAGTCCAGGCGGATGCGGCGCGGCATTCCCCACCACGCTTGCAGGGGGTGCGCCGTGCCCGGCGTGACCGGCCGGTCGTTGCCGGAGG
The DNA here is from genome assembly GCA_964245495.1 of uncultured Acetobacteraceae bacterium. Taxonomy (GTDB): domain Bacteria; phylum Pseudomonadota; class Alphaproteobacteria; order Acetobacterales; family Acetobacteraceae; genus LMUY01. Next base: position 3,523 of record CAXTNC010000004.1, read on the forward strand.
TGACCGTCGGCGCCAGCCAGGGAAAGATGCGTGGCAGGTCCGCGAGGTCCGGCGGGTCGCCCTGCGGCACGTTGGCCCAGATCAGGTGCCAGAGCGACGGTTGCGCCCCGGGCAGCACGAGCGTGGTAAGCGGGCCGCCGCCGCGCAGCCCCGTCCGGTTGCCGGCGCCGCCGGCGGGCGCCCAGGACTGGAAGGTGTGGAGCGCGATGGCCGCCGCCGGACGGCCCAGCGCCGCCACCTGGCCGCGATGCACCAGCAGGTCGGTGTTCTTCTTGACGGTGCTGTCGCCGGGCGCCTCGATCAGCAGCCGCTCCACGGGTTCGGCGCCCGAGGCAAGGTCCTCAAAGTCTTGCTCGAAGCGAGGCCCGTCGCCGTCCAGGTTGAACGCATGGGCATAGGGGGCGAACGCCGCCGTCAGCGCCGCCGGGCCGGGCGGCGCGTCCCACCAGTCGAGCCAGGCGTTGTTGTCCTGCGGCGGGCAGGCGGTGGCGAGCAGCCCTGTCAGCAGCTCCAGCGTGGCGACGCGGAAGTCGGCGCGGGGCCAGTCCACGGCGACGACGGGGTCGGTGTCCCATGCCTCGGCCAGTTGCGTCGGGGCGATGACGCACCGGCCGGAGCGCTGCCGCAGCACGGGAATCCACGGGGCCACGGCAAGGTTGAGCACAGGCAAGGCTGACACGTACACCTTCTTGGGACTGCCATCCTTTGCAGGCCGACTCGGGACGAGACGCGGCAACCTACCAGCGTATTCCTATGCGGCCCCGCATCGAACGGTCAACACGCGGTTTCCGCAGCCGCTTGCGCTCAGCCTGGCTGGCAGCTCACTGCATCAGCAGCCCCATCAGCGGATCGTAGCGCAGAGTGGCCGCCGCGCCGGCTCCCGTCTGCACCGCCAGCGCGTAGCCCCCTGCCGCCGGCGTCAGCACCGCCAGCAGCATGCGGGGGCTGTCGCGCTCCCACCGGCCCCACCCCGCCCGCGCCGCCTCGGCTGCTGCTGTCAAGCCAGGCGGCGGCGGGCACGCGGCCACGCGGTGGGCGGCCACCGTCATTTCCGACAGCGACCAGGCGCGGCCCGGCATGTCGGCCGCCGCGTAGGGCACGATGGCGCCATCCCGTTCCAGCGCGAGCCGCAGCGTCACCCGCGGGCGCTCTTCCAGCCGGGTCGGGGTGATGGTGTCGGGGTCCCAGGAGCCGTTTTGCCGGGTGTAGCCGGCGCGGAACTCCAGCACGTTCTGCCGGCCCAGCTCCGTGTCGGCCAGCGCCTTGCCTTGGGCCTGTTCCGCCTGCTTTGCCAGCCCTGGTGGCACCCGGTCGGCCCCGGCGGCTTCCAGCAAGGGGCGCATGTCGCCGGGCGTGGCCAAGGCGCCAGCCGCGAACAAGGCGCGGGCGCCGCGCCACAGCAAAGCAGGGTCGCGGTAGACGGCGGCGGTGCCCGGCATGGGGCCGCGAACCCAGTCCGGCCCCGGATCGTCCACCGGCTCGGGCGACACCACCAGCAACTCCGGGCCGGGGACGGGCCGGCCGCGGCGTTCATGGCGCCACAACCGGCCCGCGCGCTGGATCAGCAGGTCAACGGGGGCGAGGTCGGTGCAGAGCAGGTCAAAGTCCAGGTCGAGCGATTGCTCCACCACCTGGGTCGCCACGAGCACGGCCCTGCGGTCCACCCCGCCGCCTGCACGGCCGAAGCGGCGCATCACCTCTGCCTCGATGGCCAGGCGGTCGGCCATCGCGAAGCGGGCATGGAACACGAGCGGCTCCAGCCCTTCCTGCCGCAGGGCCGAGGCTGCCGCCAAGACGTCGTCCACCGTGTTGCGGACCCAGGCCACCGCCGCGCCCGCCCGCGTCGCGGTGGCGATCCGCGCCAGCGCCGCCGCCGCGTCCGGCAGCCGGGTCACCGCCACGCGCCGGGCCAGGCCGTCGCGCAGGGCGCAGAACCGCTCCACCACCGCATCAGCGGCGGCCAGGGTGGCGAGAGGATAGGCCGTCTCCGATAGAGGGGTGGCGGGGGCGCCCAGCCCGTCCCGGAACGCGCCCACCAGCCGTTGGCGCAGCGCGTGCGGCAGGGTGGCCGACAGCAGGATGCAAGACCCGCCCAAGGCAGCGTGGAAACGGAGCAGCTCCATCAGCTCACGCTGCATGTACGCGTCGAAGGCGTGGGCCTCGTCCACCACCAGCACCTTGCCTTTCAGCCCTTGGAGCCGCAGGGCGGCATGGCGCACGGGCAGCACGGCTAGGAGCGCCTGGTCGATGGTGCCGACGCCGAATTGAGCCAGCAGCGCGCGGCGTCGGTCCGCCGCCAGCCAAGCGGCGCAGTGCGCCTCCGACGGGGTGTCGGCAGGATCATCGGCCTCCAGGCCTTGCACCGCCCCGCCCTCCATCATTGCCCCAAAGCGAGCGTCCAGCGCGGCCCGGCCGTGCGCCAGCACCAGGGATGGTCGGGCGTCGGATGCAAACAGGCTCCTGTATGTATTGGCCATGCGCGCGAACATCGCGTTGGCCGTTGCCATGGTGGGCAGGGCCAGGAAAACGCCCGCAGCCTGGCCTGTCGCCATCAGGCGGTGAGCCAGGGTCACAGCAGCTTCCGTCTTGCCGCTGCCAGTCACGTCCTCGACCACCACCAGCACCGGCCCTGGCGGCAAGGCGACATTGCCGGCCCAGTCTTGCATGGGGGAGGGTGCCGTCATAAGCGGGAACAGGCGCCGGATGCCGGTGAACGGCGCGGCCGGCGCGGCTGCCAAGCCGGAGGCCGCCAGGGCCGCCGCAGCATGAGGCAGGGCATGGTTCCAAAGATAGGCAGCCGGGTCAGCCACCGCCGATTCGGGCATGTAGGGGAACCATGCCTCCCGGGAGCCGATCCAGTCCGCCAAGGTCACGATGCCAGCCAAGTCCCAGCCAAGCTGCGCCGCCGCCATGCGGCCCGGCGGCAAGGCCAGCGGAGGCGGGCGGAATACGTCCAGCATGGTGGCCATGAAGCCCCGCGCCGCATCGCGGCACGCGTCGCAGATCGCGTCTGGAAGAACGCGCAGGCCACCTGGGTCAACCGGACGGCCATGGTGCCCGGCAAGCGCCTGAAGCAGGAGGGAAAGGTCGCCCCCGGTCCATCCCCGAACGGACTGCCGCCGCGGCGGCAAGACAGCATCCAGCTCATCTTTCATCGCATGCAGAAGATGGTAGCCCATGGCGTCGTGCCGCGGGCCTGGCAGGGGCGTGCCCGGCGCTGGCCCCAGCACGTCTGCCGGCCAATGCTCGGGCGCCAGGGCCTGAAATGTGCGGGAGAACTTGCCTACGTCATGCAAAGCCACAAGGAAGCCGAGTGTTTGGCGCTGCAATGCCACCGCTGACGGCCGAGGCAGCAAGAGGGCGACGGCAGCCACGTCCAAAGCATGCGCGGCGAGAGGGTGCTTGCGCGCGACGCCATTCGCATCCGGGCGAGCTTTACCCCAAAACTGAGCCCATGGCGCTGTCAGCCTGTCCTCGCCTGCGACATGATGCGTTGCCGTCTCTTCCATCTTCTGCTTATCAGGCGGACGCGCAAGCGGGACGCGGGCGGCAGGCGTTGCGTGGCCGACCTTGGACGCTTTGAGCATCCCCAGAGCACATAGGACGGCTGCCGCGTCTCCTTAAGCTGCCATCTTCGAGAGGTTGCGAAATCGGTTTTCAGCATTCCACGACTTGCGTGTTCAGCGCTCAACTTGGGATGCCGACTTGGGACGAAGCCTGCCCGAGGGCTAAACTGCTGAAATTGCTGGCGTCCCGTAGGGGATTCGAACCCCTGTTACCGCCGTGAGAGGGCGGTGTCCTAGGCCTCTAGACGAACAGGACATGGCCAGGCACTGAAGTAAGCAAAACCGCCTGGGTCTGCAAGTCCGTTTGGGAGTCCGCTTGCAGTCGGCTTCCAGGTGCATGGTCCCGGAGCGAGATGCGACACCAAGGTTCGCGGCACATGACTCGCGTGGGTTGCACGACGCGGGCATGACCTGATTTGCTTGCGGCAGCCAAAGGATCGCCGCCGCCGCCCCGACCGCACTGAAACTCGGCTAGGACGCCACCTTGCTCCACGCCGTTGCGCGCGGGAGCCGGATGCGGGCCAGACCCGCCGATCTTTGGCGTTGGCTGCGACCGACGACGACAGCGCTCGCACGGGGGCGGCAGCGCTCGGGGACGTGACGCTGCAGGGTCTGCGGGATTGAGTGCTCCGGCTGGCGGCAAGGAGCCTGGTCCCCCGCCGCTGCTGAGCGACAAGCACCATGCGGCGCTGGTGCGTACGGTCGAAAACGGGCCGATCCTGACGGTGCGCGGCGTGGTCTGCCGACGAGGCGCGCATCGGCCAGAAAAACAAGGTCACCCGGCGTTGGAGCAAGCGCGGCACATCGCTTTCGGGGCCGCTGGACCAGTACATGGCGCCCACCTGCATCTTCGGGGCGATCTGCCCCGAGACGGGCGCAACCATCGGCCCGGCTCTACGGTGATGCAGCACCCAAGCAATGGGCCTGCACCTGGGAGGAAGTTGGCCCGGGATCACGCCTGGCAAGGATCGCGCGCTGCTGGTCGACCCTGAGCTGCAGCTGCGGGACCGCTCGGGACATCCCGCACCGGGCACGTGCGCCCCCGGCGGTTGAGCGGCCCTTCAGGGAACAAAGCACGGGTCACGCCCGCCCGGCAGGCGTGCATGGCGTCCATGTCAACGCGCCACGGCCACCAGCGGCGCTGTGCCGTGCAGCGCAAGGACGGCGAGCGCTCCCAGCACCGGCGCCGCAGCGAACGCCAGGAACAGCTGCCCGCCGCTCCAGCCTGCCGCCACGGCGACCGTAGCGGCCAACGGCGCCAGCACCTGTCCGAACCGCCCCATGCCCATGGCCCAGCCGATGCCAGACGAGCGGATGGATGTCGGGTAGGTGAGTGCGGCAAGGGCGATGGAGCCTGATGCGCCTATCCCTACCAGCACCCCGACCACGAACAGCGCAGCCGCCATGGCCGGCGCAGCAGCGGCGGCGTACCCCAGAGTCCCGACCGACAGCCCGCCGAGCACCAGGCTTGGAACGAGCACGGGCAGCGCGCCGAACATCTCTATCAACCGGCCGGCGCAGGACATCCCCACGAGCGCGCCTATGCCATGGATGCCGAGCACGAAAGCGGCTTGGCTCAGGGGGGTCCCTTGCTCGCGCAGCAAGATGGGCGTCCAGACCACCGTGATGCCGAGGATGCCGAAGCTGGTGAAGAACGGCGCCCAGAGCAGCAAGGTCCGGGCCGCACGGCCTTCGGTGAACAGGTGAACCAGCGCCGCCCCTTGGATGCGCTCCTCGTCGGCGACGTAGCGCGCGTTCGCTGGCGCTCCAGGGCAGATGCGGGCGGCCACGGCGGCGACCCGCGCCTGAGGGACCCCGGCTGCGATCATGTAGCGCACGGATTCCGGCAGCCACACCAGGAGAGCCAGGGCGACGATGAGCGGCAGCACCCCGCCGACCAGGAAGACCGGCCGCCAGCCGGCGTAGCCGAGGATGGCGGCATTCAGGAACCCTCCCGTCGTGCCGCCAAGGGGAAACGCGGCCCAGATCAGGCTCGACACCATCGCGCGGCGCCGCAAAGGGGCGTACTCGGCGGCAAGCGAGATGAACGACGGCGCGGCTCCGCCCAGTCCGATCCCCGCGACGAAGCGCACGGCGAGGAGCTGTCCGTATGACGCGCAGAAGGCGGTGAGGACCGTGGACGCGCCGAACACCACGGCTGACGCGACGAGCAGGCGCTTGCGCCCATAGCGGTCGCCGAGCGGCCCGAACGCCAGCGCGCCCAGCATCGCTCCCAGCAAGCCGATGGAGAACACCGGTCCCAACGCGGTCCGTTGCAGGCCGATGGCGTCGGCGATGGCCGGCGCCGCGACGGCGATGGTCTGGCTGTCCAGCCCGTCCAGGAACGCCACGAGCGAGCACAGCACGATTGCGCGCACCTGGAACGCGGTCACGGCGCCATCGTCGATCGCCCGCGAGATGCTCACGACGGGGCCGCCCGCGTCCATCATGGCGCTTGCACCCTTGCCTGCCGGGCCGGGGCTGCCGCAGCCAGGATGTTGCGGCCCGGCGCGGCCCTGTGCGGCTGCTTCCCGCGGGCCGGGCAATCTTGCGCGCCGCCGCCAGCGCCCTGGCGGCAAAGGCCGCACGGGAAGGCAGTGCAAGATTTCGGGAACCACACGTTCATTCCTCCCATTTGAGCAGAGACTAAGGGCGGGATCACGGACACGTCAAGAGACGTGCATATTCAGTCTTGACTGCATGATGCGATCTTTTATGCATAGCCCAGTTCGGGCCAAGCTGCAGAATGACTGCATGGGAGTGGATGCCGCATGGTCAAACGCTTCGGCCGGCACGCGGAATTTGCGCGCGCAACCGTGTTCCGTTTCCAAACGGCCGCTTCGCGATGCGCGCCAGGTCAGCACGCGATGCAAGCGGCGTCATGGCTCGGCGCCGCGCGGCCACGGCACTGGGCGGAGCGCGTCGGGCCTGGCGGAACCCATCAACTCGGACACCAAGAAGGACATCGCGCATATGCAGTTGCACGTCACGGACCAGTCCGGCATGGAGCGGGCCATTGCCGGCCGCGCTGGCCGGTCGCTGATGGAAAACATACGCGACGCCGGGTTCGACCAGCTCCTTGCCCTGTGCGGCGGGTGCCTGTCGTGCGCGACCTGCCATGTCTACGTGGCCCCAGGTTTCGACGGCGCGCTGCCGCCGATCAGCGAGGATGAGAACGACCTGCTCGAAAGCTCGGCGCACCGCCAGCCGAACTCGCGGCTGTCCTGCCAAATCCCGCTCAGCGAAACCCTTGACGGGCTGCGGGTGACGATTGCCCCGGCGGATTGACAGCGAAGCGGGCGCGTCGGCGGCCAGTTGCCGCAGCGGTTGAAGGGACGGGGCAGAAGGATGCGATACGACGTGCTGATCGTCGGCGCCGGCCATGGCGGCGCGCAGGCGGCGATCTCGCTCAGGCAGCATGGCTACGCGGGGACGGTGGCGCTCATCGGCGATGAGGTTGACCTGCCCTATGAGCGGCCGCCCTTGTCCAAGGAGTACTTTTCCGGAAAGCGGGCCTTCGAGCGCATCTTGATCCGCCCTGCGGAGTACTGGGCGGAGCGGGACATCACCCTCCTGCTCGGGCGCCGCGTGTCCGCGGTTGACCCTGCAGCGCACGAGGCGGCGCTGCAGGACGGGTCCAGGGTCGGGTATGGCGCGCTGATCTGGGCCGCAGGGGGGGCTGCCCGGCGGCTCACCTGCCCGGGGCACGACTTGCAGGGCGTCCACACGCTGCGCGGCCGGGCCGACGTTGACCGCATGGTTGGCGAGCTGCCCGCGGCCGAGCGGGTCGTCGTCGTCGGCGGAGGCTACATCGGCCTGGAAGCGGCGGCCGTCCTGACGGAGTTCGGCAAGCGCGTCACGGTCCTAGAAGCCCAGGACCGCGTGCTGGCCCGTGTCGCCGGCGAGCCGTTGTCCCGCTTCTTCGAGGCCGAGCACCGCGCCCGGGGCGTTGACGTGCGGCTCGGGGCGGCCGTGTCCGGCCTGGAAGGCGACGGCCGCGTTTCAGGCGTCCGGCTGAGCGACGGCTCGCTGCTGCCGGCCGACATGGTGCTGGTTGGCATCGGCATCACTCCGGCGGTCGCCCCGCTGCTGGAAGCCGGTGCGGCGGGGAACAACGGCGTCGAGATCGACGCGGAGTGCCGGACCAGCCTGCCCGGCGTTTACGCGGTGGGGGACTGCGCGCTCCAGTCCAACCCGTTCGCCGGGGGGATGCCTGTCAGGATCGAGTCCGTGCAGAACGCCAACGACCAGGCCGGCGTGGTCGCCAAGGAGATCATCGGCTCCCCGTCCGCGCACCAGGCCGTGCCCGTGTTCTGGTCTCATCAGTACGACCTGCGCCTGCAAACGGTCGGGTTGTCGGGCGGCAGCGACGCCAGCGTCGTGCGCGGCGATCCCGCAGCCAAGAGCTTCTCGGTGGTTTACCTCCAGCAAGGACGGGTGATCGCGCTGGACTGCGTGAACATGATGCGGGACTACGTCCAAGGCCGCGCCCTGGTCGTCGCGGGAGCGCGGTGCGACCCCGCAGCGCTGGCGGACGCGAGCCTGCCGTTGAAGTCGCTGGCGGTTTGAGGTGAGCGCGCCCATGCCGCAGGACGGGAGGGGCTTCCCAACGAAGCAGGCCGCAGCGGGCGCCCCGGCCTTGACCGTCCCGCGCGGCATTACAGCTCCTCAGGGTTGAGCACGGCGCGCCCACATCGAAACCGGCGGGTTCATGGCGCTGTGCCTTGGGCGATGGCCGAGCCAGGGCACGCTGGCAAGGCGAGCAGGCTCAGGCCATGATCTTCAGGTCATCGGTGAAGCGCGTGGTGAACGCCTTCTGCCACGGCACGCTCGCCTTCAGCAGGTCCGCCCTCACCAGGAAGTCCCGCGTTTGCTCCCAGCGCGCCGCCGTCATCGTCCCGATGCCCTTCGATGCGGCCTCGCCACGGTCCAGCACGTGCATGTCCCTCATGGTTTGCAGCGCGAAAGCCAGGCGGTCGTCCGTTTGCTTCGGGTTGTCGGCCTGGATGAGCTTGTTGCCGGGAGCGGGGTTGCGCAGGTAGTCCCGCCAGCCTTCCAGCAACGCCTTGACGAAGGCCTGGCACGCTTCGGGATTGCTTCCCACCAGCTTGTCCGTGGCCACCACCGTGCTGCTGTACGGCGGGCAGCCCTCGTCGGCGAACAGGAGGAAATTGACGTTGGCGCCGGCCGCTCGCGCTTCGAACGGCTCGGATGACGGGTATCCCAGGATGATGTCCGCGGCGCCGGCGGTCAGCAGATGCATGCCGTTGACCTGCGGGCCGCCCATCCTGATCGTCACGTCAAGCCCGGCCTTGTCGCAGGGTCCGGTCGCCTTGGCTTGGCAGAAGCCGCCATGCTCCGCCTCGGCGAACCAGCTGGTCAGGAAGGTGAGCTTGCTCGGCGCTGCCCGGGCCGTGCGGCTGCGGGCGCCGACGGCAAGGGCGCCAGCAGCGCCGGAAAGGACGGCGCGGCGCGGCAATGCGCTGGTCAGCATGGCGCGAAGGCTCCTTGACCTGTTGCAAGCGAGGCCACCGGCCTGCGCCGTCGCCCGTCCTCCGGCGAAGGGCAAGAGTTTCAGGAACGGCCGTCCCCCGGTGGCGCGAGCCGGCCCGCTTCCGCCCTGGGAGACGCAGGCCGCTGCCTCAGCGCCGGGTCAGCACGTCCCCCAGCTCCTCCGCGGTCTTGCTCTGGATGGAATGGAGGCTGCCGGCGCGGCGGGACACCAGGTCCAGCTCCTGGGCCGGGGCCTGCGGTCCGCGCAGCGGGACGAAGACGAGCGTGCCCCGCTGCCGATCAACGTCGGCCTCGAACTCGCTCAGGAAGGAGACGGTGTCCGCGGCCGCCACGGCGCGGCGCATCGACTTGGTCGAGTTCGTCTCGGCCGCCGTGCTGATCGCGATCGCGGCGCGCTCGAAGGCATCTAGCCGACCAGGGGCGGCAGGCTCGGCGCCAGGCCGTCGATCGTGGCGAGGCGCACGAGACCGCGGCGCTCGGCCGCGCGCCGGATGGACCCGGCGCGGACCACTTCGTCCAGGCAGGCCAGCATCCGGGAGTGCAGCACGCGGCGCCTCGGCTGTTGCCTTCACGGCACCGCTGCACGCTCTTTCAAATGCTTTCAAAGCGCCGGCGGAATGCTGTTGATCCGCGCAGCCAAGACATCCGGGGAACAGCGCCGATGCCGATCCGCCGCACCCGCCCGCCACGCGCCAGGCTTGCCGTTCCATCTTGCCAGCCAGGCAACGGCAGCATCGCGCTGCCCGCATGATGAGCCTCCATGCCAAGGCGGTCAGCGCGATGCTCCTGCCGCAGCCCGGCGCTGACGAGGCCCCGGCCGTCGAGCTGCGCTCGGCGGAAAAGGTGTTCGCCGGCGGCGTCCGCGGCCTCGCCCCGGTGTCGCTGGCCGTGCGCCCCGGGGAGTTCGTCAGCCTGATCGGGCCCTCGGGATGCGGCAAGAGCACGCTGCTGAAGCTGGCAGCGCACCTCTGCGAGCCGAGCGACGGCCGCGTTTCATGGCGGCGCGCCGGGTTCGACCGGGTGGGCGAGCCGGGCCGGCGCCTCGCCTTCGTGTTCCAGGAGCCGACGCTGATGCCTTGGGCGAGCGGGGCGGCCAACGTGCGGCTGCCGCTCGAGCTCGCCGGGGTTCCGCGCCGGGACGCGCAGGCGCGGGCGGCTGCGGCGCTGGCGCAGGTGGAGCTGGCCGCCCGCGCCATGGCTCGCCGCCTTGCCATGGAGCCTTGCACGCGCAGCCATTCCGGCCGGGCGCGCCGACTGTTGGGGATGCAGCGATGCTGACGACGCAGCAGCACCTGTTCCGCCGCTTCTGGCACGCGATCATGCCGGTGCACGAGCTGGCTGGCGGACCCAAGCCGTTCCGCCTGATGGGCGTCGACATCGTGCTGTTCCTCGACGAGCACGCAAGCTCCTGCGCCCTGCGCGACCGCTGCTGACACCGCACGGCGAAGCCGTCCAACGGATCGTGCCAGGGCGGGCGCATCGTGTGCGGCTACCATGGCTGGACCTATGACGGCGCCGGCCGGCTGGTGCGGGTGCCGCAGTCCGACGAGACGCAGCCGGTGCCCGACGTGCAGATGGACGCCTACTGGTGCATGGAACGCTTCGGCTACGCCTGGGTCTCGCTGGAGCAGCCGATCGAGGACCTGTTCGACATCCCGGAGGACCATGACCCGGCATTCCGGCGCATTTTCCAGTTCTACGAGACGTGGCGGACCGCATCGACGTGCACATTGCGACCGACATCGTGCGGCAGTGCTCCCTGTGCAGCGACCCGGCCGACCGCGGCCGCTACCGGATCGCCGTGCTGCTGGAGGCGGCCTCGCGCGGCGGCTCGGCCACCATCCATGGCGCGTTCCACCCGGGCCGCCGGGTGCGCATCACGCCGCCGCGCAACAGCTTCGCCCTCGACGCACATGCCGCCAAGCACGTGCTGGTCGCGGGCGGCATCGTGATCCCGATCTCGTGCGAGCAAGGCGTGTGCGGCACGTGCGTGACCCGGGTCAGGGAAGGCATCGTCGATCACCGTGACCTGTTCCTCACGGAAAGGCAGAAAGCCGGGAGCGAGCAGCTGACGGCGTGCTGCTCCCGGGCAGCGGCCGGCAGCGTGCTGGTGCTGGAGGTGCAGGGCAGGCGCCTGCCCGGGTCAGGCTGCGCCTGAACAGGCTTCCAAGCACGCGCAAAGCGCCGAAACCGTAAGGCCGGCGTCCGCGGCGCGGATCGCCTCGGAAGGGTGATGGCTGATCCCGCGCCAGCATCGCGTGAACACCATGCCCACCGGGCAAAGGCGGGCCATCATCATCGCGTCGTGGCCCGCTCCGCTGGGCAGGCGCAGCGGCGGAACGCCCACGCTCCCGATGGCCGTTTGCAGCGCCGCTTGCAGGTGCGGCGCGCAGGCCACGGCCGGGGCGTCGTGAGCCGTCCGGCACCGCAAGGCCACGCCGCGTTCGGACGCGACCCGGCGCAGCGCGTCCTGGATGCCCGCCACGCCGCCAAGCCGCACGGCATCGTCCGCCGCGCGGACATCGACGGTGAACGCCACCTCGCCGGGGATGCTGTTGGGCGCCCCGGGCCGGACCAGCATCTCGCCCACCGTGGCGACCAGGCCGCGCCGGCTGCTTGCCACGTGCTCCACCGCCATCACCATGCCGGACGCCGCGACCAGCGCGTCGCGGCGCATGGACATCGGCACCGTGCCCGCGTGGCCCGCCGTGCCGCTCACCGTCGCGCGCAGCCGGGTCGCCCCGGCGATGGCCGTCACGATGCCCAGCGGCAGGCCCTCCGCTTCCAGCACCGGGCCTTGCTCGATATGCGCCTCGATGTAGCCGAGCAGGGGACGGCCTGCCCGGGACAGGCTGGGGAGCTGGCTGGGATCGCAGCCGAACTGCACCAGCGCGTCGTGCAGGCTCACCCCGTCGGCGTCGGCCATGCCCAGGGCCGCCGGGTCGAAGCAGCCGGCAACGGCGCGCGAGCCGGTCATCGTCGCCGGGAACCGCACGCCTTCCTCATCGCCGAACGCGATGACCTCCACCGCGAACGGCAGCGCCACGCCGCGGCCGCGCAGCTCGGCCAGCGCCGCCACCGCCGCCAGCACGCCGAAGGCGCCGTCGTAGCGCCCGGCCTGCCGGACAGTGTCGATGTGCGAGCCGAGCAGCAGCGTCGGCTGCCCTGCCGATGCCGGGTGCGAGCGGCCGACGACGTTGCCGGCCGCGTCGATTTCCGCCCGCAGCCCGGCCTCCCGCATCCAGTCCGCCACCTGTAACGCCGCCCCCTTGTGCGCGGGCGTCAGGTACAGCCGGGTCAGCGAACCCGGCGTCGAGGTGAACTCCGCGAGCCGGGCGAGCCGCTGCATGAGGGGTTCGCCGAGCCGGGCCTCGTGGCCGAACGGCTGCGGCCGGGGCGCGGGCCGCGAGGACGCCGGGTTCAGCTTTCCATCGCGAACCGGATGGCCTGCGCTCCCTGCCAGAGAACCATCGTCCCGAGTGCTGCCAGGTTCTCCAAGCCGTCCGTGACGGTCATGAAGTGGTTGCCGGCGAGCTGGCCGAGCTTGCTGGCGAAGTTCACGCTGCCATAGGCGATGAGCAGCTCGGTCTCGCTCAGCCCGCCCGGGTAGAGCAGCACCTGGCCCGGCGCGGGATACGCCGTCGCGTTCTCGTGGCGCAGGCCCAGCTCCAGGTCGCCCAGCGGTATCCAGCAGGCTTCGCCGCTCCACCGCACGTGGATGACCTTCTGCTGGTAGGGCAGCATGGTCCTGAACTTCGCAACCGTCTTGGGCGCCGCGTTCTCGAAACGCGCCGAGAACGCGAACGGGCCGGCTGTTATCCTGAGCATGGTTCCTCCTCCTGGATGCAGGGCCGTCAGGTCCGCGGCGGCGCTGCATCGCGGTCATGCACGCAACGCCCCGCCACGTAGGCCGCGCGCACGGCCCGGTCGTCGCCCAGCGTCATCAGGGCGAACAGCTGGTCCTCCACGTTTTCGCAGGCCTTCATGCGGTGGGCCAGCAGCGGCGTCGCATGCAGGTCCAGCACGCACAGGTCCGCGTCATGGCCGGGGAACAAGCGCCCGATCCGGTCGTGCAGCCGCAGGGCGCGCGCGCCGCCGAGCGTTGCAAGGTAGAAGGCCTGCAACGCGCTCAGCCGATCGCCGCGCAGGGCGGCGACCTTGTAGGCCTCCCCCGCGGTGCGGAGCAGCGACAGGCTGGTGCCGGCCCCGACATCGCTGCCCAGGCCGACGAGGACGGGACGCCGCGGGTCCACCGCGTCGAACAGCCGGAACAGGCCGCTGCCGAGGAACAGGTTGGAGGTCGGGCAGTGCGCCAGGGCGGCGCCGTGCTGGCAGCAGGCGCCAAGCTCGGCTTCCGAAAGGTGGATGCCGTGCCCGAAGATGCTGCGGCGGCCGACCAGGCCCGCATGGGCGTAAACGTCGAGGTAGTCCCGCCGCCGGGGGAACAGGGCGCCGACCCACTCGACCTCCGCCACGCTCTCGCTGAGGTGGGTTTGCAGGAACAGCCCGTCATGCCCGCGCAATAGCGCCCCGGCGGCGTCGAGCTGGGCCTCCGTGCAGGCGGGGGCGAAGCGGGGCGTCACGCAGTAGCGCAGCCGGCCGCGTCCGTGCCAGCGCCGGATCAGCGCCTCGCTCTCGTCGAAGCCGCCCTGCGCGGTGTCCAGCAGGGTGGCGGGGGCGTTGCGGTCCATCAGCAGCTTGCCCGCGATCATCAACATGCCCAGCCGTTCCGCTTCGGCGAAAAACGCATGGACGGACTGCGGGTGGACGGTGCAGTACACGGCGGCCGTGGTGGTGCCGTTGCGCACCAGCTCCCGCAGGAACAGTTCGGCGGCGCGCCGCGCGTGCGCCGGGTCGGCGAAGGCCTGCTCGGCAGGGTAGGTGTAGCGGTCCAGCCAGTGCAGCAGCTGCTCGCCGAACGCGCCGATCATGCCCAGCTGAGGGTAGTGGACGTGGGCGTCGATGAAGCCGGGAACGACCAGGGCGTTCCCGTAGGACGCGACCAAGGCGTCGGCAGGCAAGGTGGGCCGGATTTGCTCGTACGGCCCCATCGCCTGGATACGCCCTTCCGCCATCACGACCAGCGCGTCGGGGCAGTGGTCGAGGCAGCCATCCTCCTCGAACGGGTTGCCGCGCAGGCTGGCGGACGCGGCGCGCAGGGCGTGGATCATCGCGCATCGCGCAGAGGCAGCCAGATGCG
>CAXTNC010000004.1:17902-37750 GCA_964245495.1 uncultured Acetobacteraceae bacterium
GACGCGGCGCGCAGGGCGTGGATCATCGCGCATCGCGCAGAGGCAGCCAGATGCGGTCGGGCGCGAACGGGGTTGCGGTCAGCCGCACTCCGGTGGCGTCGGCGATGGCGTTGGCCAGCGCGGGCGCCACCGGGTTGAACGGGCTTTCGCTCATGGACTTGGCGCCCAGCGGCCCCACCGCGTCGTGCGTGTCCGCGAACAGGACTTCCGTGCGCGGCAGGTCGGCCAAGGTCGGCACATGGTAGTTGCGGAACGTGGGGTTGACCACCTGGCCGCCGTGCAGGACCACCTCCTCGTACAGCGCCGCCCCGAGCGCCTGCGCGACGCCGCCGGCCACCTGGCCGCGGCACTGCATCGGGTTCATGACGGTCCCGGCATCGGCGGCATGGACGCTGCGCAGCACCTGCACGACGCCGGTCGCCACGTTCACCGCCACCCGGAATCCCTGCACGTTGAACGCCATGGAGCGCGGCGTGCCGTCATGGGCCGCTTCGGCGGACAGCGTGCGGCCCTCGCGCTGCGCCGCGGCGGCAAGGCCCGCGAGGCCGGCGGCGGACTGCCCGGCAGCGAACAAATCCAGCTCCGCCCGCAACGCCCTGGCGGCGCGCAGCACGGCCGTCCCCGCGACCACGGTCCCGGTGCTGCCGTAGGCGCCGGTGTCGTAGCCGGCGCTGTCGGTGTCGGACTGCACGATGTCGATGGCATCAAGCGTCGTGCCCAGCGCATCCGCCGCCAGCTGGGCGTGCACGGTGGTCGAGCCGTTGCCGAACTCCGCCGTGCCCACCGCGAGCGTCACCCTCCCATCCGGGCGCAAGGACAGCCGGGCAGTGGCATGGTGGCCGCGCGGCGGGATGGTGTGGATCATCGCGAGCGCCATGCCGCTGCCGACCCTCCACTCGGCCCCATTGGGCGGCGGCGCGTCGTCGGCGGCCAGCGCGGCCTCCACCAGGTCCAGGCATTGGTCGAGGCCGTAGCTGCTGCAGTCCACGTCCGTGGCGTGGTCGCCGGCCGGCATCATCGGGCTGCCCTTCGGCACGACGTTGATCCGCCGCATGGCGAACGGGTCGATGCCGAGCTGCCGGGCCAGCGCGTCCAGCCCGCTTTCCACCGCGAACACCGTCTGGCTCAGGCCGTAGCCGCGGAACGCGCCGGCCGGCACGGTGTTGGTGTACACGGCATAGCCGTCCACCTGCTTGTTGGGGCAGCGGTACACCGCCACGCTCTCGTCGCAGCCGTGATGCAGCACGCCGGCCGCATGGTTGGCATAGGCGCCGGTGTCCGACAGCACGTGCAGCTTCATCGCCGTCAGCACGCCGTCCCGCGCGGCGGCCAGGGTCACGCGCACGCGCATCGGATGGCGGGTGGTGGTCGCCTCGAACTGCTCCTGCCGGGTCAGTTCCAGCTTGACCGGCCGGCCGGTCCTCAGCACCGCCAAGGCCACGATGTCCTCCGTCAGCATCTCCTGCTTGCCGCCGAAGCCGCCGCCGACCCGGCCGGCGACCACCCGCACCCGAGATTGCGGCAAGCTGAACAGGCGGCACAGCGCGTCGCGCGTCAGGAACGGCACCTGCGTGCTGCTGCGGATCACGAGGCGCCCGGCGTCGTCGAGCCACCCGGCCGCGCCGTGGGTTTCCAGGGCCGCGTGCTGCACCCGGTGCGAGACGTAGGTCGCCTCGTGCACGGCGTCCGCGGCGGCGAGGCCAGCGGCCACGTCGCCGGTGCGGCCATGCAGCTCGGCGGCGACGTTGCGGGCCGGGTCGTGGATGCGGGCGTCCACTGGCTTGTCGTGCAGCGCCGGCGCGCCGGCGGCCATCGCCTCCGCGGGGTCGAACACGGCGGGCAGCAGCTCGTACTCGACGGCAATCAGCCGGCAGGCGGCCTCCGCGATGGCCTCGCTGTCCGCCACCACGGCGGCCACGCGCTGGCCGATGAAGCGCAGCACCGGGTCCAGCACGCGGGTGTCGTCCGGGTCGTCGAACGGGTCTTGGTGCCGGGCGGTGGAGAACAAGGCCGCAGGCGCGTCCTCATGCGTCAGCACGGCGTGCACCCCGGGCGTGGCCCGCGCCGCTGCCGCGTCGATGCGGCGGATGCGGGCGTGCGGGTGCGGCGAGCGCAGCAGCTTCATGTGCAGCAGGTCCGGCAAGGCCACGTCGAACGTGTAGGCGGCGCCGCCGGTCAGCACGGCTTCCGCGGCCGGCGCCGGCGCGTTGCAGCCGACGCCGCCCGGCGAGACGTGGGCGACGCCGGCGACCGCATCCACCACGGAGGCGTAGCCGGTGCAGCGGCACAGGTTGCCCTTCAAGGCCGCCGGCAGGTCAGCGAGCTGCGCCTGGTCCAGGCCTGCGGCGGTCAGCACCAAGCCGGCGGTGCAGAAGCCGCACTGGAAGCCCTGCGCGTCCCTGAACCGCTGCTGCATCGGATGCAGCCCGTCCGGGCCGGCCAGGCCCTCGATCGTCGTCACCGCGCGCCCGGCGGCGCGGAAGGCGGGCAGGATGCAGCTGTGCACCGGCGCGCCGTCCAGCAGCACGGTGCACGCGCCGCAGTCGCCGGAGTCGCAGCCCTTCTTGACCCCGAACAGCCCGGCCTCCCGCAGCGCCGTGCGCAGGCACTGGCCCGGCCGCACGGCCCACGACGCCGCCGCGCCGTTCAGCGTCAAGTCCATTGCGGCTCCAACTCGGCGCGTATCTCCTCCGCCAGCAACCCGGTGACGTGACGCCGCCAAGCCGGCCGGCCGTGCACGTCGTCGTAAATGGCCTGCTCGGGCACGGCCGCCAATGCCTGGCTCAACTCGGCCGCGCTCGGCACGGCCGGGAAGTCCAGCCGCATCGGCACGCGGGTGCTGCCCGTGATGGTAAGGGCAAAGCATTCGCCCACTGTCCCGATCAGCAGCGCGCCCGAGCGGCCGAGCGGCGTCAAGGACAGGCGGCGGTAGGCCGCTCGGCGGACCAGCGCCGCTGCCGGCAGGTCCACGCGGCGCAGCAGCTCTCCCGGCCGCAGCACTGTCGCGCGCGGGCCGGTGATAAAGTTGCCCGCCGCCACCTGCCGCTCGCCCGCCGCGCTCCAAAGGGTGCACACGCCGTCCAGCGCCACCGCGAGCGCGGCCATGGGGGCGGCAGGCAGGGCGAGGCACAGATTGCCGCCGACCGTGGCCACCGCCAGCACCTTGAAGGAGCCGACCAGGGCGTTGCAGCACGGCGGGAACAGGGCTGCGGCGCGCCAGCCGTCCGGAGCCTCGAAGGCGGCCAACCGGCCCAGCGTGCACGTGGCCCCGATCGTCAGCCCGGCCGGGGCGGCCGCCAGCCCGTCCCAGCCCAGCCCCGCCAGGTCGACCAGGCGGCGCAGGCCGTCCTGCGGCTCGGAGAACAGCCAGGTGCCGCCGGCGAGCGGCGCATCGCCCTCCCGCCAGCCCGGGATTTGCGCGGGGCTGCGCGGCTGGCTGACCGACTCGACCGTGTGAAGGTCCATCAGGCGAACAGGTGGTCGAGTTCGCGGTAGCACGGCAGCGCCGTGTCGATCGCCCGGCCGGCGCGCAGCACCACCCGGTCGGATTGCGGGCGCGACAGCCACTCGCTCCAGTCCCGCGCCGAGAACAGCACCAGGTCGGCCGCGGCGCCCACGGCCAGCCGGCCGCCCGGCAGGCCCATGGTGGCCGCCGGCGCGGCGCCGACCGCCAGCGGCCAGTCGCCGACCGGCATGTCGAGATGGCCGATCCGCACCGACTCGCGGAACACCTCCACCATGTCCAGGTCGCCGCCGCAGTGGAACGGGTCGCGCGTGTTGTCGCTCGCCACCGCCACCCGCACGCCGGCGGCCCGCAGCTCGTGCAGCCGGGTGACGCCGCGCCAGCGCGGGGTCCGCACGGGGTCGCGGCCTTGCAGGTAAAGGTTGACGATCGGCAGGCTGACCACCGTGACCTGCGCCTCCGCCACCAGCCGGATGGTGCGTTCGGCCTCCGCGTCCGGCTGGACCGACAGGCTGCAGCAATGGCTGCACGTCACCCGGCCCTGCCAGCCGCGGCGGAGGGTCTCGGCGGCGACCTGGCGCAGGATGGCGGAGGCCGGGTCGCCGGTCTCGTCCACGTGCAGGTCGATGCCGAGGCCGCGCGCCACGGCGAGGTCGAACACGCGGCGGACCAGGGCTTCGCCGTCCGGGTCCGATTGGATGGAGCCGCCCAGCAGGCCGCCGCTCTCGGCGATCAGGTCGGCCAGCGCCTCCCCGTCCCGTCCGGCGTAGTGGGGGAGCGGCAGGATGGAGGCGGCCTGCAACGCGATGCGGCCGGCCCACTCCGCCCGCATCCGCCGGAACAGCGGCCAGGTGATGGCGGCCTGCGCGCCGGGGCTGTCCAGGTGGGTGCGGATCGCCACGGTGCCGTGGGCGTAGGCGCAGCGCAGCGCGAAGTCGAACCGCGCGGCGACATCCTCGGCGGACCAGTTGGCCTCCCGGTCCGCCTTGACCGCGGCGAGCGCTGCAGCATGGGTGCCGTCCGGGTTGCAGGCGCGCGGCCAGATGTGGCCCTTGTCCAGATGGGTGTGCAGATCGACGAAGCCCGGCAGCGCCATGCCGCCGTCGAGCGCCGCGCCTTCCCCGGCCAAGCCTTGGCCGATCTCCGCGATGCGCCCGTCCGCCAGCCGCAGGTCGCGCCGGACCAGGCCCGGCAGCGGCGGCTCCAGCACGCAGCCGGGCACGGTGGCGCCGCGCAGCAGCCCGCTGCCGCCCGGCAGGTCAAGCCTCACCGGCCGACCGTGCACTCGATCTGCCCGTGCGGCTCGTCCGTCGGGTTGAACACCATGTTGTCGGAGGAGGCGCCGAACGGCTCCAGCCTGACCGGCAGGTAGTGCTTGTTGGGGCAGGCCATGCGGATTTGCCTCAGCTCCGGCGCTGTCGCCAGCGCCGCCTCGCCCATGCGCAGCAGGCTGTCCTGCACGCCGCGGCTGTAGGTGGTGGCGAACACCTCCAGCATGGCCGCCAGGATCGCGGCGTTGGCGGCCGGGTAGTCGGCCGGGGCGGCGGACCAGGTCCAGGCGGCGTCCATCGCGGTGGCGACGATCCGGTCGGACGTTTCCGGCAGCGTGGTGTACTCGTCCATCACGTAGCCGACCCAGCCGGCCGCGGTGGTCTTCATGAAGGTGTACCCGGTGATGCCGGACTCGACCTCCGCGCCTTCCCGCGTGGCGCTGACCCGGGCGCAGGGCTTGCCGTTCGCATCCAGGGTGAAGCTGTGGCCGTGCGGCGCGCCACCGAAGCTGGCGCGGACCCATTTGGTCTCGTGCAGCGTCACCGTGGCGCGGCTCACCTGCGGGTAGCGGGACAGGAAACGGTCGGCGATCTTTTCCGCGAACACCTCGTTGCAGGCGGCCAGCTCCTCGCGCGCCACGATGTAGGCGATGTTCTTGATCGTGTCGGTCGCGATCACCGTGCGGTTGTCCCCGGCGGTGTAGGCGGCGGCGAAGTCGCCCTCCAGCATGGTGAGCGCCGTGACCTCCCGCACCTCGTTATGCTCGCCGTCGCGGGAGACCCGCATCACCCTCACGCGACCCTTGCCGTAGCTGTTGCGGATCAGCGGCATGGCGGCTCTCCCTTCTCAGGCATGGTCGGCGACGACCGTGGGCGAGTGCACTGCCCCGAGGTCGCCCGGGTTGAAATAGATATTCAGCGCCACGGCGGTGATGGAGGCGAGCAGGATGCCGCTGTCCAGCAGCGTCTTCAGCATGTCGGGCGCCGACTTGAACAGCGTGGGCGCCACCAGCGGGATCATGCCGAAGCCGATGGAGATGGCGACGATGAACACGTTGGAACGGTTGCGCTCGTAGTCCACGCCCGCCAGGATGCGGATGCCGGTCGCGGCCACCATGCCGAACATCACCACCCCCGCCCCGCCCAGCACGCATTGCGGCACGGAGGCCGCGATGAACGCGACCTTGGGCAGCAGCCCCAGCAGCAGCATGATGACGCCGCCGGCCACGCACACCATGGGGCTGGTCACGCCCGTGACGGCGACCAAGCCCACGTTCTGGGAGAACGAGGTGTACGGGAAGGTGTTGAACAGCCCGCCGATCAGCGTGCCCACGCCGTCGCCGCGCAGGCCGCGGGCCAGGTCCCGCGGCGTCACCGGCTTGTCCACCATCGCGCCCAGGGCAAGGAACATGCCCGTGCTCTCGATCATGACGACGATCATCACCAGGCACATGGAAGCGCAGGCGACCAGGTCGAAGCGCGGGATGCCGAACTGCAGCGGGTAGATGATGTCGAACCACGGCTGCTGCGCCAGCCCGTCCAACCCGCCCCAGCCAAGCGCCAAGGTCAGCGCGTAGCCCGCCACGATGCCGACCAGCACGGCGGTGTTGCGCAGGAAGCCGGCGCTGAAGCGCAGCAGCAGCAGGATGATGGCCAGCACCACCGCGGCCACCCCCAGGTACCCGGGCGCGCCGAAGTCCGGCGCGGCCGGCCGGCCGCCGCCGATCCAGTTGATGCCGATCCGCATCAGCGTGATGCCGATCACCGTGATGATCGACCCGGTCACCACGGACGGGAAGAACCGCAGCAGCTTGCTGACGAAGGGCGCCATGACGATGCCGAACGCGCCCGCCGCGATGACGGAGCCGAAGATCGCCTGGATGCCCAGCGCCGGGTTGCCGGCCATCGCCAGCATGGGCGACAAGGAGGCGAAGGTCACGCCCATCATCACGGGCAGCCGGATGCCGACGGGTCCTGCGCCGAACGCTTGGATGAAGGTCGCGATCCCGCACGCGAACAGGTCGGCGTTGATCAGCAGCGCCACCTGCTCGCGCGGCAGCTTCAACGCGCCGCCGAGGATCAGCGGCACCGCCACGGCGCCCGCATACATCACCAGGACATGCTGCACGGCCAGGATGGCCAGGCGCAAGGGGGGCGGGGTTTCACGGCTCAAAACGGGCTGCATCGCGGGCGCTCCATCGGCTCTTGTCGAAAGTCCTTGCCGCCGCCCAGCAAATGCCGTGCCATGGCCGCATGGAACCCTTGTGGCTGCGCGCGCCCCTCGCCATCCTCGCCGACGCGCCCGGCGGCGTCGTGGTGCAGGGGGGCCGCATCACCGAACTCGTCGCGGCGGGGGGCACGCCAGCGGGCGGATGCGGCGTGTTCGATGCCAGCCGCCACGTCATCATCCCCGGCCTGGTCAACACCCACCACCATTTCTGCCAAACGCTGACCCGCGCCTACGCGCCGGCGCTGGATTGCGCGCTGTTTCCCTGGCTGCGGGCGCTCTACCCCGTCTGGGCGCGGCTGACCCCGCAGGCGCTGGACGCCGCCGCGACCGTGGCGCTGGCCGAGCTGCTGCTGTCCGGCTGCACCACCACGACCGACCACCACTACGTGTTCCCGGCCGGGCTGGAGGACGCCATCGGCATCGAGGCCGCCGCCGCCGGGCGGCTCGGCATCCGCGCCGTGCTGACGCGCGGCTCCATGGACCTGTCCGAGCGCCATGGCGGCCTGCCGCCCGACGCGGTGGTGCAGGACCGCGACGTGATCCTCGCCGACTGCGAACGCCTGATCGCCCGGCATCACGACCCGGCGCCGCACGCAGCCCTGCAAATCGCGCTGGCCCCCTGCTCCCCGTTCAGCGTGACGCAGGGGCTGATGCGCGACACCGCCGGCCTCGCCGCCCGCGCCGGCGTCAGGCTTCACACCCACCTGGCGGAAACGGCGGACGAGGCGGCGTTCTGCCAGTCCAAGTTCAGCTGCTCCCCGCTCGACTACCTTGAGGAGTGCGGCTGGCTGCGGCCTGGAACCTGGCTCGCCCATGGCGTCCATTTCGATGACGCGGAGATCGCGCGGCTGGCTGCGGCCGGGACGGGGGTGACGCATTGCCCATGCAGCAACCAGCTGCTGGCGTCCGGCACGTGCCGGGTCTGCGCGCTGGAGCGGGCCGGGGTGGCGGTCGGGCTGGGGGTGGACGGCTCGGCGTCCAACGACGGGTCCAACCTGATGCAGGAGGTGCGGGCGGCGTTCCTGCTGCAGCGCGGGGCCAACGGCATCGACGCCGTCAGCCACCGCGACGCGCTGCACTGGGCCACGGAAGGGTCGGCCGCATGCCTTGGCCGCCCGGAGCTGGGCCGCATCGCGGTGGGCGCCGCGGCCGACCTGGCGCTGTTCACCCTCGATGAGCTGCGCTTCTCCGGCGCCGGCGACCCTGTGGCCGCGCTGGTGCTCTGCGGCGCCCACCGGGCGGACCGGGTGATGGTGGGCGGGCGCTGGGTGGTGGAGGACGGCCGAATCCCGGGCCTGGACGTCCCCGCGCTCCTGCGCCGGCATGAGGCTGCCCGGGCGCTGCTGGCTGGCTGAGCATCGGCGCAAGGCTTGCAAGGCACAAGGTTTGCGAGTTGGCACGAGGTTTGCAAAATGCCGGAGGCATGAGTGCTCACAAAGCCGTGACGCCCCCGAGGCTGCTCCTGACCGCGCTCAGCAAGCGCTACGGCGCAACGCTGGCCAACGCTGGCATCGAGCTGGCCGTGGCGCCGGGGGAGATCCATGCCTTGCTGGGGGAGAACGGGGCCGGCAAATCGACCCTGGTGAAGATGGTCTGCGGCCTGGTCAAGCCGGACAGCGGCGGCATCGCCTGGGAAGGCGCGCCCGTCCCGGCGATGACCCCGGAGGTCGCGCGCAAGCTCGGCATCGCCATGGTGTTCCAGCACTTCTCCCTGTTCGAGACGCTGACGGTGGCGGAGAACATCGCCCTCGGCCTGCGGACGGCGGAGTCCATCCCCGCCCTGTCCGCCCGCATCCGCCGGACGGCGCAGCGCTACGGGCTGGCGGTCGATCCGGCCCGCCACGTGCACCACCTCTCGGTGGGCGAGCGGCAGCGGGTGGAGATCGTGCGCTGCCTGCTGCAGGCGCCCCGGCTGCTCATCATGGACGAACCCACCTCCGTGCTCACGCCGCAGGAGGTGGACGGGCTGTGCGCCACCCTCCGGCGCCTGGCCGCGGAGGGCTGCAGCATCCTCTACATCAGCCACAAGCTGGAGGAGGTCGCCGCACTCTGCCACGCCGCCACCGTGCTGCGGGGCGGCCAGGTGGTGGCGCGCTGCGACCCCACGGTGGAAAGCGCCTCCGCCATGGGCGAGCTGATGGTCGGTCGCGCCCTGCCCGCCACGCGCCGCAACCCGACGGTTCCGGGCGCGGTGCGCTTGACGGTCGCCGGCCTGTCCCTGCCGTCGGACGAACCGTTCGGCGCCGCCCTGCACGGCATCGGCTTCGACCTGCGCGCGGGCGAGATCATGGGCATCGCCGGCGTGGCCGGGAACGGGCAAAAGGAGCTGCTGGCCGCCTTGTCGGGCGAGCGGCCCACCGTGCGGGACACCATCCGGCTCGGCAACGCCGATGTCGGCGGTCTCGGTCCCGCCGCGCGCCGCCGGCACGGCATGACGTTCATCCCGGAAGAGCGGCTGGGGCGCGGCGCGGTGGCGGAGCTGACCTTGGCCGAGAACGCCCTGCTCACCTGCTACGGCGACGGCCTGGTGCAGCGCGGGATGGTGCTGCGCAAGCGCGTGCGCGAGTATGCAAGCAGCATCTTCGAGCGGTTCGGCGTCGTGGCGGCCGGGATCGACGCGGAAGCGCGCAGCCTGTCCGGCGGCAACATGCAGAAGTTCATCATCGGCCGCGAGGTGGGGTTCAGCCCGCGCGTGCTGCTGGCCTCCCACCCGACCTGGGGCGTCGATATCGGCGCCGCCCTGTCCATCCGCCAGCAGCTGATCGACCTGGCCGCCGCCGGGACCGCCATCCTCATCGTGTCCGAGGACCTGGGCGAGCTGTTCGAGGTCTGCGACCGCATCGCCGTGCTGTGCGCCGGGCGGCTCACGGCGCCCCGGCCGGCACGGGAGCTGACGGCGCGCGGCATCGGCGAGGCGATGGGCGGCATGACGGGGCGCATGGCCGATGCAGCTTAGGCTGGAGCGCCGGCAGACGGCCTCGAATGCGTGGCGCTACGCCTCCCCGGTGCTGGCAGTGGCGCTCTCGGCCGTGGCCGCGGCCGCCCTGTTCGCCCTGCTGGGCACGGACCCGGCGCAGGCGCTGCGCGTCATGGTCATAAGCCCGCTGGAAACGCCGTACGGCCTGGCGGAGCTTGGGCTGAAGGCGACGCCGCTGCTGCTGTGCGCCATCGGCATCGCCATCGGCTGCCGGGCGAACGTGTGGAACATCGGCGCGGAAGGCCAGTTCACCATGGGCGCCATCGCCGGCGGCGGGGTGGCGCTGGCGTTTGGGGACGGAGGCGGCTGGATCGTGCTGCCGCTGATGCTGGTGGCGGGGGTGGCCGGCGGGCTGGCCTGGGCCGCCATCCCCGCCTTCCTGCGCACCCGGTTCAACGCGCACGAGATCCTCACCACGCTGATGCTGAGCTACGTCGCCGTCCAGCTGCTGGGCTACCTGGTGC
Source organism: uncultured Acetobacteraceae bacterium (assembly GCA_964245495.1). Lineage (GTDB taxonomy): Bacteria > Pseudomonadota > Alphaproteobacteria > Acetobacterales > Acetobacteraceae > LMUY01. The sequence goes on from CAXTNC010000004.1 coordinate 28,308, forward strand.
ACGGCCCCTGGCAGGACCCGGACGGGTTCAGCTTCCCGCAAAGCCGCCAGTTCGACGCGGACGCAACGCTGCCGGCGCTAGTCCCGGGCACGCGCCTGACCCTCGGCTTCGTCTTCGCCCTGCTGTCCGTGCCGTGCGCCAGCATGCTGCTGGGCCGCACCTTGGCCGGCTACAAGCTGCGCGTGGTTGGGCTGGCGCCGCACGCCGCGCGCTACGCCGGGTTCAGCGCGGACGGCGCCGTGTGGCTGGGCCTGCTCGTCAGCGGCGGGCTTGCCGGGCTGGCGGGCGTGTGCGAGGTGGCCGGCCCGATCGGCCAGCTGACCCCGGTGATCTCGCCCGGCTACGGCTTCGCGGCGATCATCGTGGCGTTCCTCGGCCGCCTGCACCCGGTCGGCATCCTGTTCGCCAGCCTGCTGATGGCGCTGCTTTACCTCGGCGGCGAGCAGCTGCAGATCACCTTGCAGCTGCCGCTGGCCGCGGTCGGCGTGGTGCAGGGAATGCTGCTGTTCTTCCTGCTGGCGACCGACATCCTGATCGGCTTCCGGGTCCGCCTGGTCCGCCCGGTACGGGCCGCCCATGCTTGACCTCCCGGCGTTGGCCGTCGGCATAGGCGTGGCCACCGCCCGCGCCGCCACGCCGCTGGTGCTGGCCGGCTTCGGCGAGCTGGTGACGGAGCGCGCCGGGGTGCTGAACCTGGGCGTCGAGGGCATGATGCTGATCGGCGCGGTGTGCGGCGTGGTCGGCACGCTCGCCACCGGGCACGTCGCGTTCGGCCTGCTGCTGGCCGTGGCGGGCGGGGTGGCGATGGCGCTGGCGTTCGGGGTGCTGACGCTCCTGCTGATGGCCAACCAGGTCGCCACCGGGCTTGCGCTGACCATCTTCGGCATCGGCCTGTCGGCGCTGCTGGGCGCCGGCTGCGTGGGCAGGCCGATCAACGGGCTGGCCACGCTGATCTTCCCGCGCCTGGCGCAAGCGCCGCCGCTGGCGCAGCAGGTCATGCTGCTGGACCCGCTGGTCTGGCTGGCGGCGGCCATGCCCTTCGCGGTGGGATGGTTCCTATACCGCACCCGGCCCGGCCTGGCGCTGCGCTCGGTCGGCGAGTCGCACGAGGTGGCGCACGCCCTCGGCTACCCCGTGCTGCGCATCCGCATGATGGCGGTGCTGTTCGGCGGCGGCATGAGCGGGCTGGCCGGCGCGTCGCTCAGCCTGGCCTATTCGCCGATGTGGACGGAGAACATGGTCGCCGGGCGCGGCTGGATCGCGCTGGCGCTGGTGGTGTTCTCCACCTGGAAGCCGCTGTGGCTGATGCTGGGCGCGCTGCTGTTCGGCTTCGTCACCATCGCGCAGTTCCAGGCCGAGGGGCTGGGCCTGGACGTTTCGCCCCACCTGCTGGCGATGCTGCCCTATCTCGCGACCGTGCTCGTGCTGGTGCTGATCTCGCGCGACGCCACCCGGCTGAAGCTCAGCGCCCCGGCCGCGCTGGGCAAGCCGTTCCACCCCGCAACCTGATTTCCCTGGAGACCTGACCATGGCCACCACACGGCGCACCCTGCTCGGCGCATCGCTCGCCTCGCCTGCCATCCTGGCCTGGGGCCGCGCCCGCGCCGCGGAGCCTATGAAGGTCGCCTTCGTCTACACTTCCCCGGTCGGCGAGGCCGGCTGGACCTACCAGCACGAGCTCGGCCGGCGGGCCGTGGACAAGGCGTATGGCGAGGCGGTGAAGACCAGCTACGTCGAGAACGTGAGCGAGGGCGCCGATTCGGAGCGGGTGATCCGCAAGCTGGCGTCCGACGGCAATGACCTGGTGTTCACCACCTCGTTCGGCTTCATGAACCCGACGGTGAAGGTGGCGGCCGGCTTCCCCAAGCAGGATTTCGAGCACTGCACCGGCTACAAGCGCGCCGACAACCTGGCCACCTACTCGGGCCGCTTCTACGAGGGCAGGGCGCTCAGCGGGCTGATCGCCGGGCACGTGACCAAGAGCAAGGTGCTCGGCTACGTGGCCGCCTTCCCGATCCCGGAGGTGCTGCAAGGCATCAACGCGTTCGCCCTGGCTGCGCAGGCGGTCCAGCCCGGCGCCGTGGTCAAGGTCGTGTTCACCTCCTCCTGGTTCGATCCTGGCAAGGAACGGGCTGCGGCTGACGCGCTGATCGGCCAGGGGGCGGATCTCGTCACCCATCACACGGACAGCACGGCCGTGGTCCAGGCGGGCGAGGAGAAGGGCGTCCACGCAATCGGCTACAACTCCGACCTGTCCAAGTTCGGCCCGAAGACCTGCCTGACCTCCGTCACCATGGACTGGACCGAGTACTATGTCGGCCGGGTGAAGGCCGCGATGAACAGGAGCTGGAAGCCGACCGACACCTGGGGCGGGATCGGCGCCGGCATGGTGAGGATGGCGCCGCTGGCCAGCGCCGTGCCCGCTGAGGCGGTCGCGGACATGATGGCGAAGCAGGCCGCCATGGCATCCGGCCAGGTTCCGGGCTTCGCAGGTCCGATCCGGGACCAAGCCGGCAAGGAGCGCGTGGCCGCCGGCAGCGCGATGCCCGACAAGGACATCCTGGCGATGAACTGGCTGGCGGAAGGCGTGCAGGGCAAGGTTTGACGGCCTCCGCCCGCCAGGGAGCGCCGGCGGCCGAACAAGGCTGTTTGGCCAGCTCGACGGCAGACCGCCTGTTTTGTGACCACGAGCCTGTTTAAATGGCATTTCTGCCTTGATGCGGGTTCGATTGTTCTCAATCCTGTTTCAGGATTGCCTTTGAGCCAAGCTGGGAACGGCATCCGCAACCGTTGAAGGCGTGACGAGAAGGAACCCCGGCCGCCACCCTCCGCAACAGGGTTCGGTCCCGGCATTTCCCGGCCCCAAACTGCCAGGACCGATGAGCGACGCGCCGCCTTGGCCCGTCACCGGACGCCGCGGCAAGGCGTATTCTGGCATGGTCCTTGCTCTCTGATGCACGATTGACGCACGATTTCGTGAAGCTGGAGCAGGCGATGAAGTTTCTGGTTTGGGCGGCCGCAGCTGCCCTTTGCGCAACGGCAGCAGCCTCATGCCCAGCCCATGCGCAGACCATCCAGTTCCAGGACACCTACCTGAACCTGCGATACTTGTTCCAGGACAAGCAGCCCGGCTATGCGGGCAACGTCGATGAGGTCGCCGGCAACATCTCCTACGCCAACGCCTGGACCTACGGCTCGAACTTCGTGAGCTTGGACATCGAGAACTTCGACCATCGCGACCCGGCGAACTCCGTCACCGGCCATGCCACGAGCAACTCGCTGGAGTTCTACGGCGTGTTCCGCACCGTGCTGAGCGGCAACAAGATCTTCGGCGGCGACAAGTTCCGCTTCGGGCCGATCCGCGACATCGGCCTGGAGCTGGGCGGCGACATCGACACCCAGGACGACCAGTTCGCGTCATACAAGCGCCTGGTGATCGCCGGGCCGCAATTCGCCTTCAACCTGCCGCGCGGGTTCCTGAACCTGACGGTCGCCGTGTCGCGCGAGTGGAACACCGACGCCTTCCTGCCGAACGGCAACAGCACGAACTACCAGGCGACCTACGAGTTCGAGACCGCATTCGCCTACCCGTTCGATCTCGGCCCGGTGCCGCTCAACTTCACCGGGTTCGGCAACCTGATCGGTCCAAAGGGCAAAGGGGCGACCGGCGACACCTATCACCGGGTCGAGATCCTGCTTCACCCGAAGCTGCTGGTCGATGTCGGGCAGTTGGTTGGCTACCAGCCCCGCAAGATCGAGGCAGGCATCGGCTACGAGTACTGGCACAACAAGTTTGGCAACCCGCGCCCGACGCCGGGACATGAGCAGAATGCCGTCTTCTTCGAGATCGGATACCATTTCTGACCAAAGACGGGAGCAACCCCAAGCTCCCGCAACTCTCGCCCGGAGACCGTGTTCACTGCACGGGCCAGGCCAGCTTGTTCAACGGTCACCAAGGAAACAGCCATGCTTCCCAAAATCGTGTTGGCCTTGAGTCTGCTGTGCCTGAGCGTCGGCACTGCTGCAGCCCAGGCTGGCGCAGGCGCAGGCGCGCCAGTCACCGCCGCTCCCGACGCGGTTGCCCCGCGCAACCCCAACCTGGGCGACCGCGTGGTGAAGCCGCGGCGTGCGCCCCCGCGCAGCGTCGCCGCCCAGGACAAGCAGCCCCCCGGCATTCAGAACGGGAACGAGCCGGACCGTGCATCGGCGGGCGGCGGCGGGCGCTGACCTGTTCGGGAAGGCGCCGTGAGCGGTGCAGCGCCGCTCCTGGCCGGATGACGCGTTTGCACGGATGAGACGGCCGTAATAAGGCCCGCGCACCGCTTCAAGTTGCACCGATGTGTCCCTGACAAAACGACCGGCGAAAGCTGGATGCGCCGTTCTCCCAGCTTCCGCCCCGCGGCGGGGCGGCTTGGCAGGCCGCGAAGCGGAGATCTTCGCCCACCTTCACGACGCGATCCTCGAACAGCGGCTGCCGCCCGGCGCCAAGCTCGCCGAGGAGCTGCTTGGCGAGGTTTATGGCGTGAACCGCGCACGGATACGGCGCGTGATGCTCGCCCTGTCTGCCGCCTTCGTCGTGGATGTCATCCCGGGGCGCGGCGCCTTCGTCGCCGCCCCTTCCCCCGAACTGGCGCGCGAGGTGTTCGAGGCCCGCTGCCTGCTTGAGGTCGGCGTGCTGAACACCCTGCGCGCGCCTCCGGCGCAGGCGGCCATGGACCGCCTGCAAGGCATCGCCGCAGATGAAGCCGCGGCCCACCGCCGGCAGGACCGCGCAGAGATGATCCGTCTCTCCGCCGCGTTCCACGTCGCGATTGCCGGCGAGCTTGGAAACGGCGTGATCGCCCAGGTGCTGGAAGGGCTGGTCGCCCGCACGTCCGTCATCATCGCGATGTATGAGGCCGCGGTTGGGCAGTGCTGCCTTGCCAACGACCACCAGCGCCTGATCGAGGTGATCGGCGACGGGCAAGGCGACGTGGCCGCCCTGTTGATGGGCTACCACCTTTCCGCCATCCAAGCCGGGCTGCTGCTGCAGCCGGTGCCGCCGGGCAAGGCCGACCTCCGCGCCATCCTGGCGGCGCGGGCGGCGCCGGCGCAGCGTGCCGAGCCGCCGGGAGCGGCGCTAGCTGCCTCGGTAGACTGAGTATGCGCCCGGGCTGACCAGGAGCGGGATGTGGTAGTGCCCTTCCGGCTCATGCACCGCGAACCGGACGGGAATCACATCCAGCAACGGCGGCGTGCTGGCTGACGGGCTGGCGGCGAAGTAGGCGCCGACGTGGAAGCGAAGCTCGATCACGCCGATCCGCAGCGGCGCGCCGGACAGCAACGGGTGGTCCGTGCGGCCATGGGCGTTGGTGGCGGCACGGGCGATGGGCGCCCCTCCCCGCTCGACCTCGAACACCTCGATCTCGACCCCGGCGGCGGGACGGCTGGCGGCAGTGTCCAGGACATGCGTGGACAGCATCCCATGCACCTTGGGCATGTCTGGCCCCTCGAGCCGGTCCACCAGGCGCAGCAGGGTGATCCGGCCGACTTCGCGCAGCGCAGCGCGGCGCTCGGCAACGGCGTCGTTGCCCAGCCGCCGCCGGAACTCGGACAAGATGGAGCCGCGGCTGTGGCGGCGCACGCACAGGATGAAAGGGAAGCCGAAACGCTCCCGGTACGCCGCGTTCAGGCCCGCGAGGTCGTGGTCCGAAGCGCTCGACAAGCCGAGCGACGCCTGTTCGGCCGTGGAATGGCTGCCCATCGCCCCTTGCAGCGCGGCGGCCCCGGCAAGCTCGGGATGGCCGCAAAGGAAGGCGATGAGCCGATCGGCCGGCGCGGCCTCCACGGCCCGCATCATCGCTCCGTGCAGCGCGGTGACGCTGGCGAACGGCCGGGCGGACGCCGCTTGTTCCGCAATCCACGGCGCATCCTCGAAGATGTCGCCGAGCACGGCCGCCACCTCGGCGGCCGTGGCGGCGTTCAGCCAATCCAGGGTGACCCGGAACGCCGTCACGAGAAGGCCGCCGCGTCGAACCCGTCAGGCATCGCGCCGCGGGGGCGGATCATGCCGTAGGGGCCGACCGGGAGGTAGCGGCCGCTGCCCGGCTGGGCCTGCACGATGCCGTCGCGCATCACCACCTCCCCGCGCCGCATGGCCATCACCGGCCAGCCTGTGACGGCCCGCCCCTCGTAGGGCGTGTAGTCGATCGCGTGCTGCATGAGCGCGTTGGTCAGCACGGTGCGGCGCGCCGGGTCCCACAGCACCAGGTCCGCGTCGGCGCCGGGCACGATGCGCCCCTTGGAGGCAAGCCCGAACATCCGGGCCGGCTGCGTCGCGGTCAGCCGCACGAAGTCGCTCGGCGTGATGCGCCCGGCCGCCACCCCCTCGCTCCAGAGCAGCGGCAGCCGCGCGGCCAGGCCGGGCAGGCCGTTCGGGATGGCGGTGAACGGCGCGTCCGCCCCCGCCGAGCGCTTGCCGCGGGAGCCGCCGTAGCTCCACCCGCTGTGGTCGGAGCTGATGACCTCCAGGGTGCGCCGCTGGACCGCCTGCCACAGCCCGGCCGCCGCGGCGGCGTCGCGCGGCGCCGGGCTGCACATGAACTTCGCCCCTTCGAAGCCGGGGCGGTCCATGTCCGCGGCGGTCAGCACGAAGTACTGCGGGCAGGTCTCGCCCCAGACGGCGACGCCGCGGGCCTTGGCGCGGGCGATCTCCTCTGCGGCTTCCGGGCAGGACACGTGGAACACCTCGACCGGGGTGTCCACCAGCTCGGCCAAGGCGATGGCGCGGTGGGTGGCTTCCCGCTCCACCACCGCCGGGCGGGACCAGGCGTGGTACTTCGGCGCGACGTGGCCCGCTGCGAGCAGCGCCGCGGAGCGCCAGGCGATCGCGTCGTAGTTCTCGCAATGCACCGTCACCAGGCAACCGAGCCGCCGGGCCGCGGACAGCACTGCCAGGTACTGGCGGTCGTCCAGGCGAAGCGGGTCGTAGGTCAGGAACACCTTGAGGCTGCGCACGCCGGAGGCGACGACTTGCGGCAGCTCGTCGCGGAGCACCGCATCGGTCGGGTCGGTGACGATCTGGTGGAATGCGTAGTCGACCATGGCGCCCGCCTGCGCCCTGCGGCGGTATTCCAGCAGCGGGGCCATCACGCCGCCGCCGCGGAACTGGGCCGAGAAGCTCACGACCGTCGTTGTGCCGCCCGCCAGCGCCGCCCGGCTGCCGGTCGAGAAGCTTTCTTCGTCCGAACCTCCGTCCTCGTGAAGCTGCTCGATGTGGCAGTGGCTGTCCACTCCTCCCGGCATCACCAGCATCCCGGACGCGTCAATGGCCGGCCCCCCTTGCAACCGGTCCGCCAAGGCTGCGATCCGGCCGTCACGCACGCCGATGTCGGCCGTGAACTGATCATCCGCGGTGACGACCGTGCCACCGCTTATGATGACATCGTACGAAGGCATGAGGTCTCCGGCATCACGACAAGCCGCACGTTGGCGGTTCTCGCCGCGATAGGCAATCAGGCCGTGCGTCCGGGAACCTCTGGCATGGCATCCTCCCAGATGAGCCGATCCCTGGCTCAGGGCGCCCTTTCAAGGGGTTCAACAGGCAGGCCAGCGCCTTGGGCCGGTCCGGATGGCGGGCGACCTGCGCCTTCTGCCAGGGGGAGCCGGGGTCCTGCATCTGCTGCCGCTCGCCGATCTTGGCTTCCAGCTCGGCAATGGGCTTCTCGAAGTCCAGGAACGAACGCATAGGGGAGGCTGCAGCCATTGCGGACGGGGAGGGCTGGTGAGGCGGGACGGTTGGCCAGCGGCGGGGCAAGGCGAGCCTGGGAGAGTTGCCGACCAACTCTGGTCAGAAGCAGAGCGCAGTTACTCGGGCTGCCTTTTTATGGTGGTGGTTATGCCGTCTGTGTTTCGTGCGGCGGCAGCGATGTCCTCGGCCAGGGCATCAACGGCGGGCTTGTTTTCCGGCTTCGGAGGCTCGGCGTATAAGGCCGTGTCGAAAGTCGATTCCTCATACGCATTTAGCGAATTGATCAATATCCCTGGTCCCGTTAGCTCAACCTCAACCGACTTTGCATCTTTGTCGAACGGAATGATGCGACACGAAAAGCCTCTCTTCAGTGCGTATTCTTGCAGGAACTTTATTACAGCCGTCTTGTTTTTGGTTGCTGAACCAATTTCCATGGAGTGCAACGCTACATTGTGAAGTTCCAAACGCACTCCGCCACCTCCGTTTTCCATTAGAGAACACTCCACAAGCATAGCTCCCAGGACGAGCAAGAGCGCCAACGCGGCAAAAGCCTTAATCATGGGTTTGATGATCTTGGCGTATGTATTCGGCCATGGACTGGTCAAGAGATCGAAAAATCTTTGGTCCAGCCTCTTAATTTACGATTGACATACCTGGAACTACGTCGTTTCCAATTCCATGGGTTGTCACCGACCATGATCCATCAGAATTCTGCGTTGCAGTCCTGACAATCTTGCCGTTGTAGAAAACATGAAGGCGGTTGGTTATGTTCGTAATCGTAAGCCCGTCAGGCGATATGCGCGTCGTTACCCTCGCTGCTGGAATACCACTGTTAGGAATGAATACCCAGTAGGTATGATAATCTTTCAGTGGGTGGCGCGGGTTCTGACCGGGAACGCTGAAGCGAGATAGATAATCGGCCATCTGCTTTTTACCGCATCGAAACTCGGCCGGGCAAACATTCTCAGATTTTGAGTGTAGTCGTGAAAACCTTCCCCTTGGGGTGAGAAGGTTGAGTTGCCATCCGACGGTTTGGCCAAGGTTGATTGTAACGGGGTGACCGAGCTTGCAGGAGGCAATTGAACCGGAACGATTTTCGCCTCATCCCGCCCTGTCTGCGCCCGGGCCGTCGCCACGAACTGGGGCCAGGCGCGTTCACCCACGGACTGCGCCGCGGCGGCAAGCTCCAGGCCAGCGTCCTTCAGCCCGGCATAGGTGTCTGCCCGCATGGTCGCCAGCACCGTGCGTTGCACCAGCCACGCATCGACCGGATCGGCCTCGGAGCCGATGAAACTCTGCCGAAAGGCGTTGGGCGGCAAATACGCGCCACCCGCCCAAACCGGCACGAGCTTCTTCAAGGCGTCCCGCGACGCCCTCAGCTCGGTGGCGGCAGCGGCGTCGCTGCCCTGCAGCGAGTCAGCCGCAAACTCGACCACGGCCGTCGTGCGGGCGCGAAGCTCATCCCGCTCTTCGGGGCTGACCGGCTCCGGCATCGTCTGCGAGGTTCCGTGACCGAACCACCCATGGCTTTGCCGCCCCTGATCCATCCAAGCCATCACGCCGCATCCATCTGCAAGGACGATATTCCCAATCCCGCAGGGGCGCAGTTTTGAGGGAACTCCTATCTCGTTCCCAAAATCGCGGCGGGCCGGAACCTGGCGTGGCCGGCGCCATGGTGGTGCTGATGTTCGCCGGCGAGCAGCTGGTTCGCCTC
>CAXTNC010000005.1:0-19973 GCA_964245495.1 uncultured Acetobacteraceae bacterium
CCTGCGGGAAATTGCCCACTGGGTGTTCGCTGCCGCCCGCCCCCGAACCCGCCCGCTGCGCGCCCTGGTGGCCGGGGGCGGCACCGGGGACGGTGCCCTCATGCTCGCGCAGCAGATGGCGGCGGCGAAGCGGCCCGGCCGGGTGACCTACCTGGACCGCTCATCGGCGGCGGCGGGGGTGGCAAAGGCGCGTGCGGCGGTTCGCGGGCTGGACATCGAGTGGCAGATCGGCTCGCTGCTGGAACTGCCCGGCTCGGGGCTGGGGCCGTTCGACTACATCGACTGCTGCGGCGTGCTGCACCATCTGCCAGACCCGGCGGCCGGGGTGCGGGCGCTGCTTTCGGTGCTGGCGCCGGGCGGCGGGCTGGGATTGATGGTCTATGCCCCGCACGGGCGCACCGGCGTCTACATGCTGCAGGACGCGCTGCGGCTGCTGGCGCCAGAAGCGGAACCGCAGGCCGCTCGGCTGGACGCAGCGCGCCGGGTCATGCGCGCGCTGCCGGACTCGGCTTGGCTGAAGCGCAACACCTTGTTTGGCGACCATCACAGGGGTGGCGACGCCGAACTCTACGACCTGCTGCTCAACCCGCGCGACCGGGCCTTCGACGTGCCCTCGCTGCATGAACTGCTCGTCGGCGCCGGGCTGGCGGCAACTTGTTGGATGGAGCCGCTGCGCTACGACCCAGCGGTCTACCTGCCAGATGCCCGCTTGCGCGCCCGGGCGGCCGCGCTGGACCCGGTCGGGCGCGCCGCGCTGGCCGAGGCGCTGTGCGGCAACATGAGCACGCACGTCGTATATGCCGTGCGCGCCGCTGACGCCCCTGCCCCTCCCGATGGCGCCGACCCGGACCGCACGCCGGTCATGCGGGAGATGAGCGGGGCAGAGCTGGCCCGCCACATCGCGCCCAATGGGACCGTGCCGTTCCTGTTCGACGGGCTGCGCGTGCCGGTGGCGTTGCCGCCGCTGGCCGCCGCCATCCTGCGCCTGATCGACGGGCGGCGGACGGTGGGCGGCATCGGCGCGGAGCTGGCCGTGCCGCCGGACGGCTTCGCCCGTGCCTGGCGCGAGACGTACGGCACGCTCAGCGCGCTCAACCGCGTGCTGCTGACGCCACCCTGACCACCATCGTCATCTTTGGCTGCGCCGTGCTGCCCGGCGGGCGGCCCAGCCCGACCCTGCTGGACCGGGTGGAGGCAGCGTTCCGCTGCGGCGGCGCAACGGCGCACTACCTGCCGACGGGCGCGGCGGGGCGGCACGGGCCGTCGGAGGCGCGGGTAATGGCGGGGCTGCTGGCTGGGTCCGGCGTGCCGCCGGGCCAGATCGTCCTGGAGGAAACGGGAACGGACACGCTGTCTTCCGCCCTCGCCTGCGCTCGGCTGCTGCGGGGCCGTCCAGGTCCGGTGCGGGCGGCGAGCAGCGGGTATCACCTGCCGCGCTGCCTCTTGCTGCTACGGCTCGCAGGAGTGCAGGTGACCGGCTGCCCGCCGCCGCCGAGGCCGGCCTGGGCGTGGTACTGGCGGCTGCGGGAGTGCGCGGCGCTGCCTTATGACATGGTGGCGATGCTGGCGCAGCGTTAGCGCCGTGTGGGCATCCCAATCGGCGCCACCTCGTCCGTCATGCCTGCCAGCACCTCCGCCACGTGGCGCACCGCCACCTTGCTGCCCTCGCGGGACAGGCGGCCTGCCATGTTCAGCAGGCAGCCGAGATCGCCGGACAGCAGCAAGCCGGCGCCCGTTTCCACCACGTCCCGCGCCTTGTCGGACACCATCCGGGTCGAGATGTCCGGGTACTTGACGCAGAAGGTGCCGCCGAACCCACAGCACACCTCCGGATCTGTCATCTCCTTCAGCGCCAGCCCCTGCACGCTGCCCAGCAGCTGCCGCGGTTGCTGCTTCACCCCCATCTCCCGCAGCCCGGAGCAGGCGTCGTGGTAAGTCACCACTTCGTCCAAGCACGTGCTGACTCGATCCATGCCCATGGTGTCGACCAGAAAGGAAACCAGCTCATGCGTCCGCCCGGCGAGCGCCTCCGCACGGGCCAGGAGGTTTGGGTCATCGGCGAACAGGCCGGGAAAATGGTGCGCGATCATGCCCCCGCAGGACCCAGAAGGCACGACGACGTAGTCGTAGCCGCTGAATGCATCGAGGATGCCGATCGCCAGGTCCCGCGCCGTCGCACGGTCACCCGTGTTGTAGGCAGGCTGGCCGCAGCAGGTTTGAGCCTGTGGCACTTCCACAAGGCAACCGGCGGTCTCCAGCAGGCGGATAGCCGCAAAGCCCACGCTGGGGCGGTACAGATCGACCAAGCAGGTGACGAACAGCGCTACGCGCGGATGGGATTGCAGCATGGCGGCAGCCTACGCCGGCGACGCGGCGGCATCCAGCCGGGCCTGCGGGATGGCGACATAGGCCGGGTCAATCTCGGTCCCGATGCCGTGCGCCCCCTCCGCCAAAGCGGCCAGCGAAATGGTGCCTGCCCCGGCGAAAGGGTCCAGCACGGTGGCGCCCGGCTTGCTGTGCAGCCGGATGCACCAGCGCGGCAGGTCCAGCGGGAAGGTGCCGGGATGGTCGAACTTCTGCGCCCGTGCTTGCGCAGTGTCGTAGGGGATGAACCAGGTGTCTCCCCGGCGGCGCTTATTCTGGGCGTGTTCCCAGCGGGCGATGTTGGACTTGTCGCGGAAAGGCGCGCCCACCGCCAAGCAGTCCAGCGTCACGTCTCCCGTGAACGTCAAGTGGGAAACGTGTTCGTGGCTGCGCAAACGCGTTGCACCGATCGGCTTGCTGTGCCCCATCGCACCCTCGTCGGACGTGGCGATCGACCTCACCCGAACAACATGGTCCTGCAACACGAATTGGCGTCGCAGGCGGATGATCAGTTCGAAGGGCAGTCAGGGCTGGATGGATGATCCTGCGATGTTGAGAAAAGCGACCCACCCGGACGCATGACCCGAGCCAGCACCTGGTCAATGCGTTCCATCCAACCCCAGGCAGGCGTCCTTGGCAAGGCTGTCCCGGCAGCAGCCATAAGGGAGGCCAAGATTGTGGGGCAGCGACGTGACAACCGCGTCCATGGACGCGGGATCGAACCGCGGGAGGATGTCGAGGCAGTTGCCGCAGTGCAGCGTCGCAGCAGGCAGCTTTTACGCAGACCGCGCCTGCACCAGCCGCCATGCCGGGTCAGAGCGGGCGAGGTCCCGGGTGAAGCTCCAGATGTCGCGCAGCTCCATGATGGCGTCCGCGCCGGACACATAGCGCCCATCGCGGTCCAAGGTCTGGCTGATTTGGTCTGACACGAAGCGCACAGTTATCTCGGCGATCGTTCCTTGAATGGACACATCCTCAATGGCTGCTTCGTGGATGTCACGAATCTCGCTCGTCAGCTTCTCGCCTGCCGCTTCCCGCGCAGCGATGACGGCTTCGAAGGTGGCAAACGTCCCCTCCGACAGCAGCGGCCGGAGCGCATCGCGGTTACCGGCGGCAAACCCGGCCACGATGAGGCGGAACGCGGCCTCTGCGCCGGTCAGGAAATGCTGCGCGTCAAAGCTGCTGTCCACCCGGCGCACCTGGGCAAGCGCCTGGCCCAACGTGGAGCCGGCATCCGGCACTGGGCGGCCAGGCTGGCTGACAGGCTCAGCCCGGCCCTCGATGACCGGGCTGGCAGCGCGGCCTAGAGGGCGGGCGGTTTCTTGGCTCGGCTCGAACCCATCGCGCCGGCCCAAGATGCCCCGCAGGCGCAGCACGAAGAATGCCGCGATCATGCCAAGCAACACCAGATCAATCGGAAAGCCGCCTGCACCCATGTCGAAACACTCCTACAACGACAGAGATAGGCATTCGACGTGCCCGGGACAACGCGGCAGGCCGTGGATTGCCCGCACGGGCCCGGAGGTCTAGGCAGCCGCATGATCCTGCTGCGCCACGGCCAAAGCGAATTCAACCTGCACTTCACCGCGACCCGGCAAGACCCAGGGATCGAGGACCCGCGGCTCACCCTGCTGGGCCACGAGCAAGCCGCCGCGGCAGCAGCGGCACTGGCAGGACGGGGTGTGCGGCGCATCGTCGCCTCGCCCTATACGCGGGCGCTGCAAACGGCCGAGCCGCTGGCCCGGCAATTGGGGCTGGCCGTGCTGATCGACGTGGGCGTGCGGGAGCGGTACGCTTATAAATGCGACATCGGCAGCCGGGTGGACGATCTGCGGCTGGCCTGGCCCGGACATGACTTCTCGGCGGTGGAAGATGTTTGGTGGCCAGCCGCGGCCGAGCCGGAGGCGCACGTCGTCGCGCGGGCCGCGCATTTTCGGACGGCGATGGCGGCTGACCCGGGCCAGCAGGGCACTCTGGTGGTCAGTCACTGGGGATTCATTCTCGCATTGACGGGGGTCAGCGTCGTCAACGGCCAGTGGATTGACTACGACCCAGCTGGGCCAGCCCCGGCGGAGATCGTCTGGCGGCCCTGATCCCAGCGTGCTACCCGCCCCTGAGCTTTGGCCTTTGACACGACGCCAACGGAGACCTGCGAATGTCCGAGACGATTCCCGCCCCGCAAGGCGCAGCAAGCCCCCAGCCCGCCAACGGGAGCCAGCCTGCGCCGCCGCTGGTGGTCAACATCCAGTTCGTGAAGGACCTGTCCTTCGAGGTGCCAGGCGCGCCCGAGATCTTCTCAACCCTCCGTTCGCAGCCGAACGTGCAGATCAACCTGGATGTGCAGGCCCGGCGCATCCAAGAGGGCCAGAGCGTCTTCGAAGTGACCTTGGTGGTCAAAGCCGATGCCACGGAAGGGCCGCGCGAGGCAGGCCAGCCCGGGAGCGAGGCAGGCCGCACCGTGTTCATCGCAGAACTGTCCTATGCCGGCGTGTTCACGCTGAACGGCATTCCTGACCAGTCGGTTGAGCCGGTGCTGCTGATAGAATGCCCGCGGCTGCTGTTCCCATACGCGCGCAACATCCTGGCTGACGTGACCCGGGACGGCGGTTTCCCGCCCGTGCTGCTGCAGCCGATCGACTTCGTGGCGCTTTACCAGGCCCGCAAGCAGAACGGGGCCGTGGCCGTCTGACAAGGAGAGCCGATGGCAGCGGAAGCGGTCACGCCGCCCAGATAGGCTCCTTCAACCGGGCCACGAGGGCCGCGTGAGCCGCAAGCTCAGCCTCGGTCGGCGCCATGAAGCGCGGCGTGCGCACACTGGCTGCCTGGTACGTCACGGCCTGCAAGGTCGTCCCGCTCTTGGCGGCCAATGACAAGCCGCGCTGCCGGCCACCGGTCAACTCGATGTAGACGTCGGCAAGCAGCCGGCAGTCCAGCAGGGCGTTGTGGCTGGTGCGCTCGGACAGGCTGATGCCGAAGCGGCGGCATAGCGCGTCCAGGCTGTTCGGCATCCCTGGAAAGCGCTTGCGGGCCAGCTCCAACGTGTCGATCTTGCGGGCCAGGCTGATGGAAGGCCGCCCCAGCCGAGCCAGTTCCGCATTGAGGAAGCTGAAATCGAAGGTCGCATTATGCGCCACCATCGGATCATCGTCGATGAAGTCCAGCAACTGGTCCACGACTTCGCCAAAGCGCGGCTTGCCTTGCAGGTCGGACCGGGTCAACCCGTGCACGCGGGTGGCATCCGGATGGATGTCCCGGTCCGGGTCGATCAGGCAGTGGAACACCATGCCAGTCGGCAAGTCCCTCACCAATTCAAGCGCCGCGAACTCGATGAGACGGTCCCCGGTCAAGGGGTCCAGCCCGGTGGTTTCGGTGTCGAACAGGATGGAACGGCTCATGGCCTCAACGATCTGATGAAGCGCCGCAGCGGACGCAAGGCCGCGTGACGGGACAAGCCGGTGCGGACGATCAGATCGGCGCGACGCCGCTTCTGCGCATCGGGCATTTGGCGTGCGATAATGCTGGCTGCCTGTTCAGCCGTCATGCCCCGCCGGCGGCGCACCCGGGCCACCTGGACGGCGCGGGGCGCCGAAACCACCACCACCGTGTCCACCCTTTTCTGCCCCTCGGTTTCCAGCAGCAGCGGCACGTCCAGCACCGCCGCGGGAGCGCCCGCCCGGCGGGCGCGGGCCAGGAAAGCGCGCTCCATCTGCCGCACGCGGGGATGCAGGATGGCTTCCAGCCGGCGGATGGCCGCCTCGTTGCCCAGAACGGCGGCGCGCAGCCGGTTGCGGTCGAGCACGCCTTGCGCGACCGTGCCGGGAAATGCCGCCGCGATGGCTGCAAGGGCCGGTCCGCCTGGCGCCTGCAAGCAGTGGACGGCAGCATCGGCGTCGAACACCGGAATGCGGGCGCGCCGGAACGCGGCGGCGGCGGTGGACTTGCCCATGCCGATGCCGCCGGTCAGCCCGATGATCTTCACGGCGACCCGGCCATCAACTCATGCAGCGCCGGGTCCACCATGGGCGTGATCCCGAACCAGGCCGCGAAACCCGGGACCGCCTGGTGCAGCAGCATGCCCAAGCCTCCCACGGCCAGCAGCCCGCGCGCCTCAGCCGCGACCAGCAAAGGGGTTCGCAGAGGAGCGTAGACGATGTCGCACACGGCCAGGCCTGCCGGGGCGCTGGACAGGTCCAAGTCCAAAGGCGGCTGGCCATCCATTCCAAGACTGGTGGTGTTGACCAGCAAATCGAAGCCGCGCAGGTCTGGCCGAAGGTCCCACCCGACCAGCTTCAAGCTTGGCAGCGCCATCGCCAAGGCCGCCGCCCGCGCCTGGCCGCGGTTGGCGATCGTCACCGGCACACCCTCCGCCGAAAGCGCCGCAGCGATCGCCCGGGCAGCACCCCCTGCACCAAGCAGCAGCGCAGGGCCTGGCTCACGGCCGTGCGCCCGGAGATTGGCCAAGAAACCAGCGCCGTCCGTGTTGTCGCCGATGATCAGGCCGTCCTCGAACACCAAGGTGTTGACAGCCCCTGCTGCCCGGGCAGCCGGACGCAAGGAACTGCATCGCCTGAAAGCGGCCACCTTGTGCGGAACCGTCACGTTGACGCCGCGGAACCCGGCAACGGCCAGGCCTGCCAGCGCCGCGTCCAGGTCTTCCGGCCGCACCGGCAACGGCACGTAGGCCCCGTCGATCCCATGCTGGGCCAGCCAGTGGTTGTGCAACAGGGGAGAGCGCGAGTGCGACACCGGCCAGCCGATCACCCCGGCCAGCCGTGCCCGGGCGGTGAGCAGCGGCATGGAAACCCAGACATCACGCCCTGCCCTGCCCTGCAAGTGCATTGCCGTCCTGCGACGCCAAGCCTTGTCGTTGACGCCCCATGCCTGGTCTGGCAGCGTCCGCCCTCATGGAACAGGATGCGGCATGACGAAATCGGAGCTGATCGCGGACTTGGCATCCGCCAACCCGCATCTGCTGGGGCGTGACGTGGAAATCATCGTCGGCACCATATTCGATGAGATCACCGGCGCCTTGGCCCGCGGCGAACGGGTGGAGCTGCGCGGCTTCGGCGCGTTCACCGTCAAGAAGCGTGACGCCCGGACCGGCCGGAATCCCCGGACGGGCCAGGCCGTGCCGGTGGATGAGAAAGTCGTGCCTTTCTTCAAGGCAGGCAAGGAGCTGCGCGACCGGGTCAATCATGGCGGCAAGCCCACCCGCGGCCTGCGCGAGCGGGTGGTGGCTTGACGTGCTGGGCCTGATCTTCGCAGCGCCCTTCCTGCTGTTGCTGGTTGTGTTCGCACTTTCCAACCGCGGCGCCGTGCAGCTCAGTTTATGGCCGACCGACCTCGCGCTGGTGGCGCCGCTTTCGCTGGCAGTGCTGGGCGCCGGGGCCGTGTCCTTCGTGCTTGGGGCAGCCGTGGTGGGTGTTGGCTCAATGAGTCAACGGCGGCGGGCACGGCGGGCAGAAAGCCGCGTGCGGGCGCTGGAGCGCGAGGTCGAGATGCTGCGTCCACGCCCAACCTTGATTCCGGGAACGTCGATCCAGACGATCAACGGCTGATCAAGCGTCGAGGCGCATCGCTGAAACCGAGGCGGGGCGGAGCGTTCATGCCGACGGCGCGCCTGACTGGATAATCAACTTCGCCACGGCATCCCCGGGGGCCGGCATGGCCAGCGGCCCATGGCCAGGCGAGACGACGCCCAGGACGCGCCCGCCGGGGCCGCCTGTGCCGCCCGGCACCGTGCCAGGCAGGCCATGCCAACTCAACCAGCCCAGCAAAGCGAAAAGGTATGCTTCCTTTGAACTTGGCGGCAATCCTCGCGCTGCGCTGGTGATCAAGGGGACGGGCGCCAAGGCCCTGTGCAGCGCCGCCAGCAGGGCGGGATTGCGGACGCCGCCCCCAGAGGCCACCACTTCCCGCACCCCAGCAGCATGGCAAGCGGACGCAACAGTGCGAGCTGTCAGTTCCGTCAAGGTCGCCATCAGGTCCGGGCCAGCAACTGACGGCAACCCTTGGCAGCGGGCGGCGGCATAACCCGTATGGAACAGTTCGCGCCCGGTGGTTTTGGGCGGGGGACGCGAGTAGTACGGTTCCGATAAAAGGCGGTCGAGCAGATCGACCCGTAGCGTGCCCGCGAGCGCAAGCTTGCCGTCCTGATCATAAGGCAGCCCAGCAAGCTGCCCCGCTGCGACATCCAGCAGGCAGCTTGCCGGCCCGGTGTCCCAGGCGCGCACGCGCGCGCCTGCCTCGGCCACGACCGTGATGTTGGCGATGCCACCCAGGTTCAGCGCTGCGCGGGGACCGCCAGGGCCAGCCAGCCACAAGGCATCCAACGTGCTGGCCAACGGCGCCCCTTGCCCGCCTGCTGCCACGTCCCGTGCCCGCAGGTCGGAGATCACGGGCAGCCCGGTCGCTTCGGCGATCAAGGCTGGCTGGCCGAGTTGCAGCGTTCCCTGAACTTTGCCGCCCTCGACCCAGTGGAACACGGTCTGCCCATGGCTGCAGACCAAGTCGGCTCTGCAGCCGGTCAGGCTAGCCATCGCAGTCTTGGCAACTTCAGCAAAGGCTTCGCCGACCAGGATGTCGAGCGCACAGATTTCAGCCATGGTGGTGGCGGCGGGAGGAAGCGCAGCGAGCAAGCGGCGCCGGGTTTCTGGCGGCCATGGCCGTTCTGCAGCACCCAGCGGCCGCATGATGAGAGTGTCGCCTTGCCTCACGAAATCGGCGGCAGCGACGTCGATCGCGTCCAGCGAGGTACCGGACATCAGGCCAACAACGATCACGCGCCGGTTGTCATGCCATCATGGCACCCAGTGTGGTCATGCTCACAGCGAGGCGACATCCTGGCGTCAACCAGGCCTTCATGACAGCTTCCAGCACAAGAGGCTCGCAACAATGCTGCGCTGCACAAACTTACGGCGCAATTATCGACAAATTTCAGAGGAACTTTGCATTAAACCAGGTGACAACTGGACAAGAAAACATTAAGCCACAAAGAGGCCCGCGCACCTGAAGGTGCAGCGGGCCTAGTTTAGGGAGCAAACACCAGTCACACGTCAGAACGGGAAACATCCTCGTCCTGACGTGATGATTGCTGGCCCAGGCCCTCAATTCCACCAAATTGCGAACCCTTCACAGGCTTATTTTGTCATTTGATGCGCGATCTGCTGCCTTGGGCAGCAGGCGCCATGGAACTATGGGGCATATGCCTATTCGTCGGGCATCTGCGCTGCCATCTCACGAAAGCTGAGAAGCGGACTTTGGATCAAAGCTATTCCTGCTGCCCATAGAAGGGCTGACACCAACGTGGTGGCAAGCAACTTATGCAGCAGGAGCGGCCGCTCCGGTGCGCCACGCCAACCACCGGCGTTCTCAGCTGGGCCTGAGATCGGGTGAGTGCCAAAGGGCAGGACCGCGAACAGCACGGTCCACCAAATCAAGGTGTACAGAACAAGCGAGGTGAACCAGCCCATCACACGCGCAGCAGGTGCACGTCGACCAGCGGCTTCTTCTGCAACCGCCGTCCCAGCGCCCGGCGCAGAACCGCACGCGCGCCATCGAGCAGGGCGACGTCGTCGCGCCGCAGCTCCAAGGGGAGGTCCAGGAACGCAGAGGAGAACTCGCGCGCAACGCGCACGCTTTCCTCATCATCCGGCTCGAACAAGCCCGGGGCGCTGATCACGGGCTGCCCGCGCAGCTTGCCTGCAGCATCGACCGCAACGCTGGCAACCACCATGCCGTTGAACAACATGCGCCGCCGGGCCGCCATGACCCCGCCGCTGAGCGGAACCAGCCGGTTGCCATCCAAGGCGAGCCGGCCCACCGGCGCCGAGTCGGTTACGGAGGGGCGGTTGCGCGACAGGCTGAGCACATCGCCGTCTTCCAGCATGACGGGCGTGGAGCCGGCTTCCTTCGCCAAGGCGGCGTGCGCCGACAAGTGGCGCCACTCGCCGTGCACGGGGATGGCGTAGGTCGGGCGGACCAGCGCGTACAAGCGGCGCAGTTCGTCCCGCGCCGGGTGCCCGGAGACATGGACCATGTGGTCGTCCGCCGTCATCAGCCGCACGCCGCGGCGCACCAGGTTGTCCTGCACCGTGCCGATCGCGCGCTCGTTGCCCGGGATGACGCGGGAAGAGAACACCACCGTGTCGCCCTTGCCGAGGGCGATGTTGCGGTGGGTGTCGTTGGCGATGCGGGAAAGGGCGCTGCGGGCCTCCCCTTGGCTGCCGGTGACAAGGACCAGGAGATTGTCGTCCGGCACCTCACCAGCAGCCTCTTCCGGCACGAACTCAGGCACGCTGCGGAGATAGCCGCACTCGCGCGCTGCCGTTTCCAGGTTTCGGAGGGAACGGCCGACCAGGGCGACGGAGCGGCCAGCCTGCTGCGCGGCCAGGGCGATGCTCTCCACCCGGGCCACGTTGCTGGCGAAGCATGTCACCGCCACACGGCCGCGCATGGGGCGGATCAGCGCCGCCATGCTGGTCCGCACCTCGGACTCCGAGCCGGAGTGGCCTTCCACCATGGCGTTGGTGCTGTCGCAAACCATCGCCAGCACGCCTTCATCGCCGAGAGCACGGAAGGCTTCCTCGTCCGTGGGCTGGCCGACCATCGGCTCAGGGTCGAGCTTGAAGTCTCCCGTGTGCAGGATGGTGCCGTAGGGCGTGCGGATCACCAGCGCCTGCGCTTCAGGCACGGAGTGGGTCACTGGCATGAACTGCAGCCGGAACGGCAGCAAATCGAATGCGCCGCCGGACCTGACGACGGTGATCTTGGCTTCGTTGACCAGCCCGGCCTCACCGAGCTTGCGGCGCAGCACGGCTGCCGCGAAAGGGGTGGCGTAGACAGGGCAGCGGAGCTGGCGCCAAAGATGGGCCACCGCGCCCAGATGGTCTTCGTGCGCATGGGTGATCACCAGTCCCACCAGGTCGCCCCGCCGCTCGGCGATGTAGGCCGGGTCGGGCATCATCACCTCGACCTCCGGGTTCTCAGACCCGCCGAAGCCGATGCCGCAATCGATCGCCAGCCAGCGTCCGTTGCAACGGTATAGGTTAAGGTTCATGCCGATCTCGCCGGTCCCGCCTAGTGGCAAGAAGGCCAGATCGTCTGTCAGTGCGTCCAAGTTACTCGCTTTCCAAAGGTCTTGTTCGGTCCTTGAGGGATGTGGGAGCGGGGTTGCGTTGCGCCAACAGCCGCAAGCCGTCCAGGGTCAAGTCAGGGTCGATATGCTCGATGATCGTGGTGCCTTCGGAGAACAGCGGCGCCAACCCGCCAGTCGCCAGGACTTTGAGCGGACGTTCGAATTCAGCTTGGATGCGGGTCGTCAATCCCTCGATCATGCCGATGTAGCCCCAATACAGGCCGGATTGCATGGCAGGCACCGTGGCGCGGCCGATCACTGCCTGCGGGCGGCCGATGCCGATCCGCGGCAGGCGGGCCGCTGCCTGGTGCAGCGCCTCGATGGACAGGTTGATGCCGGGCGCGATGGCGCCTCCGATATAGGCGCCGTCTGCGTCCACCACGTCAAAGGTAGTGGCGGTGCCGAAGTCGATCACCATGAGGGGACCGGCGTAACGCTGGTGCGCGGCCAGAGCGTTGAGCAGGCGATCCGCGCCCACCTCGGCTGGGTTGTCCACCTTGATCTCGAAGCCCCAGTCCAGGCTGGAGCGGGCGATCAGCGGCTCCACGTCGAACCAGTCGCGGCACAGGCGGCGCAGATGGTAGAGCGCAGCCGGCACCACGGTGCCGATGATGGCGCGCTCGACGGCCAGCGGCTTGAGGCCGCGATGTTCCAGCAGGGCCAGCAACCAGACGGCATATTCGTCGGAGGTGCGCTGGGCGTCCGTGCGGATGCGCCACGTCCCGCACCAAGCAGCGCCGTCATGCACCGCGAACACGATATTGGTGTTGCCCGCATCGACGACGAGCAGCATCAGGCGCAACCATCAGATGTCCAGAGAACAGCCGTCCTCTGGCGGGGTCCAGGGGCAGCGCCCCCGGCTTTCACCCGAACAGCACCGAAGCTGCCGCCTGCGCCGCACCCACGATCGGCGCCGGAAAAACGAAGAACAGCGTCGTCACGATGGCGCCCACGGCGGCCACGAAGGACAGGGACGGCGCGCGCAGGTCAAATGCCGGCTGCGTGTCGTCGAAGTACATCACCTTGATGACACGCAGGTAGTAGTATGCGCCGAGCACGGAGGTCAGCACGCCGATGACGGCAAGGGTCCAGTAGCCGGCCTGCACGGCGGCGTAGAACACGTAAAGCTTGCCGAAGAAGCCGCTGAACGGCGGGATGCCGGCCATGGAGAACATGAAGATGGCGAAGGCCAGCGCCAGCATCGGGTCCGTGCGGGCCAGGCCGCCTAGATCGGCGATCTGCTCCAGCGGGCGGCCACGGCGGCGCATGGCGATCATGCAGGCGAACACGCCAGCTGACATGAACACGTAGGTGACCATGTAGATCAGCACGCCCTGGATGCCCGCCTGGGTGCCCACCGCGAGGCCAATCAGCGCGTAGCCCATGTGGCCGATGGAGGAGTACGCCATCAGCCGCTTGATGGAGGTCTGCCCGATGGCGGCGAGCGAGCCCAGCAGCATGGAGGCAATGGAGATCAGCACGATCAGCTGGGTCCATTGCGGGGCCATGTGGCCGAACGGGACCTCCAGCACGCGCAGCAGCAGGCAGATGGCGGCGACCTTGGGGGCGGTGCTCATGAACGCCGTGACCGCGGTGGGGGCGCCCTGGTACACGTCCGGCGTCCACATGTGGAACGGCACGGCGCTGATCTTGAACGACATCGCGGCCACGATGAACACGATGCCCACCACCAGCCCGGCGGCGGGCACGCTGCTGCCGAACGCCGTCGCCAACTGGCCGAAATCCATGGCGCCGGAGAAGCCGTAGGCCAGGGAGATGCCGTACAGCAGCAGCCCGGAGGCCAGCGCGCCCAGCACGAAGTATTTCAGCCCGGCCTCGGAGGAGCGCAGGTCGTCCCGGTTGAAGGCGGCCATGACGTAGATCGACAGGGATTGCAGCTCCAGGCCGATGTACAGCGACATCATGTTGGTGGCCGAAACCATGGTCATCATGCCGGTGGTGCAGAGCAGGATGAGGACGGGAAACTCGAACCGGTCGATGCCGGTCTTCACGTTGTAGTCGATCGACAGCACCAGGCTCAGCGCGGAGCCGGTGAGGATCAGCAGCTTGGCATAGACGGCGAAGTGGTCCACCGAGAACAGCCCGGCGTAGGCGGCGCCGAGCGGGGCGGTGACGACGAGGGCGGCGGTCAGCACCAGCGCGGCCACGCCCAGCATGGAGCAGGTGAACGCCGGGTTGCCCTGCTTCCACAGCACGCCGAAGATCAGGATCGCCATGGCGCTGAGCGCCAGGACGATCTCCGGGATGGCCAGGGTCCAGTTCATGGCAATCATTGGTGCGGCCCTACATCCGCCGACTGGCTTTCGGCCTCAGGCAAAGCCTTGCCTAGATGCTTGAAAGTTGTCTGCCAGTTATTTGGCCCACTGAAATGCAGCACGAACTGCGAATGAGGCAAGACTTGTGATGGCCCGATCTTCGTTGGTCCTACGTCAGCAAATTTCGGCGGTTCGTTCATAGCAACTTTGTGCTCATCCACCATCGCGCCCACGCTCGCGTCGAAGAACTGGGTGAAGCTGCTGGGATAGATGCCCATCCAGAGCGTCAGCCCGACCAGCGGGCCGAAAATCGCGGCCTCGCGCGGCGAGAGGTCCAGGATGGAGCGCAGGTCGTCCCGGGTGATGCTGCCGAAGATGATGCGGCGGTACAGCCACAGCGCGTAGGCGGCGCCCAGGATCATGCCCATGCTGCCGAGGATGGCCACCCAGAAGTTCACCTCCAGCGCGCCGACCAGCACCATGAACTCGCCGATGAAGCCGGAGGTGCCGGGCAGGCCCATGCTGGCCATGGTGAAGAACAGGAACACGAAGGCGTAGGCCGGCATCCGGTCGCCCAGGCCGCCGTAGCGCGCGATCTCGCGGGTGTGGATGCGGTCGTACACCACGCCGACGCAGAGGAACAGCGCGGCGGAGACGATGCCATGGCTCAGCATCTGCAGGATGGCGCCCTCGATGCCCTGCATGTTGAAGGTGAAGGTGCCGATCACCACCAGGCCCATGTGCGCCACGGAGGAGTAGGCGATCAGCTTCTTCATGTCCGCCTGCGCGATGGCGACCAGGCTGGTGTAGATCACCGCGATCACGCCGAGGGCGAACATCAGCGGCGCGAACTGCTGCGAGGCGTACGGCAGCATGGGCACCGAGAAGCGCAGGAAGCCGTAGCCGCCCATCTTCAGCAGCACGCCGGCCAGGATGACCGAGCCAGCGGTCGGCGCCTCCACGTGGGCGTCCGGCAGCCAGGTGTGCACCGGCCACATCGGCACCTTGACGGCGAAGGAGGCAAGGAAGGCGAGGAACAGGAAGATTTGCGTGCGCGGCGGGAACGCGGTGTGCATCAGCACGGCGATATCGGTGGTGCCGGCGGCGTACCACATGGCCAGCAGCGCCAGCAGCATCAGCACCGAGCCGGCCAGGGTGTAGAGGAAGAACTTCATCGAGGCATAGACCCGGCGCGGCCCGCCCCACACCCCGATGATGATGTACATCGGGATCAGCAGGCCCTCGAAGAACATGTAGAACACGAGGAAGTCGGTGGCGGCGAACGCGCCCACCATCATGGTTTCCAGCACCAGGAAGGCGATCATGTACTCCCGCACCCGGACCTGCACCGACTCCCAGCTCGCCAGGATGCAGATCGGCGTGAGAGCGGTGGAGAGCAGCACGAACAGCACGCTGATGCCGTCCACCCCCATGCGGTAGCCGACCTTGAAACTCGGCAGCCAGTCCAGGCTCTCGTTGAACTGGTAGCCGGGCTGCGCCGGGTCGAAGCTCCACCACAGCTCCAGGCTGATGGCGAACACGACGAGGCTGGTCCACAGCGCGGTCCAGCGGGCGTTGCGGGCAATGACGGCCTCGTCGCCGCGGATGGTCATGAGCACCAGGCAGCCGACCAGGGGCAGCCAGGTCACCAGCGAGAGCACGGGGAAGCCGGCGGCGTTGGACAAGCTCACAGCAGGCTCACCGGAACAGGAGGAAGACGCTGATGAGCACGACGAGCCCGATCAGCATCGTGAAGGCGTAGACGGCGATCGACCCGGTCTGGATGCGCACCACCTGGGCGGAGCCGCCGGCCGCCAGCGCCGCGGCGCCGTTGGGCATGCCGTCGATCAGCGTCTCGTCGCCCACGTGCCAGAAGGTGCGCGCCAGCCAGAGCGACGGGCGGACGAAGATGCGGTCGTATAGCTCGTCGAAGTACCATTTGTGCAGCAGGAACTGGTAGATGGGCGAGAACGCCCCGGCGAGGCGGGCCGGCAGCTCAGGGCGCAGCATGTACATCACGTAGGCCAGCGCGATGCCGAGGCCGCTGGTGACGGTCGGCAGCCAGGAGATGTACCAGGGCACATTCTCGATATCGACCAGGATGTGGTTGTCCGGCCCGGAGTGGATCGATCCGCCCCAGAACGCCAGTTGATCGGTGCCGATGAAGTCCTGATGCAGCGCCCATCCGGAGAAGATCGCTCCAAGCGACAGCACCAGGAGCGGCGTCGTCATCCAGGGCGTGCTCTCGTGCACGTGCTCCATGGTATGCGCATCGGCCCGGGGCGCGCCGTGGAAGGTCATGATGAGCAGCCGCCAGGAGTAGAAGGCGGTGAGGAAGGCCACGAAGGTGCCGGAGACGAAGCCATACATGCCCATGCCGGTGTGAAGCTCATAGGCCGTCTCCAGCACTGCGTCCTTGGACCAATAGCCGGCGAAGAACGGCACCCCGGCGATGGCCAGGCTGCCGATCCACATGGTGGCGTAGGTGACCGGCACGCGGCGCCAGATGCCGCCCATCTTGCGCATGTCCTGCTCGTCGCTCATGGCGTGGATCACCGAGCCTGCGCACAGGAACAGCAGCGCCTTGAAGAAGGCGTGGGTGATGAGGTGAAAGATCGACGCCTGGTAGGCGCTGGCCCCGGCGGAGATGAACATGTAGCCGAGCTGGGAGCAGGTGGAGTAGGCGATCACCCGCTTGATGTCGGTCTGCACGCAGGCGACGGTGGCGGCGAAGAAGCAGGTGGTCGCGCCGATGAACAGCACGAAGCCGAGCGCGCCGGGGGCGGACTCCATGATCCAGGACATGCGCGCCATCAGGAACACGCCGGCCGTCACCATGGTCGCGGCGTGGATGAGGGCGGAAACCGGGGTCGGGCCTTCCATCGCGTCCGGCAGCCAGGTGTGCAGGCCGATCTGCGCCGACTTGCCCATCGCGCCCAGGAACAGCAGCACGCCGATCACCTCGTAGGCGCGCCATTCCTGGCCGAACAGGTGGTAGAGCGCATCGGTGTGCTGCGGCACGGCGGCGAAGATCGCCGGGAACTCGACGGAGCCGAACAAGGAGAACACCAGCGCGATGCCGATGGCGAAGAACAGGTCCCCCACCCGGTTGACGATGAACGCCTTCATGGCGGCGCGGCAGGCGCTCGGCCGGTCGTACCAGTAGCCGATCAGCAGGTAGCTCGCGAGGCCGACGCCCTCCCAGCCGAAGAACAGCTGCACCAGGTTGTTCGCCGTCACCAGCATCAGCATGGCGAAGCTGAACAGGGAGAGGTAGGCGAAGAAGCGGAACGAGCGGCGCTCGTGCGCCATGTAGCCCACGCTGTAGACGTGGATCAGCGTCGCCACGGGGGCAACCATGGCCACCATGACGGAGGACAGGGTGTCGCGCCGCAGCGCCCAGTCCAGCCGGAAGCCGCCGACATTGAACCATTGTCCCAGCACCACCGGGTCCGGCTGCGGGTCGGCGTAGATGACCTGGAACAGCGAGGCCTCGGCGCAGATGGAGGCGAGCAGCATGAAGGCGATGGTGACGGTGAAGGCGTAGCGGTCGCCCAGCGTGCGGCCGAACACGCCGGCAAGCAAGCAGCCGAACAGCGGGCTGAGGACGGCCGTGGCGTAGATCATCTCAGCCTTTCATCATCGTCACGTCCTCGACCTGGATCGAGCCGCGGTTGCGGAAATACACCACCACGATGGCCAGCCCAATCGCCGCCTCCGCCGCAGCCACGGTCAGCACGAACATGGCCAGCACCTGCCCCGCCATGTCCCCCAGCGAGGCCGAGAACGCGACCAGGTTGATGTTGACCGCGAGCAGGATCAGCTCGATCGACATCATGATGACGATGATGTTCTTGCGGTTCAGGAAGATGCCGAACACGCCGAGCACCAGCAGCATCGCGCCCACGACGAGGTAGTGGCCGACGCCCACCACCATGTCAGTGCTCTCCCGGGTGGGCGTGCTCGGGCTTCTGCTCCTGCCGTGCGTCCTCTTCTTCCCCCACCGGCGCAGGCGGCGGCAGCGGGCGCAGGAAGCTGGCCTTGCCGAGGCCAGTGCCGGCGCCGAGCGTGAGGCTCATCATCTGCATGGTGTTCCCCACGGTACGGGCCTGCTGCCGGGTGATGTCCTGCCGACGGGACGCCCCGGCGCGGTCGCGATGGGTCAGCACAATGGCGCCGATCATCGCCACCAGCAGCACAAGGCTGGAGGCCTGGAACATGAAGATGTAGTTGGTATAGATCAGGTGACCCAGCGCCGCAGTGTTGGACACCCCGGCGGGCGTGGCTGAGACCAGGTGCAGCGCGGCGTCCGGTGCGAAGCGCAAACCGGTCAGCGTGATGACAACCTCCAGAAACAGCACACCGCCGATGGCGGCGCCGATCGGGGCGTAGCGCTGGAAGCCTTCCCGCAGCTGGTCGAAGTTCACGTCCAGCATCATCACGACGAACAGGAACAGCACGGCGACCGCGCCCACGTAGACGATGACCAGGATCATCGCCAGGAACTCGGCGCCGGCGAGCAGGAACAGCGCCGCCGCGTTGAAGAAGGCCAGGATCAGGAACAGCACCGAATGCACCGGGTTGCGGCTGCTCACCACCAGGGCGGAGGAGCCGACCAGCACGGTGGCGAAGACGTAGAACGCGATGGCGCCGATCATCGGTAAGGCGCGTCCAGCTCCAGCCGCTTGGCCAGCTCGGGCTCCCAGCGGTCGCCGTTCGCCAGCAGCTTGTCCTTGTTGTAGAGCAGCTCCTCGCGGGTTTCGGTGCTGAACTCGATGTTCGGCCCCTCGACGATCGCGTCCACCGGGCAGGACTCCTCGCACAGGCCGCAGTAGATGCACTTGGTCATGTCAATGTCGTAGCGCGTCGTGCGGCGGGAGCCATCCTCGCGCGGCTCGGCCTCGATGGTGATGGCGAGCGCCGGGCACACCGCCTCGCACAGCTTGCAGGCGATGCAACGCTCCTCGCCGTTCGGATAGCGGCGAAGCGCGTGCTCGCCCTTGAAACGGGGCGAGTACGGATTGCGCTCGTAGGGATAGTTGATGGTGACCTTGGGCCGGAACATGTAGCGGAAGGTCAGCCCAAGCCCAGTCAGCAGCTCGGTGAGGAGAAAGGAGCGCGCGGTGCGGTCCAGGAATGCCATGGCGGGAAACCTTTGAGAGAGTGCGGCTTACATCAAGCCGAGTGCGGCAGCCAGCCCGCGAACACCAGCACGCCCGACGTGAGCACCAGCCACAGCAGCGAGAGCGGCAGGAACACCTTCCAGCCCAGGCGCATCAGCTGGTCGTAGCGGAAGCGCGGGAAAGTGGCGCGGACCCAGATGAACAGGAACAGGCAGCAGATGATCTTGGCGATGAACCAGACCGGGCCGGGAATCCAGGTGAACGGGGCGATGGGAAGCAGCGGCAGCCAGCCGCCCAGGAACAGGATGGTCATCATGGCAGACTGCAGGATCATGTTGGCGTACTCGCCGAGGAAGAACATGGCCCACGAGATGCCGCTGTACTCCACCATGAACCCGGCGACGATCTCGCTTTCGCCCTCCGCCACGTCGAATGGCGCGCGGTTGGTCTCGGCCAGGGCAGAAACGAAGTAGACGACGAACATCGGGAACAGCGGCACGGCAAACCAGATGGTCCGCTGGGCCAGCACGATGCCAGTCAGGTTGAGCGTGCCGGCGCAGAGCAGCACCGTCACGATGACGAAGCCAATGGAAACCTCGTAGCTGACCATCTGGGCGGCGGAGCGCAGCGCGCCGAGGAAGGCATACTTCGAGTTTGACGCCCACCCGGCGATGATGACGCCATAAACGCCGAGCGAGGAGATGGCGAACAGGTAAAGCACGCCGACGTTGATGTTGGCGATGGCCCAGCCGTTGTTGAGCGGGATCACCGCCCACGCGATCAACGCCAGGACCATGGTCAGCATGGGCGCCATCACGAACAGGACGCGGTTGGCGCCCGTGGGGATGATCATCTCCTTCATGAACATCTTGAGCGCGTCCGCGAACGCCTGCAGCATGCCCCAGAAGCCGACGACGTTGGGGCCTTTGCGCAGCTGCATGGCGCCCAGCACCTTGCGCTCCGCCACCGTGAGGTAGGCGACGCACAGCAGCAGCGGCACCAGCAGGGCCAAGGTCTCAACCAAGGTTATCAGGACCTGGCCCGGGCCGGTGATGAGGAAGGCGCCCAGCATCA
>CAXTNC010000005.1:20073-37390 GCA_964245495.1 uncultured Acetobacteraceae bacterium
ACCAAGGTTATCAGGACCTGGCCCGGGCCGGTGATGAGGAAGGCGCCCAGCATCACTCAGCCGCCATGGCGGGAGCGGGGGGCGTCACGTAGATGTCGGAGCATTCAGCCATGACGGCGCTGGCGCGGCTGATGGCATTGGTCTGGTAGTAGTCGGCAACCGCAGGGACGAACGGGGCGTCGCTGACGGCCGCCGGGTTTCCATGAGGGGGTGTCAGGTCGTTGGCGCCGAAGCGGGGCAGGAAACCGACGCGGGCGAACACCGGGTTGACCTGCTCCAGCCGGGCCTGCAAGGCGTCCAGCGTGTCATACGGAAGCGGACGGTTGATGACGGCGGAGAAGGCCCGCAAGATGGTCCAGTCCTCACGCGCCTCACCCGGCGGCATGACGGCCTTGTTGCCGCGCTGCACCCGGCCTTCGGTGTTCACGTAGGTGCCCTGCTTCTCGACATAGGCGCTGCCGGGCAGGATCACGTCGGCCCGCGCCGCCCCCCGGTCGCCATGGTGGCCCTGGTAGACCACGAAGGTGCCGGCACCGACGCGGTTGGTGTCGAACTCGTCCGCGCCGAGCAGCCAGAGCAGGTCCACGCCGCCGTTCATCATGGCGTCGAACGTCTTGGCACCGGGGCCGGGCAGGAAGCCGAGGTCCAGCGCGCCGACCCGGCCCGCCGCCGTGTGCAGCACGTTGAAGCCGTTCCACTCGGGGGTGAGCGCGCCGATGCCGGCCGCCAGCTTCCACGCCGCGGCGAGCACGGCGGTGCCGTCCGGCCGGGCCAGCGCACCCTGCCCCACGATCACCATCGGGCGCTTGGCCTCGGCCAGCAGCTTGGCGAACGCCTCCGGCAGCGCGCCGATGAGGGAAGGCGAGTCGCCGAGCCACTGGTGGGTGTAGGTCAGATCCGCCTTCTCGCCGATCAGGCCGACCGGGAAGACGCCGTTCTGGTGGCGCTTGCGGATGCGCGCGTTCAGCACTGGGGCCTCGCGGCGCGGGTTGCTGCCGATGATCAGCAGCGCGTCCGCCTCCTCGATGCCGGCGATGGAGGTGTTGAAGGTGTAGAAATCGCGCCGGGTGGCATCCAGACGTGCCCCGTCCTGCCGGCAATCCAGGTTTGCCGAACCGACGGACGCCATCAGGTCTTTGAGGGCCAACATGCTTTCAGCATCGCACAGGTCGCCCGCCACCGCGCCGATGCGCTCGCCCGGCAGGCCATGCAGCTTGGCGGCGATGGCGCCGAACGCTTCCGGCCAGCTGGCAGGGCGCAGGCGGCCGTTCTCGCGCAGCCACGGCTTGTCGAGCCGGCGGCGCTTGAGGCCGTCGAACGAGAAGCGGGACTTGTCGCCAAGCCATTCCTCGTTCACGTCGTCGTTCGGGCGGGGCAGGATGCGCAGCACCTCGGAGCCGCGCGCGTCCACCCGGATGGCGGCACCCACCGCGTCCAGCACGTCGATGGTGTCGGTCTTGCGCAGCTCCCACGGGCGGGCCACGAAGGCGTACGGCTTGGAGGTGAGCGCGCCGACCGGACAGATGTCGATCATGTTGCCGGACAGCTCGGTGGTGAGCGCCTTCTCGACGTAGGTGGTGATCTCCATGTTCTCGCCGCGCGAGGTGGCGCCCAGCTCCGGCACGCCGGCGATCTCGGTGGCGAAGCGGACGCAGCGGGTGCACTGGATGCACCGGGTCATCACGGTCTTGACCAGCGGGCCAAGGTACTTGTCCTTGATGGCGCGCTTGCCCTCGTTGTAGCGCGAGTGATCGCTGCCATACGAGTAGGCCTGGTCCTGCAAGTCGCACTCGCCGCCCTGGTCGCAAATCGGGCAGTCCAGCGGGTGGTTGATGAGCAGGAACTCCATCACGCCGCGGCGGCCGTTGCGGACCATAGGGGTGTCGGTCTTGATCACCATGCCGTCGGCGACCGGGTAGGAGCAGGACGCGATCGGCTTGGGCGCCTTTTCCACTTCGACCAGGCACATCCGGCAGTTGCCGGCGACCGAGAGGCGCTCGTGGTAGCAAAAGCGCGGGATTTCGATGCCGGCGGCCTCGCAGGCTTGCAGGACGGAGGAACCGTTCGCGATCTCGATCTCGTGCCCGTCGACGGTGACCTTGGCCATTGCTCAGCTCTTCTCGTGAGACGCCAGGAGCGCCGCGATATCGACTCCGTCGATGCGCAGCCCGGCGATGTTGCAGTCGTTGATCGTCAGTCCGGACAGGTCGGCATCCACCAGGGTCGCCCCCGCCAGGGACGCATCCTCGAACCGCGCCCCGACCAGGGAAGTGGTGTGGAACACGGCCCCGGCCAAGGTCACATCCGACAAGGCGGCGTGAGACAAATCGACCCGGTGGAAGGTGGCGCGGCTCAGGTTCACGTCGGTGAACTGGCTGCCTGTCAGATCCTCGTCACGGGCGGCGATGGGCTTGGTCATGATGCGCAGCCGCTTGTCCCCGCCAGCAGAAACGGGGAACGATGGCAGGCCGGCCTCACTCCGCCGCCATCGCCATGGCGGGCATCCGGCTATGCTTGTAGGCAGCGATCCGCTCCTCCATCAGGGGGCGAAAGTGCCGGATCAGGCCCTGGATCGGCCAGGCTGCCGCATCGCCCAGGGCGCAGATGGTATGGCCCTCGACCTGCTTGGTCACCTGTTGCAGCGTGTCGATCTCGTCCAGCTCGGCGCGGCCCTGCACCATGCGGTTCATCACCCGCATCATCCAGCCGGTGCCCTCGCGGCAGGGGGTGCACTGGCCGCAGCTCTCGTGCTTGTAGAAGTGCGCGAGGCGGGCGATGGCGGCGATCACGTCAGTCGATTTGTCCATGACGATCACGGCGGCAGTGCCGAGCGCGGTCTGCGCATCCCGCAGGCTGTCGAAGTCCATCAGCACCGTGTCGCACACGCTGCGCGGGATCAGCGGCACGGAGGAGCCGCCGGGGATGGCGCAGAGCAGGTTGTCCCAGCCGCCGCGCACGCCGCCGCAGTACTTGTCAATCAACTCGCGCAGGGGAATGCCAAGCTCCTCCTCCACGTTGCACGGCTTGTTCACGTGGCCGGAGATGCAGAATATCTTGGAGCCAGTGTTCTTCGGACGGCCCAGCGAGCCGAACCACGCGCCGCCGCGCCGCAGGATGGTCGGCACCACCGCGATCGTCTCGACGTTGTTGACGGTGGTGGGGCAGCCATACAGGCCCACCGCCGCCGGGAAGGGCGGCTTCATGCGCGGCATGCCCTTCTTGCCTTCCAGCGACTCGAGAAGCGCGGTCTCCTCGCCGCAGATGTAGGCGCCGGCGCCGCGGCTCAGGAACAGGTCGAAGTCCCAGCCGGAGCCGCACGCGTTGGGGCCAAGCAGCCCGGCTGCGTAGGCCTGGGCGATGGCAGCGTCCATGTTGCTGGACTCGTTGAAGTACTCGCCGCGGATGTAGATGTAGCAGACATGCGCGCCCATCGCGAACGAAGCGATCAGCGCTCCCTCGATGAGCTTGTGCGGGTCGTGCCGCATGATGTCCCGGTCCTTGCAGGTGCCGGGTTCAGACTCGTCCGCGTTGATGACCAGGTAGGACGGCCGCCCGTCCGAGGTCTTGGGCATGAAGGACCACTTCATGCCGGTCGGGAAGCCTGCGCCGCCACGACCGCGCAGGCCGGACACCTTCATCTCGTCGATGATCGCGTCCCGGCCGCGCGCCAGGATGGCTGCCGTGCCGTCCCAGTCGCCGCGGCGTCGGGCACCTTCGAGCGTCCAGTCGTGGATGCCGTAAAGGTTGGTGAAGATGCGGTCCTTGTCTGCCAGCACAGCCGTTACTCCATCACCGTCAGCAGCGTTGTGGCCCCGCCCTCGGGCGCCGAGGTCTGGCGGCCGATCATGCTGCCGGGCTGCGGGCGCTCGCCGCGGGCCAGGGCGGCGAGCAGGCGCTCGGTCGCCGGGCCATCCAAATCCTCGTAGTAGTCCTCGTCCACCTGCAGCACGGGGGCGTTCACGCAGGCACCCAGGCACTCCACCGAACTCAGGGTGAACATGCCGTCGGCACTGGTCTCATTCCAGCCCTTGATGCCTGACACCTTGCGGCAAGTGGCCTCGATCTCGTCGGAACCGCGCAGCCAGCAAGGCGTGGTCGTGCAAAGCTGGAGGTGGTAGCGGCCCACCGGCTTGGTGTTGAACATCAAGTAGAAGGTCGCGACCTCGTAGACCCGGATAGGCGCCATGTGCAGCCGCTCCGCCACTGCATCCATCGCCACGCGAGGCACCCACGCGCTGCCGGTCTGCCGCTTCATCTGCCGCTGGACGACGTAGAGCGCCGAGATCACCGCGCTGGCCTCGCGGCCCGGCGGATATTTCAGCACGTAGCCGTCAATCGCCTCCCGGCTTTGCTCGTCGAACTCGAAATGAGCAGGCTGGGCGACGTCCGGGTTCTCACCCGTCGAGCCATCGCCGACGTTCTCGGCCATCTAGCGGTCCACTTCGCCAAACACGATGTCGATCGAGCCGATCACCGCCACGGCGTCGGCCAGCATGTGGCGACGGGCCATGACGTCCATCGCCTGCAAGTGGCTGAACCCGGTCGGGCGTATCTTGCAGCGGTACGGGCGGTTGCTGCCGTCCGAGACCAGGTAGACGCCAAACTCGCCCTTGGGGCTTTCCACCACCGAGTAGGTTGACCCGGCGGGCACATGGTAGCCCTCGGTGTAAAGCTTGAAGTGATGGATCAGCGCCTCCATCGACCGCTTCATCTCCTCGCGCTTCGGCGGGGTGAACTTGCGGTCCTGAATCTTGATCGCGCCGGGCTTCATCTTGGCCAGGCACTGCTTGATGATGCTGACCGACTCGCGCATCTCCGCCACGCGCACGAGGTAGCGGTCATAGCAATCGCCGTTGCGCGAAACCGGCACGCCGAACTCAACCTCGGCATACTTGTCGTATGGCTGCGAGCGGCGCAGGTCCCACGGCACGCCGGAGGCGCGCAGGTTGGGGCCGCTGAAGCCCCAGGCCAGCGCCTGCTCGGCGCTCATGACGCCGATATCGACCGTGCGCTGCTTCCAGATGCGGTTGGTGGTCAGCAGCGTTTCCAGGTCGTCGATGAACTTCGGGTAGCTCTCAGCCCACTCGGCAATGCGCTCCTCCAGGCCAGCCGGCAGGTCCTTGGCGACGCCGCCAGGCCGGAAGTAATTGGCGTGCAGGCGCGCGCCGGAGGCGGCCTCGTAGAACTCCATCAGCTTCTCGCGCTCCTCATAGCCCCACAGCGTGGGGGTGAGCGCGCCGACATCCAGCGCGTAGCTGGTGAGGTTGAGGATGTGGTTCAGGATGCGGGTGATTTCCGCGAACATCGTCCTGATCCACTGCGCCCGCTCCGGCGCCACGATGCCGAGCAGCTTCTCTGTGCCCAGGGCGAAGGCGTGCTCCATGCACATGGGCGAGACGTAGTCCAGCCGGTCGAAGTACGGGATGGCCTGCAGGTAGGTCTTGTGCTCGATCAGCTTCTCGGTGCCGCGGTGCAGGAAGCCGATGTGCGGGTCGGCGCGCTCCACCACCTCGCCGTCCATCTCCAGCACCAGGCGCAGCACGCCGTGCGCAGCCGGGTGCTGCGGGCCGAAGTTGATGGAATGGCTGTCGATCTCGACCGTCTTGGTCAGCTTGCGGTCGCCGTCCGGCAACAGCGACGCCGGCATCTCGGGCCGCTCGTTGCCGGCCTGGTCGGCAGAGGGAAGCATGTCGATGCGGCTGTCGCCGGGGACGTGGTCCAATGTTGTGCTCATGCTGGCTTGCCTTGGTCTGCCTGGCTCTTGGTGCCGGTGCCTGCGGCCTGGCGGTCGATGTGCGCCTTCTCGTCCCCGGGCAGCGTGACCATGCCCTCCCAGGGGGAGACGAAGTCGAAGTTGCGGAAGTCCTGCGTCAGGCTGACGGGCTGGTTCACGACGCGCTTCTGCTCCTCGTCGTAGCGCACCTCGACGAAGCCGCTGAGCGGGAAGTCCTTGCGCAGCGGGTGGCCGTCGAAGCCGTAGTCGGTGACGATGCGGCGCAGGTCAGGCTGGCCGCTGAACAGGATGCCGAACAGGTCCCACGCCTCGCGCTCCCACCAGGTGGCGCACGGCCACAGCTCGTGGATGGAGCGGACGGGGTTGATGCCGTCGGTCTGCACGATGACGCGGATGCGGTGGTTGCGGGAAACGGAAAGCAGGTTGTACACCACGTCGAACCGCATGGGGCGCTCGGGAAAGTCCACGCCGCAGAGGTCCATCATCTGCTCGAAGGCGAACTGCCCGTCGTCGCGCAGCGCCGTCAGGATCGCGACCAGCGACCCGGCCTCCGCGTGCAGCACCACCTCGCCCGCATCCACCGTCGCCCGGGCCACGCCGGGCAGCAGGGCTGCGGCATGGCTCAGGGCTTCGAGCGGGGAGATGGCGCTGTCGAGCACGTCAGCCACGCAGGATGGTCCCGGTGCGGCGGATCTTCTTCTGTAGCTGCATGATGCCGTACACCAGCGCCTCAGCCGTGGGCGGGCAGCCCGGCACGTACACGTCCACCGGCACGATGTGGTCGCAGCCGCGCACCACCGAGTAGCTGTAGTGGTAGTAGCCGCCGCCGTTGGCGCAGGAGCCCATGGAGATCACCCAGCGCGGCTCGCTCATCTGGTCGTACACCTTGCGCAGCGCCGGGGCCATCTTGTTGGTCAGCGTGCCGGAGACGATCATCACGTCGCTCTGCCGCGGGCTGGCCCGGGGGATCACCCCGAAGCGGTCCAGGTCGAAGCGCGGCATGTAGGCGTGGATCATCTCGACGGCGCAGCAGGCCAGGCCGAACGTCATCGGCCACAGGCTGCCGGTGCGGGCCCAGTTCACCACCTTGTCCAGGTTGGCGACCACGAAGCCCTTGTCGGTGATCTCGCCGGTGATGCCCTTGATGATGGCGTCCTGCTCCGGGCCGCGGGCAAGCGCGTCGCGGTTCCAGGCCAGGGCGCCCGGCGACAAGGTGTCAGCTGTGATTGCACTCATGATGTCACTCCCACTCCAGGGCGCCCTTGTTCCACTCGTAGATGAACCCGACCGTCAGCACGGCAAGGAAGCCCATCATGGAAAGGAAGCCGAACACGCCGATGTCGCCCAGCGTCACCGCCCACGGGAACAGGAAGGCGACCTCCAGGTCGAAGATGATGAACAGGATGGCCACGAGGTAGAAGCGCACGTCGAACCGGCGGCGGGCGTCGTCGAACGGCTCGAACCCGCACTCGTAGGCCGACAGCTTCTCCGGGTATGGCCGCTGCGGCGCTGCGATGCGCGAGCCGCCGACCATCACGCCCGCCACCACGCCCGCGATCAGCAGGAATAGCAGGATGGGATAGTAATTGAGCAGCAACGCATCGACCGACTGCATCGGTGAGACCCTTTCCATGCCCGGCGGGCCTTGCCCGCACTGCACCATACGCATATTGGCCTGCCCCCGCCATGGGGGAAGGCCTTGACGGAACAGTGTTAAGAAGGCGGTCGGCCGTTGCTGTGGCGCGAGTGACGGGGCTCGAACCCGCGACCTCCGGCGTGACAGGCCGGCGCTCTAACCAACTGAGCTACACCCGCAGCAATGGACGGGCGTGTAGATGCGGCGCAAGGCGGCGTCAAGCCAACGCCGTGCGCCGCACTGGGCCTTCCTGCTTCATACTTGAGCGCGTTCCTGCTATGTTCAAAT
This sequence comes from uncultured Acetobacteraceae bacterium, assembly GCA_964245495.1. GTDB lineage: Bacteria > Pseudomonadota > Alphaproteobacteria > Acetobacterales > Acetobacteraceae > LMUY01. Next base: position 27,732 of record CAXTNC010000005.1, read on the forward strand.
CCTGGACAAAATGGAGCCACTCATGGCATGGCAGGATCAAGGGCGTCAGCAGCATGGATATTTTGGCAGTGGAACCGCTGTGGCAGTGCCGAAGCAGGTGACAGGCAGAGCGTCCTATTACCCTCCAACTGGACATTTGATGAAGAACGGTCAGCCATACGATCCAACTGCCATGACAGCGGCCATGACGGCGATGCCGATTGGCACGCGGGTTACGGTTACGAATTTGGATGATCCAGCAAAATCGGTTCAAGTGATGGTGACTGACTACGGACCATTTGTCGCCGGGAGGGTCATCGACCTTACTCCAGCTGCGTTCACCAAGTTATTTGGAAGCACCCGCCAAGGCGTCGGCAGCGTTGTTGTAACCAACAATACAAGCTTGGATCAGAAATGATTTTTCAGCGTTGTCTTGGTTTTTGGGCTTTCACAAAGCTAGTGTCACCTGTTTTTGCTTGCTCGCTTTCTATTAATGTGCCTTCAGCAATACCCAGAGACAATTCAATTACGCACATCCTGATAGAAATGAGACATGCCGCATTCTCCAGCCTGGACCCTATTCCAGCAGGATGGCTCATCAGCATTGCAAATGATGCTAATTACATTACGAAGCTAGCAGGCCAAGGAATAGACGGCGTGTTCTTTCTCACTCCTGCCGATATCGCCCATATGGTTCACGTAAAACCTGAACCGGGCTATTACTGCGCCTCAATTCCTTTGCACGACATAAATATCCAACTCAGGTATTACATAGGAGGAGTTGATAAAGAAAAGAGCATCAAACTGATGTCCCGAGATTTCTCAATCTCTGACTGAATATCGGGATTATTGAAGACATGCCATTGCAAGCATCAACGGCCACCGCTGCGTTTCAGCCTGGTGGGCGGTGACGGGTTCGAACCGCCGGCCCTCTCGGTGTAAACGAGACGCTCTACCGCTGAGCTAACCGCCCTGCCCCAGCCTTACAAGAAAACGCCCGGCCCGGGTATCCCCGAAACCGGGCGACGATCTTCGATGCGGCGTGGACGCCGCGGGCCTCAGTGCGGCAACGACGCCACGGAAGCCGCGACGGGCGGGACCACCGGCTCCGGCGGCTCCTCCCACTCGATCGGCTCCGGGCGGCGGGACAGCGCCTGGGCGATCACGTCGTCCACGTGGGCGACCGGGACCACCTTCAGCGCCTTCTTCACGTTGTCCGGGATGTCGGCCAGGTCCTTCTCGTTGTCTTTCGGGATGAACACGGTGGTGATGCCGGAGCGCAGCGCCGCCAGCAGCTTCTCCTTCAAGCCGCCGATCGGCAGCACCCGGCCGCGCAGGGTGATCTCCCCGGTCATCGCGATGTCGCGGCGGATTGGGATGCCGGTCATCACGCTCACCAGGCTGGTCGCCATCGCCACGCCGGCGGAGGGGCCATCCTTCGGGGTCGCCCCCTCCGGCACGTGGACGTGGATGTCCCGGCGCTCGAACAGCGTGGGCTTGATGCCGAACTGCGGCGCCCGGCTGCGCACGTAGCTCAGCGCGGCGGACACGCTCTCCTGCATCACGTCGCCCAGCTTGCCGGTGTACTTCAGGTTGCCCTTGCCCGGCAGCAGCACGCTCTCGATGGTCAGGATCTCGCCGCCCACCTCCGTCCAGGCCAGGCCGGTGACGACGCCCACCATGTCCTCGTCCTCCGTCTCGCCGTAGCGGAACACGCGGACGCCGGCGAACTTCTCCAGGTTCTTGCGGGTGAAGGCCACCTTCTTGGCCTTCTTGGTGACGATCTCCATCACCGCCTTGCGCGCCAGCTTGGCGATCTCACGCTCCAGCGAGCGCACCCCGGCCTCCCGCGTGTAGTAGCGGATCAGGTCGTGCAGCGCGTCGTCGTGGACCGACCACTCGTCCGGCTTCAGGCCGTTGGCCTCGCCCTGCTTGGCCACCAGGTGGCGCTTGGCGATCTCCACCTTCTCGTCCTCGGTGTAGCCGGGGATGCGGATGATCTCCATGCGGTCCAGCAGCGGCTGCGGCATCTTGAGGCTGTTGGCGGTGGTGATGAACATCACGTCCGACAGGTCGTAATCCACCTCCAGGTAGTGATCGGCGAAGCTCGCGTTCTGCTCCGGGTCCAGCACCTCCAGCAGGGCGGAGGACGGGTCGCCCCGCCAGTCGGCGCCCAGCTTGTCGATCTCGTCGAGCAGGAACAGCGGGTTGGAGGTCTTGGCCTTCTTCATGCCCTGGATGACCTTGCCGGGCATGGAGCCGATGTAGGTCCGCCGGTGGCCGCGCACCTCCGCCTCGTCCCGCACCCCGCCCAGCGACATGCGGACGAAGTTGCGCCCGGTGGCCTTGGCGACCGACTTGCCGAGCGAGGTCTTGCCGACGCCGGGGGGGCCGACGAGGCACAGGATGGGGCCGCGGATCTTCGGGGAGCGGCCTTGCACGGCCAAGTACTCGAGGATGCGCTCCTTCACCTTGTCCAGGCCGTAATGGTCGTCGTCCAGCACCTTCTGCGCCACGGCCACGTCGTTGCGGCTCTTGGAGCGCTTCTTCCAGGGGATCGACAGCATCCAGTCCAGGTAGTTGCGCACCACCGTCGCCTCGGCCGACATCGGGCTCATGGTGCGCAGCTTCTTCAGCTCGCCCATCGCCTTGTCGCGGGCCTCCTTGGTGAACTTCGTCTTCTTGATGCGGTCCTCCAGCTCGGCGGTCTCGTCCTTGCCGTCCTCGCCCTCGCCCAGCTCCTTCTGGATCGCCTTGAGCTGCTCGTTCAGGTAGTACTCGCGCTGCGTCTTCTCCATCTGCCGCTTGACGCGGTTGCGGATGCGCTTCTCCACCTGCAGCACGCCGATCTCGGACTCCATGTGGCCGAACACCCGCTCCAGCCGCTCGCCCACCGGAGCGGTCTCCAGCAGCTCCTGCTTCTCGGCGATCTTGAGGTTCAGGTGGCTGGCGATGGTGTCCGCGAGCTTGGTCGGCTCGTCGATGCCGTTGAGCGACACCAGCACCTCGGGAGCGATCTTCTTGTTGAGCTTGATGTATTGCTCGAACTGGCTGATCACCGTGCGGCCGAGCACCTCAAGCTCCGTCTTGTCGGAGCCTTGGTCGGGCAGCGCCTCAGTATAGGCCTCGAAGTAGGCGTCGGTTTCCTTGAAGGAGGTGATGCGCGCGCGGCGCCCACCCTCGACCAGCACCTTGACCGTGCCGTCCGGCAGCTTGAGCAGCTGGAGGATCGTGGACACGGTGCCGATGCGGAAGATGTCGTCTGCGGCCGGCTCATCCTGGGCGGCGTTCTTCTGGGCGACAAGGAGGATTTGCTTGTCCTCCTTCATCACGGCCTCCAGGGCACGGACTGACTTCTCGCGGCCGACGAACAGCGGCACTATCATGTGGGGGAACACCACGATGTCCCGCAGGGGGAGCACGGCCAGGGCTTCACCGTTGGCCTGCGCCGGAAGCGCTTTGTCGGAGTCGGGCATGAAGACCTCCAAATGGACAGCCAGGGGGCGGAACGCCCAAGATGGCACGCTCCGCTTCCCGGCGGGGTGAACACCCCGCTATTTCAATGATATCGGGCCGACGAAGCCACGCGCCAAGGGCTTGAACCCCAGGAAGCATGAACCCCGGGGAGCGTGAGTCACGGGCGGCATCAGGCCCCTTCGGCGCGTTCCTTGCCGTAGGTGAACAGCGGGTTGGCCCGGCCTTCCGCCACTTCGCGGTTCACGACCACCTCCTCGACGCTGTCGAGACCAGGCAAGTCAAACATGGTGGACAGCAGGATCGCTTCCATGATGGAGCGCAGCCCACGGGCACCGGTCTTGCGGGCGATGGCGCGGGTGGCCACGGAGCGCATGGCGTCTTCGGTGAAGGAAAGCTTGACGCCCTCCATCTCGAACAGCCGGCCATACTGCTTGACCAGGGCGTTCTTTGGTTTGGTCAGGATCTCCACCAGCGCCGCCTCGTCCAGGTCCTCCAAGGTCGCTACCACCGGCAGGCGGCCGATGAACTCGGGGATCAGGCCGAAGCGCAGCAAGTCCTCCGGCTCGACCTCGCGCAGGATGGCGCCGGTGCGGCGCTCGTCCGGGGAGCGCACGTCGGCGCCGTAGCCGATGCCGCTGCCCTTGCCGCGGGCGCCGATGATTTTTTCCAAGCCGGCGAATGCGCCGCCGCAGATGAACAGGATGTTGGTGGTGTCGACCTGCAGGAACTCCTGCTGCGGGTGCTTGCGCCCACCCTGCGGCGGCACGGAGGCGACGGTGCCCTCCATGATCTTGAGCAGCGCCTGCTGCACGCCCTCGCCCGACACGTCCCGCGTGATGGACGGGTTGTCGGACTTGCGGCTGATCTTGTCGACCTCGTCGATGTAGACGATGCCGCGCTGCGCCCGCTCCACGTTGTAGTCAGCCGATTGCAGCAGCTTGAGGATGATGTTCTCGACATCCTCGCCGACGTAGCCGGCCTCCGTCAGCGTGGTCGCGTCCGCCATGGTGAACGGCACGTCCAGGATGCGGGCCAGGGTCTGAGCCAGCAGCGTCTTGCCGGAGCCGGTGGGACCCACCAGCAGGATGTTGGACTTGGCGATCTCGATGTCGTTGTTCTTCGCCCCATGCGCCAGCCGCTTGTAATGGTTGTGCACCGCGACCGAGAGCACCTTCTTGGCATGGGCCTGGCCGATCACGTAGTCGTCCAGGACCTTGCAGATCTCCTTTGGCGTCGGCACGCCGTCGCGGGACTTCACCAGGTGCGTCTTGTGCTCCTCGCGGATGATGTCCATGCACAGCTCGACGCACTCGTCGCAGATGAAGACCGTCGGGCCCGCGATCAGCTTGCGGACCTCATGCTGCGACTTGCCGCAGAACGAGCAATAGAGGGTGTTCTTTGAATCGCTGGACTTGCTCATGAACACTCCACCCCGGGGCGACCCAGGCAACCTTGAAACTTTAGACCGTGCTCGCGCGGGGGCACAAGCCAAGCAGAGGCGTCAGGACTTGCTTGCATCCGATGCGGGCGGACGGTTCTCGACCACGGTGTCCACCAGGCCAAAGTCCCGCGCCTCCTCCGCCGACATGAAGCTGTCCCGCTCCAGCTTGCGCTCGATCACCTCGATCGGCTGGCCGGTGTGCTTCACGTAGATTTGGTTCAGCCGGCCGCGCAGCAGGAGGATCTCGCGCGCCTGAATCTCGATGTCTGCCGCCTGGCCCTGCGCGCCGCCGGATGGCTGGTGCACCATGATTCGGGCATTGGGCAGCGCGTAGCGCTTGTCCTTGGCGCCGCCGCACAGCAGCAGGCTGCCCATGGATGCCGCCTGGCCGATGCACACCGTGCTGACGGGGCTGCGGACATACTGCATGGTGTCGTAGATCGCGAGGCCAGCCGAAACCACGCCGCCGGGGCTGTTGATGTAGAACGAGATGTCCTTGCCCGGATTGTCGCTTTCCAGGAACAGCAGCTGGGCGCAGATCAGGGCGCTCATCTCGTCGTAGACCGGGCCGGTCAGGAAGATGATACGCTCCTTGAGCAGGCGGGAGTAGATGTCGAACGCCCGCTCCCCACGCGCCGACTGCTCGACCACCATGGGCACGAGCGAGCTGTAAGTCTCGACGGGATGGCGATCCCTCATGGATGGGCTTCCTCAAGCTGGGATTGCACGGGTGTGGGCAGGACTGCCTGGTCTACATAGCGCATGACGCGCCGGCTTCCAGTCCAGCGCCGGGTCAGGCCGCCGCGGCAGCTTCGGGAGGCGGATCGGACGGGTCGGCGGCCAGCTCCTCCGGCGTGACCGAACGGTCCTCCACCTTGGCTTGGTCCAGGATGTAGTCCACGACCTTGTCCTCGAAGATCGGACCGCGCAGGGACTCGGCAGCTTGCGGGTTCTTGCGGAAGAACTCCATGACCTCGGCTTCCTGGCCGCGGTACTTGCCCGCCTCGGAACGCATGGCGCGGGTCATCTCGTCGGCCGTGACCTGCACGCCCTGGGTCCGCCCCACCTCGGCCAGCAGCAGCCCCAAGCGCACCCGGCGTTCCGCGATGGCACGGTACTCGGCCCGCAGCGTGGCCTCATCCTTGCCCTGGTCCTCCTCGTCCAGCTTGCCCGCCTTCTGGTCAGCCTCCACGCGGTCCCAGATTTGCCGGAACTCGCCTTCGACCATGCTGGGCGGCACGGGAAAGTCGGCCTGCTTCGACAAGCGGTCCAGCAAGTCCCGCTTGATCCGCATGCGGCTCATCTGGTCGAACTCGCGCTGCATCTGCCGGACAACCGCTGCGCGCAGGTCGTCCAGCGTGTCAAAGCCCATCTTCTCGGCCAGCTGGTCGTCCAGCGCCGGGACGCTGGCGACCTTCAACGCCTTGGCGACGATCTCGAACTGGGCTGCCTTGCCTGCCAGGTCGCGGGTGCCGTACTCCTCGGGGAAGGTCACGGCGATGGTGCGGGTTTCGCCGGGGAACATGCCCTCCATCTGCTCGGTGAAGCCGGGGATGAAGTTGGGGCCGCCCACCTCGATGTCCGCATCCTTGCCGGCGCCGCCCGGAAACGCTGTCCCGTCGATGCTGCCGGTGTAATCAACTGTCAGCGTCTCGCCTTTGACGGCTGGGCGAGGCTCCGCTGCCTCCCACGTGCGCTGCCTGGCGGCGATGTCGGCAAGCGCCTTGTCCACCGTCACGGCTTCCGGCTCGGCCTTGAGGCGCGTCAGCGAGACGGCGTTGAAGTCGGGCGGGGCGATCTCCGGCAACAGCTCCACCTCAACGGTGAACTCAAGGTCCGCGGGTTCCGCGGCCGGGGCCAAGGGGCTGGTCACGTCCACCTTGGGCTGCATCGCGGCGCGCAGGCCGCGGTCGGACAGCACGCGCTGGGTGGCATCGTTGACGCTGTCTTCCAGCACCTCGGCCATGACGGCGGCGCCGTAACGCTGGCGAAGCACGCGGTCCGGCACCTTGCCAGGACGAAAGCCCGGCAGCCTCAGCGAGCGGCCGATCTCGACCAGCTTGGCAGACCGGCGGCCCTCGATGTCGGCGGACGGGACAGTGACGGTGAAGCCGCGCTTCAGCCCATCGGAGAGGGTTTCGGTAACCTGCATGGCAGCGCGATGTCCTCAAAGGCCAGGTGGCGGCCGCAGGCGGCGGATGCGGGCGGAGGGACTTGAACCCCCACGGCTTTCGCCACCAGAACCTAAATCTGGCGTGTCTACCAATTTCACCACGCCCGCCTTGCCGCGCGGCCATGAGGCTCGCGTGTTAGCCTACGCGTCTGCGGGCCACAAGGCTGCCGCGCGGCAGCCTTGTGGCCCGGACCGGCAAGGCAATGCCTGTGCGCGGGCAAGTTGTGCGGGTTCACTCCGCCCACGTAAGTATTCAGGACCAGCAAGGGGGGCCCCCGAAGGTGGGTCCGCATGCCGCGTGAGAAAGGCGACGCGCCTGACTATGGCATCGCGGCCGTGGAACGGGCGACTGCCCTCCTCATGGTGCTGGCGCAGCATGGGCCATGCACCCTGACGCTGCTGGCGGCCGAGACCGGGTGCACCCCGGCCGCAGCCTTCCGCATCCTGCGCACCCTGCAAGCGCAAGGACTGGCCCAGCAGGACGCCAAGCGCGGCCCCTGGCGGCTGGGCGCACGGTGGCTGGCAGTGGGACGGGCAGCCGCGCGCCAGGGGTCGGCGAGGGCCGCGACCGCGCCCATGATGGCCGCACTGGCGCAGGCGTCCGGAGAGACGGTCACGCTTTCCCAGCGCGAGGGCGAGCAGAGCGTGGTCATGGCCGTGCAGCCGGGCGGCCCCGGCATGCGGCCGGCGGCCGCGGCGGGCGACCGGGAGCCGCTCCATGCCGGACCTGGCCGCCTGCTGCTGGCCTACGCGCCTGAGGCGGTGCTGCGCGCCGTGCTGGCCAGCCGCCTGCCCCGGCTGGCATCCGCCACCCGCATTGATGCGGCATGGATCACTGCTGACCTGCCGCGCATCCGCGCCCGGGGCTGGCTGATCACCACGGACGACGTGGCGAACGGGGTCGTCACGCTCAGCGCGCCCGTGCAGGACGGGGCGGGCGAGGTCGTGGCGGCGCTCAGCCTGGTCTCGACCGTCGCCCGCATGCGCCAGGCGCGGCCCTTGACGCTGCTTGCGCCGCTGCTGGATGCCGCTGCCGCCGTTGGAAGGCTGATATGACGGGGCGTTGACCGCTGGTTCAGCCCCAGCCGCGCGACAGGCGGCGGACGGCGGTGGTGGCGTTGCGCTTGCCTTCGCCGCTGTACTCCTCGTGGTAGTCCTCGATCTTCGCCGGGTCATAAACGTAGTTGACCATCAGGGTGGCGCTTTCCTTCACTCCCTTGTCGGACGTGTCGGCCAGCATGACAAGGCGTTCGACCCGGGCGCCGTTCGTCAGGTGGAAATGCGCCACCGGGTCCAGCGCCCGCCCGCCCTGCGCCTCGATGAGCAGGTATCGCGCGGCCAGGCGGGTCAGCGCCGGTTCGACGGCCTTGACCACGGCGGCGTCCCGCGCCCAGCCGCGCCGGCCCATGAGAGCGGCCAGGGCTTTCGCGCCGCTTTCGGGCTTCGCCGCATCCGGAAACATCGGCAGGAGCGCCGCCTGCTCCTCAGCCGACAGCAGCCCCGCCTCGTCCACCTTCAGCTTGGCGTCCAGCCAGCGGCGGAACCCCGGAATGGGAGACAAGGTCGCGAACGTCTTGATGGTGCGGTACTCCTCGTGCAGGACGCTCACCACGCGCTTGATGAGGAAGTTGCCGAAGCTGATGCTGGCCAGGCCGCGCTGGCAGTTGCTGATGGAATAAAAGATGGCCGTGTCGGCTTCCTTTGGGTCCAGCAGCGGCGCCTTCTTGTCCAGCAGCTGCTGCACGCTGCCGGCCAGGCCGCGCACCAGCGCCACCTCCACGAAGATCAGCGGCTCGGCCGGCATCCGGGGATGGAACAGGGCGTAGCAGCGCCGGTCGCTGTCCAGGCGGTTCTTCAGGTCCGACCAGGAGCGGATCTCGTGCACCGCCTCGTAGCCGACCAGCCGCTCCAGCAGCACGGCCGGGCTGCTCCAGTCGATGCGCTGCAGCTCAAGGAAGCCCACGTCGAACCATTGGGCCAGCAGCGCGCGCAGGTCGCTGTCCAGCGCCGCGAGGTAGGGCTCGCCCTCCACCCGGGCCAGCAGGGTGGCGCGCAGGTCCACCAGGAACTTCATGCCGTCCGGGATGGTGGTGAACTGGGTCAGCAGGCGGACCCGCGGCGGCTCCAAGGCGCGCCGGAGGGCGGCGGTGGCGATGGCGCGCTCCGCCGGGTCTTGCGTCGCCTGCAGCCGGTCATAGGCGATGGCGAGGGCGGCGGAGTCGCTGTCGAAACCAGCCAAGGTATGCAGGAACGCGGTCCGGCCCGCTTCGTCGAGCTGCAAGTAGGCTTCCGCCAGCTTGGCGGCGCGGTTGCGGGCGCTCACCTCGCCCCCGCGGGCATGGAGGCAGGCGCGCATCTGGGAGGCGATGCTGCCGTCCCCTTCGACGGCCACGCTGGACGCCATGTCCCGCCAGACCCCGGTGATGCGGCGGATGGCGCGGTCGAACAGGCCGATGGAGGCGGTCGTCTCACTCATGCCGGCGAGTCTCCCTTCCGTCCATGGAAGCTAGCCGAACCTGGCGCATGGCGCGAGCGATGGCGGGCGGCAGGTCCTCCGCCACAAGCCCGACCCCCAGCACGTCCCCGGCC
>CAXTNC010000006.1:0-36559 GCA_964245495.1 uncultured Acetobacteraceae bacterium
GCCGCGCCTGCATCTCCACCGCCGTGTCGGGCTCGAGCGGCGGCGGCGCGCCGTAGAAGGCGGACAGGCGCTGCCCGTCCTTCACCCGCACGCCGTCCGCCCCGGGCTTCCAGCCGGCCCCGTCCAGCAGGGCGGCGGCGGCCTTGGCGTCGGCGGACTGCGCCGGGTCGGCGGCGACGGCGGCGGGGGTGGTTCCGGTTGTGCGCCCGGTTGCCTCGTCCAGCAGCAGCAGGGACACGGTGCAGGCCAGCGGCGGCGTGGCGGCCGACAGCTCGAACACCAGCTTGCGCGCCGGCGCCTCGGATGCTTTTGAGCCTTGGGGCAAGTCCAGCGCCGGTTGCGCGCGGCGCAGGGCAGGGAACTTGTCCAGCGCCGCCAGTCCCGCGGCAGCCACGTGCGGGCAGGCCGGCAACCGGCAGCTGCAGCGCGTGCCGAAGCTGACCCGGCGGCCGCGCGGCGCCGGGGTGATGGTCGCGGTGCGGCGCACCCCGCCATCCGCCACCGCCGCCGTGATGGTGTCGCCCGCCAGCGCCACCTCCACCGCGCCGATCAGCACCAGGCTGCGGCCGCGGGTGAGGGTGCGGGGATCGAACACGGCACGGAGGTCTTCGGCGGAGAACGGCGTCGGCATGCAGCACTACCTTGGGTGGGGTCGTGGATATGGCGGCCTGCCAGCATAGCGCATCAACGCCCGCCGCATCACCCCACCTGCGGCACGGTTCCCCGGGTGGCTTGGCGTGCTACATCAGGGCCATGGAAGCCGCCCTGACTGACCAGTTGATCGACGCGGAAACGTTCCGCGCCTGCATGCGCCGGGTGCCCGGCGCGGTGACGGTGGTCACCACGGCGCATGGCGGCCGGCGCAGCGGCCTGACCGCCACCGCCGTGTGTTCCGTCAGCGCCGAGCCGCCGCAGCTGCTGGTGTGCGTCAACCGGGCCAGCAGCGCGCAGGCGGTGATCGCCGCCGCCGGCCGCTTTGGGGTGAGCTTCCTGGCGCACGACCAGCAGGAGGTTGCGGACGCGTTCTCCTCCCCGGTGCAAGACCGGTTCGCCGCGGCGGAGTGGGTGGAGCTGGCGTCCGGCGTGCCGATCCTGAAGGATGCGGCGGCTGCGTTCGACTGCGTGGTGGTGCAGATGGTGGAGGCGGGGACGCACACGATCTTCATCGGCGCCATCGTCGCGGCGGCGGCGCGGGACGTGCTGAGCCTGATGTACAAGTCCGGCGAGTACCTGATGTTTTAGGGACGCTGCCCGTGACCAGCACCCTGCCGGAAGCCTTGGTCCGCATCCTGCAAAGGACGGACTTCGCCGGCCTGGCAGCGGAAACGGCGATGGAGCTTCGCGACGATCTGGGAGCCGGCTTCCAGGTGGACCCTGGCGGGCTGGTCACGGTCGGCCCGGATTGCGCGCTCGATGCCGTGCAGGGGCCGGTCACGCTCCGCCACGCGCTTGAGCTGTCGCTGCTGCTGCGGCTGTGGCCGGACCAGCCGGCGCTCGCCGGGCTAGCCGCAGCGCGCACCGCCGCGCTGTTCGCGGCGCTGGGGCCAGTCATGCCGGCGCCCTCGGCCCTGGCCGCCAAGGTCCCGGCGGACGCCGAATTGGCCGCTCTTTGGCCGGCGCTGTCCCACCATCAACGCAAGCCGCCGACGGCGATCCCTCCCGGCGCGCTGGCGGCGCTGCGCCGGGTCTGGCCGTTGCTCGGCCCCGCCGAGTGGCTGATGCAGACGGGCGGCGACGCCCGCCTGTCCGTCGATCCCGCGACGGGTCTGAACGGCTACGGCTGCAGCCATCGCCCGCGGCCCTGGGCGGTCACCTTCGCGTCCTCGACGGCCTCCTCCAGCTCGGAGCGCGGCTATGGCGGCGCCGAGGCCATGCGGCAGCGCATCCTGCACGGCGCCCGCGCTGGCGACGCCGTGGCCGATGCGCTCCGCCGCGTTCGGGCGGACATCGCCGCATCATACGGGCTGCCGGCGGACAGCCTGGTGGCGCTGGCGCCATCCGGCACCGATTGCGAGCTGTTCGCCACGGCCATGGCGCAGCTGCATCCTGACGCCCGGCCCCTCACCGTCGTGCTGGTGGCGCCGGAGGAGACCGGCCGCGGCGTTCCCTTGGCGGCGGCCGGGAGGCATTTCGCCGACGGCACGGCCCGCGGCATCGCGGTGGACTGCGGCGCGGTGATCGAGGGCTTCCGCCGCGACACGCTGGTCGAGACCGTGCCGCTGCGCGACCCGGCGGGCCGCGTCCGTCCGTCCGCCGAGGTGTCGGCGGAGTGCGGGCGCATCGCCGCCGCGGCCGTTTCAGCGGGGCGGCGGGCGCTGCTGCACCGGGTCGATGTGTCCAAGACCGGGCTGCTGGCGCCGGAGTGGGACGCTTTGCGGGCCATTCAGCGGCGCTGCCCCGCGCGCGTCGATGTCGTGGTGGATGCATGCCAGGCGCGGCTGTCCGCCGGGCGCGTGCAGGCCTACCTGGCGCAGGGCTGGGCAGTGCTGCTCACCGGGTCGAAGTTCCTGACCGGGCCGCCTTTCGCCGGGGCGGCGGTGTTCCCGGCCGCGATGGCGGAGCGGCTGTCCGCGCGCAGCTTGCCGGCCGGGCTGCGGGACTATTCCGGCCGTGCCGAGTGGCCCGCCGTGCCTGCCGCCGCCGTGCTGCACCCCGGCGGCAATGCCGGGCTGGCGCTGCGCTGGGCGGCGGCGCTGGCCGAGCTGCAGGCGTTCGATGCCGTGGAGGACGACGCCAAGCACCATGCCATCGCGCTCTTCTCGGCGGGGATTTGTCACGCCCTCGGCGCCAGCGACGACTTCCACCTCCTTGAGGTGCCGCCGCTGCGGCGCGGCGGCGCGGCCTGCTGGGACGAGCTGCGCACCATCCACAGCTTCGCCATCCGTCATCCGGAGATGGATGGATGGATGGACTGCGACACGGCCCGGCAGGTTTATGCCTGGCTGAACGCGGACCTCGGCCCGCTGCTGCCGGACGCCATCGGGGCAGACGCCAAACGGCTGGCCCGGCGCCGCTTCCACGCCGGCCAGCCGGCGAAGCTTGTTCTGGCGGGGCAGGAGGCTGGTGTGCTGCGCGTGTCGGCCGGTGCGCGGCTGGTCTCGGGCGAGCCGTCGCACGCCTGCCTGCCGCCGCAGGAGCGGCTGGACCGCGAGGTCGGGGACGCGACCGCGCTGCTGGGCAAGGTTTCGTTGATCCTCCGGCATTGGACGGTGTTGAGAAATGCTGGGCCGGTGGCGACCTACGACTGAGCGAGGGGCCGGGCCTGGGTTTGAGCTTCCGCGTCTGGGGTTCACGCAGCGGCAGCGCGCTCGATCTCGGGTCCGACGCTGGCGATGCGGCCACCCATCGTCTGTTCGCCCATGCCGCCTCCAGGCCCCTTGCAGCGGCACAGCACCAGTCAAGTGAAGCTCCCGGGACGCAGCAGGCCGTGGGTGCTGCAGCTTGCATGATGGCGCGAATTGGCTGGGACGTGCAGAAGGCGATCCGCCGGCGCCGGGATGACGGAAACTCAAACCAAGCCCTGTCCCAGTTCCACCGTCACGCTCGCGTTCTGCCGCATGCCGCCGGATGCGGCAGTGCGGGTCTTCTGACACCGAGCGGACGCCGGCGTGCGGGGCAATGGCACAATGCTTGCTTGCCTTGCCCTGCTTTCGGCTGGCCTGGGAGGGTTTGAGATGAGCGCCGTCACCCGTCGTTCCTTGCTTGCCGGCACTGGCGCAGCCTTGGCGGCGCCGGCCCTCATCCGGCCCGGCTGGGCCGCCGACACCGTGAAGCTGGGCTGCCTGTTCTCCTCCTCCGGCACGATGGCCAACCTGGAGGGGCGCATGAACTACGTCGCCCGGATGGCGGCGGACGAGTTGAACGCCGCGGGCGGCGTGCTCGGGCGTCAAGTCGAAGTCGTGGTGACCAACCCGGCCTCCGACTGGCCGACCTACGCGCAGATGGGCCGCCAACTGCTGCAGGAGCAAAAGGTCGCGGCCTTGCTGGGCTGCTGGACCTCGGTGTCGCGCAAGTCGGTGCTGCCGGTCGTGGAGCAGAACGACGGGCTGCTGTTCTACCCGCTGCATTTCGAAGGCGAGGAAAACTCGAAGAACGTCGTCTACATGAACTCGCCGCCGTCCAGCTCGGTGCTGCCCGCGGTGGACTACCTGATGGGTTCGGAGGGCGGCAATGCGAAGCGCTTCTTCATGCTGGGCAGCGACTACGTGTGGCCGCGCACCGTCAACAAGATCCTGAAGGCCTGCTGGACCAGCAAGGGCATCCCGGACTCCGCCTGGAGGGAGCAGTACGTCCCATTCGGGTTCAGCAATTTCCAGAACCTGGTCAACCAGATCCGCAGCTTCGCCAGCGCCGGGGGCGAGCAGCCGATCGTCGTGCTGACGGTGGTGGGCAGCTCGATCCCGGACTTCCTGCGCGAGTACGTGAACCAGGGCTTGAAGCCTACGGACATCCCCGTCCTGGGACTGGACATGGTGGAAGCCGACCTTGAGGGGCTGAACACCGCAGGGCTGGTCGGCAGCCTGAACTGCTGGGCCTACCTGCAGAACGCGCCGGGGCCGCGCAACCGGAAGTGGCTGGCGGACTGGGCGGCGTACGTGAGGAAGTCCGGCGCGCCGTACCGGCCGGACGTCGCGATCGACCCGATGGTGTCCACTTATGACAGCGTGCACATGTGGGGGATGGCGGCTAAGAAGGCCGGCACGTTCGATGCGCCGGCTGTGCGGGCGGCGTTCGGCGGGCTGTCGTTCGATGATCCCTCCGGCTACACGCTGACGATGACGGGCGAGAACAACTACGTCTCGCGCGGCGTGTTCATCGGGTCGGTCAACGAGAGGCAGGGCTTCGACGTGCTGTGGCAGTCGAAGGACACGCCGAAGCCGATCCCGTTCAGCCCCGCCTGACACGGATGCATCCTCCGCTGCGGCCCGGCTTGGCGGTGCTGCTGTGCCTAGCCGGCGGCGCCGCGCAGGGACAGCCAGCGCCGCTGGACCGTGCCGCGATCCTGGCCATGATGTGCAGCGAAGGCGGGCAGGACGTGGCGCGCGCCGTGGCCACGCTGCTGTCAGCCGCTGCGGCCGCGTCTCCGGCGGAGCGGGACTGGGGCCTGCAGGTCGTGCAGGCGTTCTCCGCGAAACGCTTGCAGTGCGCGGCAGACGGCCAGGCGTTCCTGGCCGACGGCACGGACGCCCTGACCCTCAACCCGGCGACCTTGCCGACCGGGCTTCGCTCGCCGCTGCCGAGCCTGCGAAGCCGCGGGTTGCTGGAGCAGGCCAGCGCCGCGTTGACGTTGTTCGGGGCTGGGCCGGCTGCCCGGCTGACCGCGGTCCGCACCTTGGAACGCCGCAGCGACGGCTTGCCGCCTGATCTGCTGCCGGCTGCCCTGGCGCGGGAGAAAGACGCCGGCGTGCGCGGCGCGTTGCAGGCGCTGGTGGTTGGAGCCGGCTTGCGCTCGCCGGATTTGGGCCGGCGCATCGCCGCCATCGAGGGCTTGGGCGCCGATCCCAGCTCCCGCGCCGGGGCGCAACTGGCGGCGCTGCGCGCGGACCCCGCCTATGCCGCCGATCCCCAGGTCCGCGCCGCGCTCGACTGGCAGATCACCCGGGTCGGCCGTTGGGTAAGGGCGGGCGACGCGCTGGCGCTGCTTTACAACGGGGTCAGCGTCGGCAGCGTGCTTTTCCTGGCGTCAGCCGGGTTGGCGATCATCTTCGGGCTGATGGGCGTCATCAACCTCGCCCAGGGCGAGTTCATCATGATCGGCGCCTACGCCACCTTCTGCACGCAGGAAGCGCTGCGGGCCTGGGCGCCAGGCCTGGTGAACTGGTATCCCGTCCTGGCGGTCCCCGTGGTGTTCGCCGTTGCCGCCCTGGCCGGCATCGCCATCGAGGCCGCGGTGATCCGCCACCTGTACAAGCGCCCCCTGATGACGCTGCTGGCGACGTGGGCGATCAGCCTGCTGCTGGTCAACCTGGTCCGGGTCGGGTTCGGCACGCAAAGCCTGCAGTTCCAAACGCCGCCCTACCTCGCGGGCGGCCAGCGGGTCGTGGGCGATTTCCTCGTCACCTGGAATCACCTGGGCGCCATCGGCTTCGCAGCGGCGGCGTTCCTGGCAACCTGGGCGCTGCTGCGCTTCACCGACCTGGGGCTGTTCATCCGCGCCGTCACGCAGAACCGCGGCATGGCGGGCTGCGTCGGCGTTTCCACCCGCCGGACCGACATGCTGGCCTTCGGCTTCGGCGCCGGGCTGGCGGGGTTGGGCGGGCTGGCGTTGTCGCCGATCTACAACGTGAATCCCACCATGGGCAGCGGGTTCATCATCGACAGCTTCATGGTCGTGGTGCTGGGCGGCGTCGGCAGCCTGCGGGGCACTGCGCTGGCCGCCCTGGGAATCGGCCTCGTGAACGCGGGAATCGAGCCGTTCTATGGCGCCGTCGCTGCCAAGGTGATGGCGCTGCTGCTGGTGGTCCTGCTGATCCAGTGGCGTCCGGAGGGGTTGATCGCTGCCCGGGACCGCCGGTGAGAGGCCGCGGGTGACCCGCGGCGCCGGGCTGTGCGCCGGGCTGCTCGGCTTGCTGCTGGTGGCGTTGCCGGTGCTGGGACTTGGCTTGGTGCCCGGTGCGGCGCTGCCGCCCTATGCCGTGAACGCCGCTGGGCAGGTGATGTGCTTCGCGCTGCTGGCGATGTCGGTGGACCTGATGTGGGGCAGCGCCGGGGTGCTCAGCCTGGGGCATGGGCTGTTTTTCGCGCTGGGGGGCTACATCGCCGCGATGCACCTGCTGCGGACCGCCTTCGCCGCGACGCATGTGCTGCCGGACTTCCTGCTGTTCATGGGGCAGGCCGGCTTCCCGGGCTGGTGGGCGTTCGCGGACTCTGCCTGGCTGTCCGTGGCCGCGCTGCTGGCCGTGCCCGCGTTGGTGGCGTTCGGCTTCGGCTACGTGTCGTTCCGCTCACGGGTGAACGGCGTTTATTTCTCCATCATCACCCAGGCGCTGACCTACACGGCGATGCTGCTGATGTTCCGCAACGACACCGGATTTGGCGGCAACAACGGCATGACGGGGTTCCACGGCATCGCCGGGCTGGCGGCGGGCAGCACGGACTGCGCGGTGCTGCTGGCGGCGTTGGCGACGATGGCGGTGCTGCTGGCCTTGCTGGGGGGGCGGGCGCTGCTGGCCACGCGGTTCGGCCGCCTGCTGACAGCCATCCGCGACGACGAGCCGCGGCTGCGCTTCCTGGGCTACGAGACCCTGTGGCTCAAGCTGGCGGCATGGTGCTTGTCGGCGTCGGTGGCTGCCGTGGCAGGGGCGCTGTACGTGCCGCAGGTCGGCATCATCAACCCGGGCCTGCTGGACCCGGCGTTGTCGCTGGAGGTCGCGGTCTGGGTCGCGGTCGGCGGGCGAGGCGGCCTGGTGGGCGCGATCCTGGGGGCGGCGCTGATCAACCTGCTGAAGTTCTGGCTGGCCGGCGCCGCGCCGGAGCTGTGGCCGTTCGTGCTCAGCCTGCTGGTGCTGGTGGTCGTGCTGGCCCTGCCGAACGGGCTGCTGGACGCCCGCAACCGGTCGCGGTCCTGGATGACCGGCATGGCGGCGCGCCTGCCGGGCCAGGTGCGTCCGTGAGCCGCAACGCGATCGAGGTTGCCGGCCTGACAGTCGCGTTCGGCGCGTTCGTCGCCATCGACGACCTGACGTTCGCGGCCGAGTACGGCCAGGTGCGCGGCGTGATCGGCCCGAACGGCGCAGGGAAGACCACCCTGCTGGACGTGCTGACCGGCAAGTCCCGCCCCCGCTGCGGCCGGGTGCTGCTGGATGGCGCGACCGACCTGGCGGGCATGAGCGAGGTCGCCCGCGCCCTGGCCGGCATCGGGCGCAAGTTCCAGAAGCCCAGCGTGTTCGAGGCTTTGACGGTGCGTGAGAACCTGGATCTCGCGCTGCGCCTGCACCGCCGCTCGCTGCTGCGGGAGCTGGCGGCCCGGCAGGAGCGGAAGGCGGCCGCGATCAACACGCTGCTGGAGATGGTCGGCCTGACCGCCCGGCGCGACGCGACGGCCGGCGTGTTGTCGCACGGGGAGAAGCAGCGGCTGGAAATCGGCATGGTGCTGGTGCAGGACCCCAAGGTGCTGCTGCTCGACGAGCCGGTGGCCGGCCTCAGCGGGCAGGAAACGAAGCGCACGGCCGAGCTGGTGCTGTCCTTGCGCACGCCGGGGCGCAGCATCGTGGTCGTGGAGCATGACATGGATTTCGTCGAGCAGGTGGCCGACCGGGTGACGGTGCTGCACGAGGGCCGCACCTTGTTCGACGGCAGCATGGCCGATGCGCGCGCCGATGCCCGGGTGATCGAGGCGTACATCGGGCGATGACGGCCTGTCTGGACATCGTCGGGCTGCATCACCATTACGGCAGCGCCCAAAGCTTGCGCGGCGTGTCGTTGCAGGTCGGGCGCGGCGAGTGCGTGGCGCTGCTGGGGCGCAACGGCGCGGGCAAAACAACGCTGCTGCGCTGCCTGGTCGGGCTGCTGCCGCCCAGCGGGGGACGGATGCTGCTGGATGGGCAGGATGTCGCGGGTTGGCCGCCGTTCCGCCGGGCGCGCGGCGGCATCGGCTACGTCCCGCAAGGGCGCGACATCTTCACGAACCTGACGGTGGGGGAGAACCTGCTGATTTCCGCGAAGTCGCAAGGCGTGCGCGACGGCGCGGTTCTGGACGAGGTGCGCGCGCTGTTCCCGGTGCTGGGCGCGACGTGGCGGCGGCGGGGCGGCGACCTGTCCGGCGGGCAGCAGCAGCAGCTTGCCATCGGCCGCGCCTTGGCGGGCCGTCCCCGCCTGCTGGTGCTGGACGAGCCGACCGAGGGGGTCCAGCCCAGCATCGTGAAGTCCATCGAGGCGGCGATCGCTTCGTTGAAGGGCCGCATCGCGGTCCTGCTGGTCGAGCAGTGCTATCACTTCGCCCGCAGCCTGGCCGACCGTTACGTGGTGCTGGAGCGCGGCGCGGTTGCCGCCGAGGGTGCCGGGGCGGACATGGATCAGGACAACGTCAGCCGCTACCTTTCGATCTGACAGGCAACAAGGGACGCACTCCATGGCGCAGCACCACGAGATTCCCGCGACGCCGGACAACATGGTCCTGGGTTACCTGGACGCCGCCCGCCCGGCGGTGCTGACGGTCGACTCCGGCGACACGGTGAAGCTGCACTCCTTCCCGGCCGGCGGCATGGAGTGCCTGCCGGAGCTGTCGCGCGTCCCTGCCGATTACTTGGCGGCGCTGCGGGCGCTGCCGGCTGGTCCCGGCCCGCACTTCATCACCGGCCCGGTGTTTGTCCGCGGCGCGCAGCCCGGCGACACCCTCCAGGTGGACATCCTGGACGCAGCTCCCACGATGGATTGGGGCTTCGTCGCCATCTTGCCGCTGCTGGGCACCCTGCCGGACGAGTTCACGGACTACGAGACCATCCATCCTGCCATTGATCGCGCCCGCAGGGTCTGCGTGCTGCCCTGGGGGACCGAGCTGCAGCTGGACCCGTTCTTCGGCATCATCGGCGTGGCCCCGCCCAAGGCCTGGGGCCGTTGCGGCTCCCCGGTGCCGCGCGCCTTCGGCGGCAACATGGACAACAAGGAGCTGAAGCCCGGCACGACGCTCTACCTGCCGGTGTTCAACGAGGGCGCCTTGTTCATGGCCGGCGACGGCCATGGTGTGCAGGGCGACGGCGAGGTGTGCATCACCGCCTTGGAAACCGGCCTGTCCGGCACCTTCCGCCTGACTGTGCGCCGTGACTTCCCGGTGGACTTCCCGTTCGCCGAGACGCCGACGCACCTGATGTCCATCGGCCTCGACGAGGACCTGGACGACGCCGCCAAGCAGGCCGTGCGCGAGATGGTCAAGCACGTCTGCCGGCGCACCAACCTGTCGCGCAACCAGGCGTACATGCTTTGCTCGCTGACTGGCGACCTGAGGGTGACGCAAACCGTGGACGGCAACAAGGGCGTCCACATGCTGCTGGCCAAGGACAAGCTGTAGGACCGCGCTGGCCCTGGCCGCCCTGGGCATCGACGCGCCTTTCCGTGCTGGACAGGCCGGTCGACGCCGTCAGCTTCCTGGCCTGCGGTCGGGCACTGCCTGGCGCCCACGCTCAAGCCGGGCGGTGTGGCGGTCATGGACACTCCCAGCTCGTGCGCAGGCCCAGCGGTCCGGACCGCCCATGCCTGCGCGCCACCGAGCACGAACGGCGCGGAGTTGCCTGCACCATAGGGACGCCAGGGCAGGAAGCCGTATGCCTTCTGGTTCATCCCCGCGGGTGCGGGGAACGCGCACTGGCCGGCCAGTGCTCAAGCGCCAGGGATTGGAAGGGGCGCGAGAACTTGCCGATATGGTGCAGGGCGACCAGGAAGCCCAGGGTTCGCCGGGGCAGGGCCATGGCGGTCGGATGCGGCAGCAGCATGGCCACGGCAGCCACGTCCAGGGAGTGCGCGGCAAGGGGATGCATCCGAGCGCTGCTGCGCTCAGCAGGGCGAGCCTTGCCCCAGAACCGTGCCCAAGGTGCGATCAGCTCATGACCCTCTGCGCTTGCTGCCCCATGCGGCCTGCCAGCACTCGCCTGACCTGCTCGGGCCGCCATTCCCCTTGCCGGCTGGCGTGGGCACGCCGCGGTCGGTGAGCGCCCCGGCCTCGCCGGCGCCCTCGACGACGTGCAGCAGGAAGCGCGCGTTGCGGGCCAGTTGGTCGAGCTTGGCGGTCGCCAGCGCCGCCGCAAGCTGCGGCCGGCCGTTCCTTTGGCCACTTTCCGCCTGCTCGAACTCGGCCGTCACGTGCTTGGCCACCGCCGCGCCTGGGCGTCCAGGCCCAGCCCGGAGCGGCCTTGCCGGTCGGCGCTGACCCGGCAGCAGGCCACGCGACGAAGCGCAGCGCCGCAACCGCCAGGCCCGGCACGGCCGCGCTCACGGGCGCCTGGGGCGGAAAGGGATGGGCCATGGGCCTGCTGCACTGCGGCTCAGAGCGCAGGGCAGCGCGCAACGAAAACCAAACCCCCAGCTTCGGTCAGAAGCCGACCCGCAGGTTGCGCTGCCGCCGAACATCGGCTGCACGGTTGACCTCCGTTGCGAAGCCGAATAATTCCCGCTTCCTGGATCGCGCGGCGCAAGCCCTGGCGGTCCTGCTCTCACATCGAAGGACCCAACCATGCGCCGCCCCAGCGGGGATGAAACCCGTGCCCGCGAACTGGCCATCGCGGCCGGCCTGGACCCGGACAGCCGCACGCCGCGGCCCGGCGAGGCGGAAGGCGGGCGCGGCTGGCCGGCCTGGTGCAACTTCCGCGATGCGGCGAAGGCCGAGCGGTCGGCCGCCGCCATCGCGGCCGTCACGCTGCCGCCGCAGGCCATCGCGTACCGGGACGCGCCGTTGACCGTGTTCGGCACGCACGACGAGGCGACGCTCGGCCAGATGCGCAACTGCCTCGGCGTGGGCAACGCCGTGGCCGGGGTGGTCTGCGCCGACGGGCACCTGGGCTATGCCCAGCCGGTCGGCGGCGTGATCGGCTATGAGCGGCAGATCAGCATCTCCGGCGTGGGCTTCGACATCGGATGCGGCAACATGGCCGTGCGGCTGGACACGCCGTTCGCAGCCCTGGCCGGCCGCGTGCCCGCCATCCTGGGAGACGTGCGCCGCGCCGTCTCGTTCGGCATGGGCCGCGCCAACGCCGAGCGCGCCCAGCACCCGGTGCTGGACGACGACGCGGCGTGGATAGCGAGCGGCATGATGGACTACCGGGGGAAGGCGGCGGCGCAGCTGGGCACGGTTGGCTCGGGCAACCATTACGTGGACCTCATGGCGGACCAGGCCGGGTTCGTCTGGATCGGTGTGCATTTCGGCAGCCGCGGCCTGGGGCACACCTCCGCCACCCGCTACCTGAAGGCGGCGGGCGGCAAGGACGGCATGCACGTGCCGCCCGCCGTGGTGGACGAGGACGGCGAGCTGGGCCAGCGCTACATCGCCGCCATGGAGCTGGCCGGGCGCTACGCCTACGCCGGGCGGGAGTGGGTGGTGGAGCGGGTGCGCCGGATCATCGGCGGCGCGGTGACGGACAGCGTGCACAACCACCACAACTACGCCTGGCGCGAGACGCATGGCGGGCGGAAGCTGTGGGTGGTGCGCAAGGGCGCCACGCCGGCCTGGCCCGGCCAGCGCGGTTTCGTGGGCGGCTCCATGGGCGACGATGCGGTGATCGTCGAAGGCATGGAGTCCGAGGCGTCCCGGGCCGCGCTGTACTCGACGGTGCACGGCGCAGGCCGGCTGTGGAGCCGGACGGCGGCCAAGCGCACCTTCACCCAGGCGCAGATGGACGCCTGGCTGCAGGAGCGCGGCGTGCTGCTGGCCGGCGGCGACCTGGACGAAAGCCCGATGGCCTACCGCCGCCTGCCTGACGTGCTGGCGGAGCACGCCGGCACGGTGCGGGTGCTGCACACGCTGCGGCCGTTCGCGGTGGCCATGGCGGGGGATGGCGAGTTCGACCCGTTCAAGGATTGAGCCTCGCTTTGCACCTGGTGGCCGCACCCCGCTGGGAGTAATCCGCAGAGTGCTGGTCGAAGGAGAGTCCTGATGCGTGCTGCGCTGCTGGTTGCCACGTCGCTTGCCACTGCATGGGTCCTGGCCTTGCCGCACCGGGCCGGCGCCGAGGCCCCGTGGAGCCTGGCGACCACGCCGGGGCTGCTGCCCAAGACGGTCGTGCCGTCCGCCTACCGGATCGACCTGGTTCCCGATCTCGGTCATCTCGCCTTCACTGGGCACGAGGAGGTCGAGATCGACGTGGGGGCGCCCGGCGACACGGTGGTGCTCAACCAGGCGGGACTGACCCTGTCCTCGGCCCGGCTGGAGAACGGCGCGGCGGCCGCGGTGACGAAGGACGAGGCGAACGAGACGGCCACGCTGCGCTTCCCCGAGCCGGTCCCGGCCGGGCATCACACGCTGACCATCGACTACGCCGGGCCGATCCCGGAAACGCCGAACGGCATCTACCACGACGACTACAAGACCCGCGACGGCGCGGCCCGGCGCATGCTTGTCACCCAGTTCGAGGTGGCGGACGCCCGCCGCATGTTTCCCGGCTGGGACGAGCCGGCCTTCAAGGCGACCTTCCAGCTTTCCGTGACGGTCCCGGCCGGCGACACGCCCGTGTCCAACATGCCGGCGGCGTCCGAAACCCCGGTCGGCACGGACGCGAAGCGCGTCATGTTCGCCGCCACGCCGCGCATGTCCACCTACCTGCTGGCGGTGGTGGCGGGCGACCTTGCCGCCCGCCACGCCTCCGCCGCCGGCACGGACATCGGCCTGCTGGCGCCCACGGGCACGGAAGCCCAGGGCGGCCCGGCGCTGGAGGCGGCGAGCGCCATCCTGCCGTACTACAACGACTACTTCGGCGTGCCATACCCGCTGCCGAAGCTCGACCTGATCGCCATCCCCGGCAACTACGCGGCGGGCGCCATGGAGAACTGGGGCGCCATCACCTACATCGACAACGCCCTGCTGTTCGACCCGGCGACCTCCGCGCCGCGCACGCGCGAGCTGATCTTCGAGGTGGTCGCCCACGAGATGGCCCATCAGTGGTCCGGCAACCTGGTGACCATGGGCTGGTGGGACAACATCTGGCTGAACGAGGGCTTCGCCACCTGGATGGCCGACAAGGCCTCCGACCACTTCCATCCGGAGTGGGACATCTGGCCGCGCCAGCACGAGGAGCGGGAGCAGGCCATGGCGCAGGACGCCCAGCCGACCACCCACCCGATCCAGCAGGTCATCCACGACGTGAGCGAGGCGGGCAGCGCGTTCGACCGGATCAGCTACCAGAAAGGCGAGCAGGTCATCCGCATGGTCGAGGACTGGCTCGGCCCCGACGTGTTCCGTGACGGCATGCGCGGCTACATGAAGGCGCACGCCTACGGCAACACCACCAGCGCGGACCTGTGGGCGGCGCTGGCGGCGGCGTCGCATCAGGACGTGGCGGGCGTGGCCACCAGCTTCACGGAGCAGCCGGGCGTGCCGCTGGTGCAGGTGTCCCGCGCCTGCGTGGACGGGCGCACGGCGCTCACGCTGACGCAGGACCGGTTCACGGTCAACGACCCGTCCCCGGCCGCGCTCGCCTGGCGCATCCCCGTCACGATCGGATCCCCGGGCGGGGACCCGCAGAAGATGATCCTGGCAGGCACGGCGATGCAGTCCTTCGACGGATGCGGCCAGCCGTTGAAGGCCAACCTGGGGGAGGACGGCTACTACCGCACCCAGTACGACGCTGCTTCCCTGGCCCTGCTGAAAGCCTCCTTCGCCACGCTCGGCGCCACCGACCAGGCCGACCTGCTGGGCGACCAGTTCGCCCTGTTCCGCGCCGGCCGCGCCGGCTTGGGCGACTACCTCGACCTGCTGACGGCGCTGCAAGGCGCGCACGTGACCAGCAACGCGGTGTGGACCGACACCATCGACCACCTCCTGGACATCGACGCGCTGCTGCGGGGCGACGCCGGGCGGCCCGCCTTCCGCACTTTCGCCAACGCCCTGCTGGCCTCGGAGCTGACCCGCCTGGGCTGGGACGCGAAGCCCGGCGAAAGCTTCCTCGACGCCCTGCTGCGGCCGGCGCTGGTCGCGGCCCTGGGCAAGATGGAAGACCCGGCGGTCACCGCAGAGGCCAAGGCGCGCTTCGCCGCCTTCCAGGGGGACGGCCACGCCGTCGCGCCCGCGTTGCTCGACCCGGTGACCCGGATCGTCGGGATGCAGGCCGACCTTGCAACCTGGCAGGCCCTGCGCGGCCTTGGCGAAGCCGCGCCCGGCACGGAGGAGAAGCTGCGCTACTTCGGCGCCATGGCCGCCGCGCACGACCCGGCGCTCATGCAGCGCAACATCGCCTTCGCCACCTCCGGCGCCGTCCCCAGGGGACGCATCCTGCAGTTCCTCAACATGGCGGCGACGCGCGGCGATGACCCGGACGCCTTCCTGCGCGCCGCGCTGCCGCAACTCGGCCCGGTGCGCGACGCGCTCGGACCCACCGGAGAAAGCTACATGATGGGCGCAGTCTCCAGCGGGGCCAGCGACCCGGCGCTGGCCGCGGCGATCCTGGCCGACCCGGCCACCAAGAAATCCCGCGGCGCCACGCTGGACGCGGCGAAGGCGGCAGACCTGATGGCGACCACCGCGGCCCTGCGGGGCCGCACGGCCACGGAAGCGGCGGCCTGGCTGCAGCGGGCGAGGTGACGCCAGCGGCCTCGCCACCGCCTGTGCCAGTCCGGCTCCGGCTTGACCTGGACGGCGGGCAGGCCTTCAGCCGTTGCCCCTTCGGAGCAGCGAGACGTAGTTCGCGACGGCCGAGCCGCCCATGTTGTAGACCGCGCCGATGTCGGCCCGGGGCAGCTGCATGGCTCCTGCCTCGCCGCTCAGCTGCATGGCGGCCATGACATGCATGGAAACGCCGGTCGCCCCCACTGGATGGCCCTTTGACTTGAGTCCGCCGGAGCGGTTCACCGGCAGCTTGCCATCCCGTGTGGTCCAGCCTTCCAAGGCGGCGCGCCATCCTTGGCCGCGAGGGGCCAGGCCCATCGTCTCGTACTCGATGAGTTCGGCGATCGTGAAGCAGTCGTGCGTCTCGACGAACGAAACGTCCTGCAAGGCGACGCCGGCCGCCTCGAACGCCGCCGCCCAGGCCCGCTCGCCGCCCTCGAACCGCGTCATGTCCCGCTGCGACATGGGGAGGAGATCGTTGACCTGGCTGCAAGCCATGATGGTCACGGACTTGGGAAGGGCGCGCCCGACATCGTCGTTGCGCAGCACGAGCGCCGCCGCCCCGTCCGACACGGGCGAGCAATCGGTGCGCTTCAGCGGTGGCGCGACCAGCGGGTTCCTGTCGCTTTCCGTCCGGCAGAACTCATAGCCGAAATCCTTGCGAAGATGCGCGAAGGGGTTGTCCATGCCGTTGCGGTGGTTCTTCGCCGCGATGGCGGCAAGGGCGTCGGACTGATCGCCGAAGCGCTGGAAGTAGCTTTGCGCGATCTGGCCGAACACGCCGGCGAAGCCGGCGGCGATGTTTCCCTCCTCGCGGCGGTAGCTGGCGCCCAGCAGGTGGTCGCCTGCCTCGGCGCCCGTCGCGGCCGTCATCTTCTCGGCGCCGATCACGAGCGCGAAACGCTCTCCGGCGGCGGCGAGGTGGTGGCGCGCCGCAAACAAGGCCGCGCTGCCCGAGGCGCAGGCGTTCTCGCAGCGCGTCGCCGGCTTGAACCGCAGCTCCGGCACGGATTGCAGCACCAGGGAGGAGGGGAAGTCCTGCTTGGAGAAGCCGCTGTTGAAGTTGCCCACGAAGACGGCGTCGATCTCGTCAGGCTCGATGCCGGCATCCTCGATCGCGCCGCGCGCAACGCGTTCGATCAGGCTTTCGACGTCGGGGTCGGGCAGCTTGCCGAACGGCGAATGCGCCCAGCCGACGATGGATTGGTTGATGGCCATGCTTCGTCCCCTGCCTTGTTGCTGGTCAGCCGCCGGCGCCGCGCTTGACGATCCTGTTGCGCAGGATGCCGATCTGCTCGACCTCCAATTCGACGACATCGCCGGGCGCCAGGAACTGCATGTGCTCGACGCCGCAGCCGTTTCCGACGGTGCCCGACCCCAGGAACTCTCCAGGCTCGAGGGTTTCGGAGCGGGAAACGTGGGCGATGCAATCCTCGAAGCGCCAAGCCATCTCGCCCGAGTTGCCGCGGCCCCGCTCCTCGCCGTTGACGCGGACGACCATGGCAAGGTTGTAGGGGTCGCTCAGCTCGTCGGCAGTTACCAGGCAAGGGCCCATGGCGTTGCCGCCGTCGAAATCCTTGCCTTTCCCTGGCCCAAGCTGCCCCGGCATGTCCTTAGTCTGCTCGTCACGGGCCGAGAAGTCGTTGAAGACCGTGTAGCCGAAGATATGCCCGCGCGCGTCGGACTTGCTGATACCGCGTCCGCCCGGTCCAATGTAGGCGCCGAACTCCAGCTCGTAGTCCATCATGGCGGAGTAGTCCGGCCAGACAACATCCTCGTCGTGGCCGACCACGTTCAGCCGGTTTGGATGGTAGAAGATGGGCCGTTCGTACCATGCCTTCGGGACGGACAGGATGCCGTCCCGCTCCATGTCGGCCAGCGCTGCCGCTGGATCGGCAAACTGCTTTGAACGCAGGATGCGGATTTGCTGGAATGCCTGCACGAGATGCTTCTCAAAGCACAGGAAGTCCCGCATCTGCGGTGGCCGCGGTATCGGCGCCAGCAGCTTGACGCCGGCGCGCGTGAGAATGTGCGGCCCAGATGCCGCTTGGGCGGCGGAGATCGTCTCAGCGGCGGCGTTCATCGCTTCCGCCCCGCCCTCGGCCATGGCCAGGATGCTCGCCAGGTGCGGCGACTGGCTCCTCCAACGCTCGATGAAGGCCTGCTGCAAATCGACCACTCGTTCATCGCCGTCGATGAGGGCGCCGGCAGCCGCTGGCCTGCCAGGCGCCTGAAACGTGACGAGCCTCATCCCGGTTCTCCTGGTGCTGGCCCGGTGGCGGCCGGTGGCCATTTGCAGGTGTTGAGCGCGCTGGTGACGAAAGCCACCAACCGGCTGACGACGATGTCGTGGGGCTGGTCCTCAAGCAGGTTCCCGGACAGCCGGCTGACCCTCTTGGGATTCGCCATGGTCAAGGTCAGCATTCCAACAAAGAAGTGATATGCCCAATGGATCTCAGCCCGGTCGTGATTCGGAAGCGACCGTTCCATGGCCGCCAGGAAGTCGCGGGCGATCGGATCGAGCAGGTCGCTCAAGATGCCCCGCTCGGCTTCTTGCGGATCGTTCACCTCGCGGGCGATCAGCCTCGTGTAGGAACATCCGTCCTCCGTGTCCCTCAGTTCGATCCAAGACCTGGCGAATGCGTCGAGCACAGCCTCGATCGTGGGCCGGCCGCCTTCGCAGGCCAATGCTGCGGCGAGGGCGGCCTGGCGGCGCTCGCTCACCGGCTTGAGCCGATTCTCGAACACCGCGCGGTAGAGCATGTCCTTGGTGCCGAAATGGTAGTTGATGAGCGCAATCTGAGCATCAGCCTCGTCGCCGATCTGGCGCAGCGACACGCCGTGGTAACCCCGCTCGGCGAACAGCCGTTCTGCCGCTGCAAGAATTCTTGCTCGCGTCGCTGAGCTCACCGACCCATCTCGCAGCCTAGTCCGCACCAGCAAACTCCAGAGTTTATTAGTCGATTGACTAAATTCTTGTCAACAGGCATTCTGGCCCGTACTCTTCGTCTGCTGCCGCGCGTCAAGGCCAAACTTGCGGGTGAGTTCAACCGCGGGAAAGCCAACAGGGAGGGGTTCGCTATGCCGGGATGGCAATACACCAAAGGTTTGCACGAAGTCGGCAGGGACATCTGGGCCTACCTGCAACCTGACGGGTCCTGGGGTTGGAGCAACGCCGGGCTGATCGTCGATGGCGACCAGACCCTGCTGATCGACACGCTGTTCGACCTCAAGCTGACGCAGGAGATGCTCGACGACATGCGGCGGTCCGTGCCCGCAGCCAAGCACATCAACACGCTGGTCAACACGCACGCCAACGGCGACCATTGCTACGGCAACGAGCTGGTCCGCGAAGCGGAGATCATCGGCTCGGAGGCCACGGCCCATGAACTGGCGGAGTTCCCCCCATCGGCCTTCCACCATTTGATGCTCACGGCCCAATCCTCCGGCGAGGGAGGCGCGTTCATCCAAGAGCTGTTCGAGCCGTTCGATTTCTCCGGCATCACGCTGACCAAGCCGACGCGCACCTTCACCGGGGAACTCGACCTGCGCGTCGGCAGCAAGGCGATCAAGCTGATCGAGGTCGGGCCGGCGCACACGCGCGGCGACACGCTGGTCTACCTTCCGGAGCACAAGGTCGTCTTTACGGGCGACATCCTGTTCAACGAAGGGACGCCCATCGCATGGGCTGGCCCGGTGGGAAACTGGATCAAGGCCTGCAACCGCATCCTCGACATGGATGTAGACGTTGTCGTCCCCGGGCACGGCAACGTGGCCGACAAGCGCGCCGTGTCCGCCATGCGGGACTACCTCCAGTTCGTGACCGACGAGGCTCGCAAGCGTTTCGAGGCTGGGATGTCGGCCATGGACGCCGCCTTCGACATCCCCCTGGGAGACTACGCCCAATGGGGGGATGCCGAGCGGATCGTCGTCACGGTCGCGACCTTGCATGCCGAGTTCCGCGGCGAAGACATGAAGTTCACGCCGGTGCCGCTGTTCGAGCAGATGTCCAAGATGCGCTGCAAGCTGGGCCGGTGCACGTGCCACAGCGGACCCTTGCGCGCCGAATAGCCACGCGCCTGCCAATCTGTGCTTTCAAAGAGAACGAGTGGGAGCAGCGTCATGGCCAACCGTTGGGTCGCGCTGGCGATCATCTTCCTGTCATTCATCCAATTCACGCTCAACTGGTTCTGCATCATTCCTGCATTCGGCGGCATCGCGGGCGAGATGCACCTTTCCTTCAACCAGATCGGGCTTATCGTCGGGGCTTTCATCGCTGGATACGGCATCGCGCACATCCCCGGCGGATGGATAGCGGAACGCTACGGCATGCGCGCGGCGATCCTTCTCGGGATCGGGGTCGAGACGGCCGGAGCAGGCATGACCGGGTGGGCGCCGTCCTACGAGACGCTGCTTGTCGGGCGCCTGCTCTGCGGGGTCGGCGGTTCCGTATACATCGGCAGCGCGGTAGGGCTGACAGCCGCTTGGTTCCACGACCGGGAGCTTGCGTTGGCCAACAGCATCATCACCGGCATCGCCTTCACCGTCGGGGCCGCGATCGGCTTGTTCGGGTGGGGCTTCATCGTGACCGCGCTCGGCTGGCGCGAAGCGGTCGAGGTCGGAGCGGGGGTGGGCGTCGCGACTCTGGCGCTGATGCTTCTGCTGTTCCCGACGCCGCCCCACCGTGCGTCCGACATGGTGCTGGGTGAGCACCTTGGCATGGCTTCGCTGCGCCGGGTTTTCGGCAGCCGCATGCTTTGGCTGATGGGGCTGGCGTTCCTCGGCAGCTACGGCAGCTACTTCAGTGCGGCTCAACTGCTCCCGCACTACGCGCAGGCTCGGCTGGGCCTGGACGCTGCCGGTGCGGAACAGATCAGCGTCATCCTGCTGCTGAGCGGCGTGCCGGGGGCGTTCATCGGCGGCTGGCTCGCCGACCGCCTGTTCGGAGTCGTGCCCGTGTTCCTGGCGGGGTGTCTCCTTGAGGGGATTGCGTTGATCCTCGTCCCCTACCTTGGCGTGGTCGGGCTACAGGCCGCCGCAGCTGTCATCGGAGGAGCGACCATCACCGCCTTCGTCGTGTGGGTCACCATCCCCGGCCAGCAGAGCCAGGCGTTCCGCATCAGCGACGTTCCAACGGCCGTGGGATTGATGCTGACGATCGTCGCCGTGGGCGGGGCTGCCATACCACCGCTCTACAGCATGGTCACGATGCGCTGGAACCCGGAATCGGCCTGGGCCTTCGAAGGCGTGGCATCCATGGCCTTCGCCATCGTTGCCCTCCTGGCCCACGCTTCAACCGCCAAAGTCACCCCAGCGGCGCCGCTTGGCATCGGCGACTGAGTCCTGAAGCTGCTCGACAGCCTTCGGCGATGCGATCCTGAGCGTTGAAGCATTAAGCTTTGGCCGTTGCTGCAATGGGCAACGACAAGAAAACGATGTTGAGGGAACGTGCATGAAGTGCCGTCACGTGTTTGCCGTACTTGTCTTGTTGCTTCCCTTTGCGGGCCGGGCGGAGGAAGGGATCACGCCGTACTTGCCCGGTGCCACCACTGGCGTGCCGGTCGGCGCCCTTCCCCCGCCGGGCTACTTCGCGACAGAGGACAACTACGTCGTGTTTGGCGAGTTGAAGGGCAGCAGCGGACAGTCCATCCCGGTCCGGATCACGAACTCCTCCGTCGCGGTATCGCTTCTCTGGTCATCGCCTTACCATGTCCTGGGAGCCCAATACGGCGCAGGCTTCGTGCAGATCGGCGCTTACCACCAGGCCGATACGACGGACGTAGGCGGCGACAAGACGGGATCATTCGGCCTTTTCAACACCATTCTTGAACCACTGATACTTGCATGGAAGGTAGGGAATGGACTATTTGTCTCGACCGGGCAGTCTTTCTATTTACCAAATGGGGAGTTTCACCATAATGGCAGTGTGCGGGAGCAGACCTCGTATGCCAATGCCTTCTGGACCTATGAGCCAAGCGCAGCCATCTCCTATCTCAAGAACGGGTGGAACCTGACAGCGACCAACATTCTCGACGTGAATACAAAGGATGGTCAGACCGACTACAAATCCGGCAACGTCTACTATCTTGACCTGACGGCAAAGAAAACCATTGGCAAGTTCTCCTTTGGCGTGATCGGGAACTACACGCAGCAGATATCGGACGACTACCAGTTCGGAAAGCGTGTCGGAGATGGCAACCGAGCTCAGCACGTCATGCTTGGCCCGCTCCTGCAGTACGATTTTGGTCCGGTCAACGTCACCGCCCGCTATCTGAACGACGTGGAGACACGGAATGACATCGCGCTGCACATGTTCCACCTTTCACTCAGCACCGGCTTCTGACGCTCGATTGCGGTGTCTTGGGATCAGCAGCCCACAGCAGAACCTGTGCTGATGACCCATGGTTCAGCTGCGGCCACAGGCAACCCTGCATCCAGCACGCACCTCACGCTCGGCGCCACCCCGTCACTTCCCGGCTGGCCTTGGCGCACCCGGAGCAGGACTCGGCATCCTCCGCCATGGATTGTCTGGCACTTGGATCAGCCATTCAATCCGCCAGGAACGCCGCCACCGTCGCGTTGAAAGCGGCCGGCTGTTCCGCGTGCAGCCAGTGTCCGGCGTCGTGGATCGCCACGAACCGCGCCGCCGGGAACAGCGCCAGGATGGCCGGGCGGTGCTCCGGCCGCACGTAGCCGGAGCGGGCACCGGTCACGAACAGCGCCGGGCCGCCGTAACGTCCCGCCCCGTCCCAGGCTTCGATCTCCGGCAGGCTTGCCGCGATCTGCGGCAGGCCGATGCGCCAGCCTTCGCCGGGGCGGAAGTTGTGCAGCAGGAAGCCGCGCACCGCCGGGTCCGGCACGTCCGGCGCCAGCAGCGCGTCGGCCTCCGTGCGCGAGGCGTGCGGCGGCAGCGCCAGCATGGCGCGGGCGAACGCGCCGAAATGCGACGGGTAGGCCACGGGCGCGATGTCCGCCACCACCAGCCGGGCCACCCGCTGCGGCGCGGACAGGGCAAGGCGCATGGCGACCTTGCCGCCCATCGAGTGCCCCAGGACGGAAGCGGCCGGCAGGCCCAGCGCGTCCATCGTTTCGGCCACGTCGGCGGCCATGGCGGCGTAGCCCATCGCCGGGTCGCGGCCGCTTTCGCCGTGGTTGCGCCCGTCCAGCGACACGACCCGGTGCGACGCCGCCAGCGCCCGCGCCACGCCGGCCAGGTTGCGGGCGGAGCCGAACAGCCCGTGCAGCAGCACCACGGGGCTGCCCGACCCGGCCTCGCGGTGCGCCAGCCGCACGGCTAGGCGGTGAGCATGATCTTGCCGACATGTTCGCTGCTTTCCATCAGCTTGTGCGCGGAAGCAGCGTCCGCCAGCGGAAAGACGCCATGGATCACCGGGGCCACCCGGCCGTCCTCCAGCATCGGCCATGCCTCCCGCAGCAGGGACTGCCCGATTGCGCCCTTCTGCGCCGCCGTGCGGGGGCGCATGGTGGAGCCGGTGACGGTCAGCCGCCGCAGCATGATGGGGCTGAGGTCGAGCTGCTCCACCTTCGGGCCGCCGCTGAACGCGATGATCACCAGCCGGCCATCCATCGCCAGGCAGCGCAGGTTCCGCTGCGCGTAGGGGCCGCCCACCATGTCCAGCACCACGTCCACCCCGGCGCCGTTGGTGAACTGCTTGATGCTGTCGGCGAAGTCGGCCGCCTTGTAGTTGATCGCCGCGTCCGCCCCGAGCTTCACGCAAGCCTCGCACTTCTCCGCCGACCCGGCCGTCACGTACACGCGGGCGCCACGGGCGTGCGCAAGCTGGATCGCGGTGGTGCCGATGCCGCTGCTGCCGCCGTGGATCAGCACGCTTTCGCCCGCGCGCAGCCGGCCGATGTCGAACAGGTTGGCCCAGACGGTGAAGAAGGTTTCGGGCAGGGCGGCGGCGCGCACGGCGTCGTAGCCCTCCGGCCAGGGCAGGCACTGGGCGGCGGGCACCACGCAGTATTCGGCATACCCCCCGCCGTTGGCCAGGCCGCACACGCGCGATCCGACCGGAAGCGGCGCGTCCGGACCGGCGGCGGCCACCTCGCCGGCCACCTCCAGGCCAAGGTGCGGGCTGGCGCCGGCGGGGGGCGGGTAAAGCCCCTTGCGCTGCATCACGTCCGGCCGGTTCACCCCGGCGGCGGCCACGCGCACCAGCACCTCGCCGGGGCCCGGCCGCGGCACGGGGCCGCGCGCCAGGCGCATCGCCTCCGGGCCGCCGGGTTCTGCGACCTCGATGAAGGCCATGGTGTCGGGGATGGTCATGCGGGTTCTCCAAGCAGGCTGCCTCAGCCGATCAGCCGTTCCGACTCGCGCCACAGCTGGCGCACCAGCACCGGGTCCAGCGCCTGGCGGTTCGGCTTGGCCTGGCGGTTGTTCTTCCAGTAGCCCCCGGTGACGCCCTCCGCCAGCGGGGACAGCGCCACGTGCAGCGGCGTGTCCGCGCCGCGCTCGGGGGTGATCATGAACGGCTTGAGCAGCGCCCAGCCCCAGCCGATCGGCCCCGGCACCGCGCCGATCCGCGTCCTCACCACGCCGGGGTGCACCACGTTGACGGTGACGCCCGTGCCCTCCAGCCGCCGCGCCCGCTCGAAGGTGGCCATCATCATGGCGAGCTTGGAGCGGCCATAGGCCCGCAGCGCGCCCCAGGACCGCTCGCCCTCCAGGTCCGTGATGTCCAGGGCGGCGCGGTCCGAGGCGCCGGAGCCGACGTTGACCACCCGGGCCGGCGCGCCAGCCTTCAGCGCCGCTTCCAGCGCCGCCGTCAGCGCGAACGGGGCGAGGTGGTTCACCGCCAGGATCATCTCGCGGCCCTCCGCCGTCACCTCCCGCTTGGGAGTGATAAGCCCGGCGTTGTTCACCAGCACGTCCACGCGGGGATGGGCCGCGGCGATGGCCTCGCCGGCTTGCCGCGCGGCCTGCAAGGAGGACAGGTCCGCCAGCACCAGCTCCGTCGAGGCGCCGCGGGCCTGCTTGGCGATGAAGGCCTGCGTCGCCTCGCCGCGCGCCCGGTCGCGTGCGATCATGACGGTGTGCAGCCCGGCCCGCGCCAGGCCGAGCGCCACCCACTCGCCCAGGCCGGAGGTGGCGCCGGTGACGACGGCGATCTTCTGGTCAGCCATGCATGCGCTCCTGCAACCGGCCTGGATAACGCCGGGCCTGGCAAACCGATGACATGTCGCGAAATTAAGCAAGTATTGATGCAGCTGCGATTGAATGGGCCATCACTTGGTTCCATGAAGGCCTGGACCGCCCGGGTCCCTGCCGAGCCGTGGTCAGTCGTTAGGAGCGGGCAGGCCTATGTCCTCGCAAGCCGTCCCTGCCGCACCCGGCGTCATTCGGGCGCCACGGCTGCTGGACACCCCCCTCAAGCGCTTCCGGCGCGGCCTGGACGCGGTGGTGCACGCGCCGCAAACGTTGCGTGCCCTGGTCCGCACGGACGAGATCTGGCTCGTGGTGCTGGCGGCCGGCGTGGGCGTGGCCTCCGGCCTGTGCGTCCACGTCATGGCGACGGCCACCCAGTACGCCCACGAGGTCCTGTTCCGCCTGCAAGCAGGCGAGCGGGTGTCCGGCGCCGTATCCCTCGATCCGTGGCGCGCCATGGGCGTCCCGGCGGCGGGCGGGCTGCTGGTGGGGTTAGTGGGCCTGGCCGTGGCGCGCTGGTGGAACCGCCGCACGGTGGACCCGATCGAGGCCAACGCCATCCAGGGCGGCCGCATGTCGCTCAGCGACAGCCTGATCGTGACGATGCAGACCGTGCTGTCCAACGGCGTCGGCGCGTCCGTGGGGCTGGAAGCGGGCTACACCCAGATCAGCTCCGCCATCGCCTCCCGGCTCGGCCGCTCGTTCCGGCTGCGGCGCAACGACCTGCGGCTGCTGGTGGGGTGCGGGGCGGCCGGCGCCATCGCGGCGGCGTTCCAGGCGCCGCTCACCGGGTCGTTCTACGCGTTCGAGCTGGTGATCGGCACCTACTCGCTGGCCACGCTGGCGCCCGTGGTGGTGTCGGCCATCTGCGCCGTGCTCGTGACCCGCGTGCTCAACACCCAGGGCGCCGGGTTCGACATCCGGGTGCCGACGGTGCTGGAGCCGGTGGATTACCTGCCGGTGCTGGCGCTGGGCATGGTGTGCGCGCTGGGCGGCATCGCGCTGATGCGCGGGGTGACGCTGGTGGAGTCCTGGTTCCGCCGCAGCCGGGTGCCGACGTGGCTGCGGCCGGTGCTGGGCGGGGCGGTGCTGGGCGGGCTGGCGCTGTGGTCGCCGCAGGTGCTGTCCTCCGGGCACGAGGCGCTGCGGCTGGGGCTGGATGCGCCCTATCCTGCCACCCACATCGCGCTGCTGATCCTGGCCAAGTCGGTGGCGTCGGCGGTGTCGATCGGCTCTGGCTTCCGCGGCGGGCTGTTCTTCGCCTCCCTGCTGCTGGGCTCCATGGTGGGCAAGCTGTTCGCCGCCGGGTTGGCCGCCGTCACCGCCACGCAGGCGCTGCCGGCGGTGGTGTGCGCCCTGGTGGGCATGAGCGCGCTGGCCGTGGCGGTGGTGGGCGGGCCGCTGACCATGGCGTTCCTGGCGCTGGAAAGCACCGGCAGCCTGCCGATGACCATCGCAGTGCTGGCCGCTTCCGTCGTGTCCTCGTTGACGGTGCGGCGAATCTTCGGCTACTCGTTCGCCACCTGGCGCTTCCACCTGCGCGGCGAGGCGATCCGCTCGGCGGTCGACATCGGCTGGGTCCGCAATCTCACGGTCGGGCGGATGATGCGCAAGGACGTGCGCACGGTGCGCGGCAACGTCACGGTGGCGGCCTTCAAGCGGCAGGTGCCGCTCGGCTCGGCGGACCGCGTGGTGGTGACGGACGAGGCTGGGCACTATGCCGGCATGGTGCTGACGCCGGAGGCGCACCTGGCGGAGGAGCCGGACAGCCGCGTGTCCGCCCTGCTGCACTATCCGGCCGACGTGCTGCTGCCGCAGATGACCATCAAGGAAGCGGTGCAGATGTTCGAGGCCACGGAATCGGACGCCCTGGCGGTGGTGGACGCGGCGGACACCCGCAGCGTCATCGGGCTGCTGACGGAGCAGCACGCGCTGCGCCGCTACACGGAGGAGCTGGACCGGCAGCGGCGGGACCTGTCCGGGGAGTAAGGCGCTACAGGGCCGCCAGCACCGTCTCCGCCCGGCTCACGTCGAAGTCGCCGGGCGCCTCGACGGCCAGGTGGGTGACCTTGCGGTCCACCGCCACCATGGCGAAGCGCTGGCTGCGCACGCCCAAGCCCCGCGCCGTCAGGTCCAGCTCCAGGCCCATCGCCTTGGTGAGGGTGGCGGAACCGTCGGCCAGCATGACGACCTTGCCTTCCACGCCCTGCTCCTTGCCCCAGGCGGCCAGCACAAACGGGTCGTTCACCGCCATGCACACCACCGTGTCCGCCCCCTTGGCCGCGAACGCTTCCGCCTGCTGCACGTAGCCGGGCAGGTGCTTGGCGCTGCACGTGGGGGTGAAGGCGCCCGGGGTGGCGAACAGCACCACCGTCTTGCCGCCGAACAGGCCCGCCGTGCTGTCCTCGTGCGGCCCGTCCGGGCCGGCGATGGTGAGCTTCATGTCAGGCAGCGTGTCGCCCACTTTGATCGTCATGATGCAAGCCCTGTCATGCTGGCGGGACGCTAGCGGGACGGCGCGGCCCTGTCACGCATCCGCCGGGCCATTGCGGCGTCCAGCTTCTGCGCCAAGATGAACGTCATGCGAGCGATGACACCTTCCGGTGACGATGCCGGGCTGACCGGGCAGCTGCTGGTGGCGATGCCTGCGCTGGACGACCCGCGGTTCAGCCGCAGCGTCATCTACATGTGCGCGCACACGGAGGAGGGCGCGATGGGCCTGGTGCTCAACCGCCCCCTGGCCAGCCCCGGCTTCGACGACCTGCTCAAGCAGCTCGACGTGCTGCCCGCCCCGCCGGTCCGGCGCATCGCCCTGTGCGACGGCGGCCCGGTGGACGGCGCGCGCGGCTTCGTGCTGCACACGGCCGACTGGTCCGGGGACGGCAGCCTGCAGGTCGACGAGTCGGTCGCGCTCACCGCCAGCCTGGACGTGCTGAAGGCGATCGCCTCCGGGGACGGGCCGAAGGAGGGCCTGCTGGCGCTGGGATACGCCAGCTGGGACGCAGGCCAGCTGGACGACGAGATCAAGGCCAACGCCTGGCTGTCCGTGCCCGCCTCGCTGGACCTGGTGTTCGACGCCGACCACAGCACCAAGTGGCACCGCGCCTTCGCCTCCATCCGGGTGGACCCGGCGCTGCTGTCCGGCACCGCCGGGCACGCCTGAGCCGCCGCACTGGAAATCACCAGCCGGTTCGGTGCAGGCTTCCTGACCAACCAGGAAGCTGACCCATGGATGCGGCGTGGTTCGCCTCGGCCCTTGCCTTCGCGGTTTCCACGTCGGTGACGCCCGGTCCGAACAACATGATGCTGACCGCGTCAGGCGCGGCCTGGGGCTTCCGCCGCACGCTGCCGCACATGCTGGGCATCACCATAGGGTTTCCAGTCATGATCGCGGCGGTGGCCCTGGGGGCGGGCGGCATCCTGCGCGCGCTGCCCTGGCTGCGCGACGCGATGCGGTGGGTCGGCGCGGCGTATTTTCTTTGGCTGGCCTGGCAGATCGCTGCGTCCCGCCCGGGATCGGCCGACGCCGCGAGCGGGCGGCCTTTGAGCGCCGCGCAGGCAGCGCTGTTCCAATGGGTCAACCCGAAAGCCTGGGTCATCGCCCTTGGGGTCGTCGTCACCTACGCCAGCGGTGGCGCGGTCATCGGACGCGCGTTGATGGTGGCGGCCATCTTCGGGATCGTCAGCGTGGGTTCAACCGCGCTGTGGACCGGAGTGGGAGTCGGCGCCGGGGCGCTGCTGCGCACGCCCCGTGCGCTGCGCCTGTTCAACTTGGCGCTTGCAGCCCTGCTGGTCGCCTCTCTGTTGCTGCTCTTGCTTGGCGAGTAGCGGCCTCACCAGACGAAGCGCGCCACCGCCGCCACCGGCGCCAGCCCGGCCGCCGCGGCCTCGGCGGCAGCGGCTTCGCGGTCGTCCCCGAGCGCCTCCGCGTGCACGCCGCCCAGCACCCAGCAGGAGTCGATCCCCGCCGCGGCGGCGCCGGCGATGTCCGTGCGCAGCGAGTCGCCCACCGCCAGCGTCCGGCTGCGCTGGGTGCCGAGAAGGTCCAGCACGGGCCGGTAGATGGCCGGGTCCGGCTTGCCCAGGGAGCGCACCGCGCCGCCCAGCTGCTCGTAGCGCCCGGCCAGCGCGCCGGCGCAGATCACGCGCACGCCGCCGCGGATGACCTCCAGGTCCGGATTCGCGCAGAGCATGGGCAGGCCGTGGCGGGCGCAATCCCGCAGCATTTCCTCGAAAGGGGCGAGGCTGGTCGGGCCGAGATGGTCGTCCGGGCCGGTGTTCAGCACGAACTGCGCGTCGCCGGGGGTTGCCGCCTCGTGCAGGCCCAGCCCGTCCATCAGGTTGCGGTCGCGCTCGGGGCCAATGTGCCACACGCGGTCGCCCAGGGCGGCGAACCACGGGTCGGCGCGGTCCCGCAGGGCCAGGTGCGCCGCCTCGCCCGAGGTGAGCAGGCCGGCGTACAGCTCCGGCCCGAGCCCCATCTCCGCCAGCATGGCCTCCGCCGCGTGGGCGCGGCGCGGCGCGTTGGACAGCAGCACGCAGCGCCGCCCGGCGTCGCGCAGCCGGCGCAGGCAGTCCGCTGCGCCCCCGTAGGGCCGCATGCCGTCGTGGATCACGCCCCACAGGTCCAGGATGAAGCCGTCGTACTGGGCCGCGAGCGGAGCCATGCCCGGCAGCGCCCTCATGCGCCGGTTCCCACCGCCTCGGCCGCGCTGCGGAACCCTTCGCGCCTCAGGGCGGCGGCAAGCTCCGCCTTCAGCCGGGGCAGCAGCGCCGGGCCGTGCACGGCGAAGGCGGCGTAAAGCTGCACCACCTGCGCGCCCGCCCGCAGCTTGGCCAGCACGTCCGCCCCCGTGGACACCCCGCCGCAGCCGATCAGCGCCAGCCGTCCCCCTGCCAGCCGCCATGCCTGGGCGAGCAGGGCGGTGGAGGGCGCCATCAGCGGCGGCCCGGACAGCCCGCCCACCTCCGCCGCGTGCCGGCCGCCCAGCCCGGGCGGCCGGGCGGTGGTGGTGTTGGACACGATCAGCCCGGCGATGCCGCAATCCAAGGCGACCGCCACCACGCTTTCCAGACCGCCCGGCGGCAGGTCGGGCGCCACCTTCACGAACACCGGCGGGCGCTCAGGCACGGCCATCACCGCCCGCAGGATCGCCCGCAGCCGCGTCGCCTCCTGCAAGTCCCGCAGCCCGGCGGTGTTGGGGGAGCTGACGTTCAGCACGGCGTAGCCGGCACGGCCGGCCACGGCGGCGACCAGCGCCGGATAGTCGCGCTCCGGCTCGGCGCCCTCCTTGTTGATGCCGACGTTGGCGCCGAGCAGGGTGTCCGCCGCGGGATGCAGCCGGGCAAGCCGCTGGGCGAACGCGGCGATGCCGTGGTTGTTCATGCCCATCCGGTTGATCACCGCGCCCCCCTCCAGCCGGAACAGCCGAGGCCGCGCGTTGCCCGGCTGCGGCCGCGGCGTGACCGTGCCCAGCTCCACCGCGCCGAAGCCGAGCCGCAGCAGCCCCGGGGCGGCGACCGCGTCCTTGTCGAACCCGGCAGCCAGGCCGATCGGGTTGCGCAGGGTGCGCCCGAGGATGGTGGCGGCAAGCACCAGGTCGTCCGCAGGCGGAGCGCGCCCGGCCAAGCCCAGCTGCAAGGCCCGCAGGGCGAGGCGGTGCGCCCGCTCCGGGTCGATCCGGCGCAGCGCGGGCAGCAGGGCGGAGGCGATGGCTGGGGTCATGCTGGGTCCGGGTGGGGCTTGCCACGCTGCCCGGTTTGGCCGATGGGCGGCGGATGTGGGACGAACCTTACCTGGAAACCTGCTGCCGGTCAGCCCTTCACCGCCTGCTGCTGGTGGGACCCTCCGGCCGCCCTGGCGGATTGAAGGACGGGCCGTGCCTGTCCCGCTTGTCAGGCCTCGGCTTCGCCAGGGAACGCCCGGACGGACGCTACGAGGTGACGCAAGCGGGAGCCGCGCGCCACGCCGAGGAGATCGCCCCCACGGCGGACGCCAAGAAGCGGCGGCGCCGGGCCGGGTTGGCGGCAGCCCGGTGATCAGCCCGCCTCGTCGCGCCCGTGCACGGCGGCGGGCGGGGTGGTCGCTTCCACGGCGGTGAACGCTTCCAGGATCTTGTAGCTGTGCTCGGCGCCGCGCGGCACGATCCAGGAGTTGCCGGGTTCCAGCACGATGACCTGCCCTTCGGTGTGCAGCTCCGCCCGTCCGCTGATGGCGTAGCCGGCGCAGTCGTAGTCCCGCCGGACCGGCGGCTGGTCGGCGCCGGGGGCAACCTCCCGCCACATCCGCATCGCGATGTTCTTGCCGGTGGCCAGGTACACCTGGCCGTCCGGCCCGTGCGGGGAATGGCGGCTGTCCACCTTGATGACGGTCGTGTCGGCCATGTCCGCTCTCCTTGTCCGGGGGCGCGAACGCAGCGGCGGAGCGGGAGGTTGCAGCGCCGCCTAGCCCAGCGGGGCCGCCACCAGCCGGTCCGCGTCCTCCGCGATGCACAGCACGCCGCTGCCGCCGGTTGCGCTGGCCAGCACCATGTCGCCGCCGGCCAGCATGTCCGTGGCCTCGTCGAAGTAGCCCGGCTTGCGCAGGGCCTGCAGGGTGTCCTGCTCCGCCTTGTAGTGCCACAGCGTGAAGCCGTTGGCGTAGGCGAGCACGGACAGGTTGCGGACAGCGAAGCTCATGATTGATCAACTTTCTTTTAGGAAAACAGTCTTATCAGTCCGTCCGCTCAGCGGACGATGCTGCCCGTCCGCTCAGCGGACGATGCCGCGCGCCCGCAACGCCCACTCCAGTTGCCCGAGCGCCTGGTGCCAGAGACGGTGGTCCGACCGCTGGCCCGGACGGTCCGGGCGGGGGGCGGCCTGCCGCTCGCCCCAGATGCGCAGGATGCGGGCGTGCAGCAGCTCGATGCTGCGCTGGCGGTACAGCACGTCCAGGCAGCGGACCACGTCGTCCGGGTCGCAGGGCCGGGCCGGGCCGTCCGGCCGCCAGGACACGCCGGCGCCGTCCCGCCGGGCAAGCAAGGCGGCGACGGTCCAGAACCACGCCTCCTGGGCGCTGTGGAACGGCAAGGTGGCGTCCGGGTCGTGCGTGCGGCGAAGGGCGAGCATGTCAGCCTCTGGGATTGGAACAGGACAGGAACATAAACCCACACGCTGCATACGGTCGCAAGAAAGATCGGCGTTAATTCCTATTTGGACTGGTGTGAAATCCTGCGGCGCGGTATGGCGAGCCAGGAGGAAGCCTGGGGAAGGCCGTGAAGCACGAGGACATCTGGCGCGCGCTCGACACGCTGGCGGCCGAGAACGGGCTGTCCGTTTCGGCCCTGGCGCGGCAGTCGGGGCTGGACCCGACCACGTTCAACCCGTCCAAGCGCCGCATGACGGACGGGCGGGCGCGCTGGCCCAGCACCGAAAGCCTGGCCAAGGTGCTCAACGCCACCGGCGCCAGCCTGGAAGCGTTCGCCGCCCTGGTGTCCGGCGCCCGCGCCATGACGTCCAGCGCCCGCGCCACCCAGCAGCGCCGCATTCCCCTCATCGGCCTGGCGCAGGCCGGGTCGGACGGCTTCTTCGACGATGGCGGCTACCCGGTCGGCGGCAGTTGGGACGAGGTGAGCCTGCCGGAGATCAGCGACCTCAACGCCTACGCGCTGGAGATCTCAGGCGCCTCCATGGAGCCGGTGTTCCGCGACGGCGACGTGGTGATCGTCTCGCCCGCCGCCCCCATCCGCCGCGGCGACCGCGTGGTGGTCCGCACGGCGGCTGGCGAGGTGATGGCCAAGCAGCTCGCCCGGCAGTCGGCGCGCCGGGTGGAGCTGAAAAGCCTGAACCCGGCGCACAAGGACCGCAGCTTCGACCTGCGGGAGGTGGCGTGGGTCCACCGCATCGTCTGGGCCAGCCAGTGAACGGCGGAGAAACGACTGCAGCCACGCTGCGTTCATCCCGCTCCGACAACTGCCCGAAGGATTCCTCATGACCCGTTCGACCCGCCGCGCGATTGGAGGCCTCGCCCTGTGCGCCGGTGTCGCCGCAGCCCTGCCAGCCATGGCGGCGGCTGACCCGGCGGCGCCCGGCCCGGTTGACGGCCGGGTGACCATCAACGCCCATTCGGCGGCCCTCGGGGTCGGCTGGGACTGGGGCGGCGGCGTGCTCACCTATCAGCACCACACCTACCATTTCGACATCAAGGGCCTGACGGTGGCGGCCGTCGGCTACAGCAGCATCGTGGGGCATGGCCGGGTCTACAACCTGCGCCGCATAGGCGACTTCACGGGCACCTACGCTTCCTCCACGGGCGCGGTCACCGCGGGCAAGGGCATCGGCGGCCAGGCCCTGATCAACGGCCAGGGCGTGCAGCTGCGGATCGACGACGTGACGCGCGGGGCCGAGCTGTCCGGCTCGGCCGACGGCATCCAGATCTCGCTGCGGCGCTGACGCATGAGGGCCGGGATGCCTGGTCCCATCCTGGCCGCCTTCTGCCTCCTCGCGGCGTCCCGTTCCCAGGCGGCGGCCCCAACCGTTGACCTGGCCCTGGTGCTGGTGACGGACGTGTCGCGCTCCATCGACGACAGCGAGTTCAAGCTGGAGAAGCAGGGCTACGCGGCGGCATTCTCCGATGCCAAGGTGCAGGCGGCCATCCAGGGCGGCCCGGCAGGGCAGATCGCGGTGGCCTACGTCGAGTTCTCCGGCGCCGAGCAGGTCAGCACGGTGCTGGACTGGTCCACCATCTCGGACGCGGCCTCCGCCGAGGGATGGGCGGCCCGGCTGGTGGCGGCGCCCCGCAGCTCCTACGGCCGCACGGCGATCGGCTCCGGCTTGGACCGTGCCGCCGCCCTGCTGGCCGCAGGCGGGTTCG
This sequence comes from uncultured Acetobacteraceae bacterium, assembly GCA_964245495.1. Lineage (GTDB taxonomy): Bacteria > Pseudomonadota > Alphaproteobacteria > Acetobacterales > Acetobacteraceae > LMUY01. Next base: position 33,265 of record CAXTNC010000006.1, read on the forward strand.
GGGACGCGCGGCAAGTGATCGACGTGGCCGGGGACGGGACCAGCAACGCCGGCCGGCCGGTCACGGAAGCGCGGGACGCGGCGGTGGAGGAGGGCATCACGGTGAACGGGCTTGCCATCATCAACGAGCACCCGGTGTCCTACACCTTCGCCCACGTGCAGCCGCCGGGCGGCCTGGCCGGCTGGTACCGGGAGAACGTCGCTGGCGGACCCGGCTGCTTCGTGGTCGAGGTGCATGACTTCGCGGCCTTCGGGGCGGCGGTGAGCCGCAAGCTGGCCAGCGAGATCGCCGGCCTGCCGGCCAGGCGCGGATAGGGAGGCTTTCCATGGAACAGCGCAGGCTGGGCCGCTCGGGCCTGCAAGTCTCGGCCGTTGGCCTGGGCTGCAACAACTTCGGCGGCCGGATCGGGCTGGAGGAAGCGCGGGCGGTGGTGCACGCGGCGCTGGACGCCGGCGTCACCCTGTTCGACACGGCGGACGTGTACGGCTCGCTCGGCATCGGCGACCGCGTCAGCCGCAAGGGCGCGTCCGAGGAGATCCTGGGGGCCGTGCTGGGGACCAAGCGGCGCGACGTGGTGGTGGCCACCAAGTTCGCCCTGCCGATGGACGCGAGCGGCCGCCGGCAGGGCGCCTCCCGCCGCCACATCGTCCAAGCGGCGGAGGACAGCCTGGCCCGGCTCGGCACCGACTGGATCGACCTTTACCAGCAGCACGCGCCCGACCCGCAGACGCCGATCGGGGAAACCTTGTCCGCGCTGGACGACCTGGTCCGCGCCGGCAAGGTGCGGTACGTCGGATGCTCCAACTTCCCTGCCTGGCAGGTGGCGGACGCGATGTGGACGGCCCATGACCGCCGGCTGACCCCGTTCGTGTCCTGCCAGGACGAGCTGTCCGTGCTGGTGCGCGGCGCGGAAAACGAGCTGCTGCCGGCCATGGAGCGGTTCGGCCTGGGGCTGCTGCCGTACTTCCCGCTGGCCAGCGGCCTGCTGACGGGCAAGTACCGCCGCAGCGAAGCCATGCCGGAGGGCGCGCGGCTGACCAACGCCAAGGCGCTGGCCGACCGTTACCTGACGGACGCGCATTGGCCCCGGGTGGAAGCCTTGTCGGGCTTCTGCGCCGCCCATGGGCGCACGCTGCTGGAACTGGCGTTCGGCTGGCTGCTGTCCCGCGGGCCGGTGGCCAGCGTGATCGCCGGGGCGACGCAGGTGGAGCAGGTGCGGCAGAACGCGGCGGCCGGGGCCTGGCGGCTGTCGGCGGAGGAGCTGGCCGAGGTGGACGCGATCACGGGGTAGCCGCGTCGATCACGTAAACCGGCGCAATGAGACAATTCGCTGCGCCGCGCGTCTAATGCGCTAAGGTGCACAGGCACCAAAAGGAGATCGCCCGATGTTCATGCGAATCGACAAGTTGCAGGCGGCCTTGCCGGAGCCGACCGAGCCCAACCCCAACGCGGCCGCGGCCTTGCAGGAGCTGCTCGGCGGCAAGTACGGCGAGATGTCCACGCTCGGCAACTACATGTTCCAAAGCTTCAACTTCCGCAGCAAGACCAAGCTGCGCCCGTTCTACAGCCTGGTGAACTCGATCTTCAGCGAGGAGCTGGGCCACGTGGAGCTGGTCAGCTCCGGCATCGCCATGCTCGCCAACGGGCCGGGCAACCAGACGTCCAACATGGACGTCAGCGGCGCCCCGTTCGAGGACATGCAGGACACCGTCCTGCCAGGCGCGTTCCTGTCCAACGGCGGCGGCGCCACCCCGGTCAACTCCAACGGCCTGTCGTGGAACGTGGACATGGTGACCACGACGGGCAACGTGATCATCGACCTGCTGCACAACTTCCACCTGGAATGCGGCGCGCGCATCCACAAGCTGCGCGTCTACGAGACCATGCGCGAGCCGACCGGCCGCGAGGTGTGCGGCTACCTGCTGGTCCGCGGCTCCGTCCACGCCCATGCCTACGCGTTGGCGCTGAAGCAGCTGACGGGCGTCGCGATCGAGAAGATGCTGCCGACTCCGAACATCAACCTGAGCCGCATCCCCGAGTGCCAGAAGTACCTGCAGGAAGGCAGCCATCGCCGCCTGTACAAGTTCAGCCCGCACGACTACTCGGAAGCCGCAGGCATCTGGGGCAACGGCGAGCAGGCCCTGCCGGGCGACCCGCCGGGCGAGCTGGAACTGGTGGACGGCCACCCGGAAGGCGGCAAGATCCCGGAGCTGCTCGGCAACTACGGCGCGTTCGCTCCGGATTACGCGCCGGAGGAGATGTTCGAGATCGCCACCAAGCTCTACCAGAAGTCCCGCTGACGCTGGAGGCCCTTCACCCCCGCCATGCCACGGTGTAACGCCGTGGCATGGCCGCCTCCCCCGTCATCGCCCAATGGCTCGCCGCCAAGGAACAGCAGCCGGACGCGCTGCTGTTCTTCCGCATGGGTGATTTCTACGAGCTGTTTTTCGAGGACGCGGTCACCGCGGCAGCGGTTCTGGGCATCGCCCTCACCGCCCGCGGCGAGCACGAAGGCAAGCCGATCGCCATGTGCGGCGTGCCGATCCATGCCGCCGAGGGCTATCTCGCCCGCCTGATCCGCCGCGGCTTCCGCGTGGCGGTGGCCGAGCAGATGGAGGCGGCTTCCGCCCGCGCCGGCAAGGCCCCGCTCAAGCGCGAGATCGTCCGCCTCGTCACCCCCGGCACGCTGACGGAGGACGCGCTGCTGGAAGGCGGCCAGCCCAACCTGCTGCTGGCCCTGGCCCGCGCCGGGCGCGCGCTCGGCGCAGCTTGGCTCGACATCTCCACCGGACTGTTCGAGACGGCCGATGTCACCGACCTGCCGGCCCTGCTCGGGCGGCTGGACCCGGCGGAGATCCTGGCCCCCGCCGACCTGCCGCTCGGCGACCACGAGCCGCGCCGCGCCCCGGACACCGTGCCGCCGCCGCCGTTGGCCGCCCGCGCCCGGGTGGCGGAGGCGTTCGGCGCCGCCACCCTGGACGGCTTCGGCGCTTTCACGGACGCCGAGGCGATGGCCGCGGCGGCGGCCGTCGCCTATGTCCGCAGCACCCAGGCCGGCCAGCTGCCCACGCTGTCTCCCCCCGCCCGGCATGACGCGGGCGGCGTCCTGGCAATGGATGCCGCCACCCGCGCCAGCCTGGAGGTGACGCGCGCCCGGGACGGCGGCGCGGACCACACCCTGCTCGCCGCCGTGAACCGCACCCTGACCGCCCCCGGCGCGCGGACCCTGGCCGGATGGCTGTCCGCCCCGCTGACCGACCCGGCGGCCATCGCTGAGCGGCAGGACGGCTGGGGC
>CAXTNC010000007.1:0-8275 GCA_964245495.1 uncultured Acetobacteraceae bacterium
AGCCCAGCCTGGCCTTGCCGGAGGCCGCCCCCGGCGGCTGGCAGATGCCGCCGCTTTCCCTGCTGAAGCCCGCCCCGGTCCGCGCCGGCAGCGGGCCGAGCGAGGACTCGCTGCAAGTCAACGCCCGCCTGCTCGAATCCGTGCTGGACGAGTACGGCGTGCAGGGCATCATCCGGGACATCCGGCCTGGCCCCGTCGTCACCCTCTACGAGCTGGAGCCGGCGCCCGGAATCCGCTCCGCCCGGGTGATCGGCCTGGCGGACGACGTGGCGCGCTCCTTGTCCGTCACCGCCGTGCGCATCGCCACCGTGCCGGGGCGCAACGTCATCGGCATCGAGGTGCCCAACTCCAAGCGCGAAACGGTCTACCTGTCCGAGCTGTTCGGCTCGGAAGCGTGGGACAAGCACCCGGCGCGGCTGGCCCTGGCGCTGGGCAAGGACATCAGCGGCGAGCCGATCCTGGCCGACCTGGCGCGGATGCCCCACCTGCTGGTGGCGGGCACCACCGGGTCCGGCAAGTCGGTCGGCATCAACGCGATGATCCTGAGCCTGCTTTACCGGCTCAGCCCGGACCAGTGCCGCCTGATCCTGATCGACCCCAAGATGCTCGAACTCTCGGTGTACGACGGCATCCCGCACCTGATGGCGCCCGTGGTGACAGAACCGGCCAAGGCGGTGACGGCGCTGAAATGGACGGTGCGGGAGATGGAGCGGCGCTACCGGGCGATGAGCCAGCTCGGCGTGCGCAACGTCGGCGGCTACAACGACCGGGTGGAGGAGGCGCAGGCCCGCGGCGAGGTGGTGACGCGCCGGGTGCAGACCGGGTTCGACGCCGAGACCGGCAAGCCGGTGTTCGAGGAGCACCCGCTCGCCTTGGAGAAGCTGCCCTTCCTGGTGGTGGTGATCGACGAGATGGCCGACCTGATGATGGTCGCCGGCAAGGAGATCGAGGCCGCGGTGCAGCGCCTGGCGCAGATGGCGCGCGCCGCCGGCATCCACGTCGTGATGGCGACGCAGCGTCCTTCGGTGGACGTGATCACCGGCACCATCAAGGCCAACTTCCCGACCCGCATCTCCTTCACCGTCATCAGCAAGTTCGACAGCCGCACCATCCTGGGCGAGCAGGGGGCGGAGCAGCTGCTGGGCCAGGGCGACATGCTGTACATGCAGGGCGGCGGGCGCATCGGCCGCGTCCACGGCCCGTTCGTGACGGACCAGGAGGTGGAGGACGTGGTGGCGTTCCTGCGCGAGCAGGGCGAGCCTGCCTACCTGGAGGAGGTCACGGAAGCGCAGGAGGAGGACAGCGCCCCGGCCATGTCAGGCATCGCGGGCGCGGGCGACGGCGAGAAGAACCTGTTCGACCAGGCCGTGGACGTGGTGGCGCGGGAAGGCAAGGCGAGCACCTCCTTCATCCAGCGCCACTTGCAGATCGGCTACAACCGCGCGGCCAAGCTGATCGAGCAGATGGAGCGCGAAGGCATCATCAGCGCGGCCAACCACGTGGGCAAGCGCGAGGTTCTCGTGCGGCGCACCAACGACGATTGACGGACGGCCCGCCCTGCGATCAGCCTCGTTAATTATTAACGTTGCAGTATCGCACAAGTAACGTGCAATAGATCAGATGCCGGCAACTAAGTCGTTTCTGTGATCAATGTTGCTTGACCCAGATTGCACACGATCGTATTAGCGCGGCAGCGTTAACCAAAGGCACCTGGCAGTGCGAAAGCTGCGCTGCTGGTCCGGATCGCATCGCAGGGCACTGTGGACGCAAGAACCCTAGACCTTGCCAGCCTGCCCGGCCGGCGCCGCGCGATCCGGCCAGACCTGCTGGTCATGGCCCGTGACCTGCTTGCCGTATGGGACGCCGTGGCCGTCGCTGCCAGCGGAACGGGGTGCGCCCTGCTGTACGGCCGTTTGGTTCACCCGGCGCTGCCCCCGGCCTTCCTCAGCACCGCGCAATCCGTGTCCCTGTTGGCAGGCCTCCTCGCCCCGCTGGTGATGCGGGAGCGTGCCGTGCGCCTGGACGCCCACCTCACCACCGCCGCGGACGTGGTGGCCCGCACCGCCCGCCGCATGGCGGTCCTGGCCTGCCTGCTGCTGGCTGCGGGCTTCCTCACCCGCGAGTCCGGCGTCATGCCGCGGGGCTGGGTGCTGGCATGGCTGCTCACCGCCTTTGCCGCCGAAGCCGGGGCGCGGCTGCTGCTGGCCCGCCCGTTCCGCTTCATGGTCGAACGCGGCCTGCTGGCGGAGCGCGTCGCCATCATCGGCACCGGCCCGGGGACGGACCAGCTGCTCTGCCACCTGCGCCATCCCCGCAGCTGCGGCGTGCAGGTGGTGGGCGTGTTCGATGACGCCGCCGGACGGGGCGGCCGCCCGCTGGCCGACCTGCTCGAACTGGGACGGCACGGCCAAGTGGACCGCGTGGTGCTGACCATGCAAGGCCTGGACGAGGCGCGGATGCTCAGCTTGCTGCTGCGCCTCAAGGCCCTCGACGTGGAAGTGGCGCACTGCCCGGCGATGCTGGGCCTGGCTGGCGGCGCAGCCCGGCTCGGCAGCGTCGGCGGCGCGCCCGCGATGGTGCTGGCCAGCCGCCCGATCGACGATTGGGGCCTGGTCGTGAAAGCCTTGGGAGACCGGCTGGCCGCGGCGGCGGGACTGCTGCTGCTGTCCCCGCTGCTGCTCGCCATTGCGGCTGCCATCCGGTTGGGAAGCCGCGGCCCGGTGTTCTTCCGGCAGCGCCGCCATGGCTGCAACGGTCTTGAGTTCGACATCTGGAAGTTCCGCACCATGCGCTGGCGCGATGCGTCCCACGTCGTGAAGCAGACCGCCCGGCGCGATGGCCGGGTGACCCGCGTGGGCCGCTTCCTGCGCCGGACCAGCCTGGACGAACTGCCGCAGCTGCTGAACGTGCTGGGTGGCACGATGTCCCTCGTCGGGCCGCGTCCGCATCCCGTGGACATGCGCACGGAACACCTGCTGGGCGAGGAGATCGTGGCGGAGTACCTGCACCGGCAGCGGGTGAAGCCCGGCATCACCGGCTGGGCGCAGGTCAACGGCCACCGCGGCGCCACGGAAACGGCGGACCAGGTCCGCCAACGCATCGCCCTCGACCTTCACTACATCGAGAACTGGTCCCTGCTGCTCGACCTCAGGATCATCCTCGTCACGCCGTACAAGCTGCTGTTCGACCGGCGGAACGCGTTCTGAGCCAGCACCCGGCCCTGACCCGGCGCGCTGTGCTGGCGCTTGCCGGCGCGGCCGCCTCCCCGGCACCGCAATTGCCGGGCCTGGCTCAGTTGGCCGCCGCCGCCGGACTGCGCTTCGGCAGCAGCAGCGACACGCCGGTCGCAACCGCGCCGGCCGCTTACGCCGCCGCGATGGCCGCGCAATGCAGCCTGTTCGCGCCCAACCTCGGTTGGCGCCGCACCGCCGCCGTGGACGAGCCGGGTTGGGAAGACCCCAACATCGCCTTTGCCCGGCAGCACGGCATGAAGCTGACTGGCGGCCACCTGCTGTGGCACGAGCAGCTGCCGCCTTTCTTCCTGGCGCTGGACGCCGGGCCGCCGGCGCAGGCGGCGGTGGCCAAGCATATCCAGCAGCTCGCCGGGCACTATGCCGGACAGACGTGGAGCTGGAACGTCGTGAACGAGGCAATCGACACGCAGGCCGGCGACGCGGACGGGATGCGCCGCTCGCCCCTGCTGCAGAAGCTCGGCCCGGGCTTCATCGCCGCCGCCTTCCATGCCGCCCGCGCCGCCGACCCGCAGGCGCTGCTGGCCTGCAACGACACCCAGATGGAGATGGCGACCCCGCTGCACGCGGCCCGGCGGAGCGCCCTGCTGCGCCTGCTGGACCGGCTGGCACGGGACGGCGCGCCGGTCGGGGCCGTCGGGCTGCAAACCCACCTTCGCCTGGATGGCGCGCCGTTCGATCCGCAGGCCTACCGCGCCTTCCTGGCCGACATCGCCGGCCGGGGCTTGCGCATCCTCGTCACGGAGATGGACGTGTTCGACATCGGCGTGCCGGGCACGGTCGCGCAGCGGGACGCGGCCGTGGCGGACATGTACCGGGAGGTGCTGGCGGTGGCGCTGGACCAGCCGGCGGTGGCCAGCCTGGTCACCTGGGGCCTGTCGGACCGCTACACCTGGCTGACCCCGGCGACCAACCCCGCCTACCGCCGTCCGGACGGCCAGCCTGCCCGCCCCCTGCCGCTGGATGACGCGTTCCAGCCGAAGCCAGCCTTCGCCGCCATCGCCGCGGCCCTGCGCCACGCGCCCCGGCGGGCATGAGCCGCATGGCCGCACGGTGCTGAGGATCAGCCTATGCGCGCTCGCGGCCGGGCTTGCCGGCTGCGGCCCCATCCTCACCCACGGCACCCCGCTCGCCGCGGTGCTGCAGGCGGAGCAGGCGCAGGATGCCGGCGCCTACCTGCTGCAGCCCGGCGACCAGCTGGAGGTCCACCACATCCTGGACCCGGACTACAGCGCCGTGGTGCTGCTGGCGCCGGACGGCACCATCAACGTGCCCGGCATCAAGCATCCCGTGGCGGCGCGCGGCCAGAGCGTGGCAGCATTGCAGGACACGCTGAACCGGCTGTACCGGCAGGATGACATGCTGGCCCGGCCGTTCTTCTCGCTCAACCTGCGCGCGTTCGGCAGCTTGCAGGTGTTCGTGGGCGGCGAGGTGCAGCGACCCGGCTACCTGGAGCTGACGGGCGGGGACCGCCGGGTGTTCCAGGTCATCATGTCCGGCGGCGGCTTCCTGCCCACCGCGCGGCGCAACGAGGTCATCATCCTGCGCCAGGCGCCGGGCGGGCAGCAAATCTTCTCCGTCGATCTCGCCAAGGCGATGAGCGGGCAGGACCTGGCGCAGAACGTCCGCATCCGCCCGCTGGACGTGGTGATCGTGCCGCGGTCGGACGTGGCCTCGCTGGACGTGTGGGTGGACCAGTACATCCGCCAGGCGCTGCCGCTGTCCACCGCCGCCTCGCTGACCTTCACCAACAACCCCGGCTTCATCGGGCGCTGAGGGCACATGGATCATCTCCGCCCCGACCTCGGCCCGCTGCTCGCCAGGGTGGCGCTGTTGCTGGACGCCCAGCGCTCGGCGGTGCTGCACGTGACGGCTGCGCGCCACGGCGAGGGCGCCACGACCGTCGCGCGGGAGCTGGCGGCGGCGGCGGCGGCGCGGGCGGCCTGGCGCCGGGTGGCGCTGCTGGACGCGCAGGGCGCGGCTGAGGGCGGGCTGATCGAAGCTTTCGCCCGCACCGGCGAGGCAGCGCTGCGCCCCTGCCGGGTCGGCGGCGCGGAGGTAGGCTGCGGCTGCCTGGCCGGGCCGGGCACGCCGCGGCTGGAAGGCGTGCGCGCCCTGTTCAACCACCTGCGCAGCCAGTGGACGCTGGTGGTGGTGGACGCCCCGCCGGTGCTGGACGCGCGCGAGCGGGCGGTGCTCGCCGCCGCCGCGGACCAGGTGGTGCTGGTGGTGGAAGCCGAGCGCACCACGCCCGGCGATGCCATGCAGGCGCGCGACGCGCTGCGCCAGGCGGGCGCGTCCGTCATGGGCGCCGTGCTGAACCGCGGGCGGCGGCTGCCAGGCTTGCTGGAGCGCATGACCGCGTGAGCGCGCTGCTGCACGAACCGGCGGACCGGCCCTTCGTCGCCTTCCGCCCGGCGCTCGGCGCGCGGGAGATGGCGGGGCTGGCGTTCCGGCAGCGCCGCAAGATGCTGGCCGCGCTGCTGCTGCCGCCCGCGTTGGCCGTGGCGCTGCTGCTGGTGCTGCCGCCGAGCTACCGCGCCCAGAGCGACCTGCTGGTGAAGACCGGCCGCGAGTACCTGGCGCAGGCCGACGGCGAGTCCGGGCTGACCGCGCCGACCTCCACCAAGCAGGAGGGCATCCAGTCGGAGATCGCGCTGCTGACCGGCCGCGCGGTGGTCGATGCCACCATCCGCTCGATCGGGCTGGAGACGCTGTATCCCAAGCTGGTGGCCGATCCGCCCTGGTTCCGCAGCCTGGACGACGCGGCCGTGTACAAGTTCAGCAAGGACCTTGCCGTCGAGCCGATCAAGCTGTCCAACGTGGTCGCCGTCAGCTTCAACGCCGCCAGCCCGGCGCTGGCCAAGCAGGTGCTGGACCGGCTGATCGCCATCTACATCGACAAGCACGCGCAGGTGTTCTCCGCCGGGCGTTCCGACAGCTACGCCGAGGCGATCGGGCGCGATGCGGCGGAGGCGCAGGCGCTGGAGCGGCAGCGCACCCGCATCAAGCTGGACGGCGGCATCTACGACATCGGGGCGCAGCGGGCCGCGCTGATCAGCCAGCGCGTGGCGGCCCAGGCGCACGGGCAGGACGCGGCGGACCAGCAGGCCACGCTCACGGCCAAGCTGGCGGCGCTTGCCCGGGCGCTGCCCGGCATCCCTGCCACCGCGCATTCCAGCAGCACGGACCGCAACGACGAGCAGGTGCACGCGCGCCAGACCCTGCTGGACCTGCGGGCCAGCGAGGCGGCCATGGCGGCGCGCTACGCCCCCGGCAACCCGGACTTGCAGCGCGTGCGCGGGCAGATCGCCGCGATCTCCCAGAACGCGGCCGGCGCCGACCGGGTGAACACGCAGACCACGCCCTCCCCGCTGCGGCAGCAGGTCGAGGCGGAGATGGTGATGGACCGCGCCCAACTCGCCCCGCTGGCGGCGGAGCGGGCGCGCTACGCGGAGCTGGTCGCATCCTTGGACGGCGAGCTGCACCGGCTGGAGCAGGCGGACCTGGAGCTGCGCACCACCGAGGCCCGCATCGAGGCGCTGAACGACAATCTCAAGCTCGTGCAGGCCCGCTACGACCAGGCGCGCACGCAGGAGCAGATGGACCAGGCGCGCCAGGTGAGCGTCGTGCAGGTCGCCCCCGCCATCGTGCCGGACCGGGCGGACAAGCCGAAGAAGCCGCTGTTCCTCGCCGCCGGCCTGCTGCTCGGGCTGCTGGGCGCGGGCGGCGCGGCGGTGCTGGCGGTGTTCGCCGGCAACGTGGTGGTGACGGCGGACGGGGCGGAGCGGCTGCTGGGCCTGCCCGTGCTGGCAATTCTGCCGCCGGCGCCGCGCCGCGCCGGCCCGGTCACCCTGCCGCTCGAATGAGGGCGCGCTGGTACTGGCATCGCCTGCGCCGCATGTCCCCGGCGGAAGCCGTGTCCCGGACGGTGGCGGCCGGGCGGCAGTGGCGTTGGTCCAACCCGAGGCGTCGGCCGGACGGGCTGGAAACCCTGCTGCCGGAGCCGCGCGCCGCCGCCGTGTGGTTGCCCCGCGCGGCCGAGCCCGCGCGCGACAGCCCCGCGGCGCTGGCCGTGGTGGCCGCAGCTGACGCGCTGCTGCGGGGCGAATGGCCCCTGTTCGGGCAGACCGTCGCCGTCGCCGACGAGCCGGACTGGTTCCAGGACCCGGCGGCGGGCACGGCCGCCCCCCGCGCCACGTACTGCTTCCGTGTGCCCCACCGGGACGAGGCGGCGGTCGGCAACGTGAAGTTCGTCTGGGAGCTGTCCCGCCACCAGGCCACCACCCTGCTGGCCTGCGCCTGGTGGCTCACCGGCAACGGCGCCTATGCCGAGCGCGCGGCGCTGCACCTGCGCAGCTGGTGGCGGGACAACCCTTTCCTGCAAGGCGTGCACTGGGTCAGCGGCATCGAAGTGGGGCTGCGCCTGCTGTCCTGGACATGGACCCGCGCCCTGCTCTCCCGTTGGCCCGGCTGCCCCACGCTGTTCGAGCAGGACGAGGCGTTCGTGCGCCAGCTCTACCACCACTGCCGCTACCTGCGGGCGTTCCAAAGCGCCGGGTCTTCGGCGAACAACCACTTGATCGCGGAACTGGCCGGGCTGGCGACGGCGGCCGTGGCATTCCCCTGGTTCAGCGAGTCCGCCGGGTGGGCGGCGCACGCCCGGCGCGGGTTGGTGCAGCAAGCGAAGGCGCAGACCGGCGCGGACGGCTTCAACAGGGAGCAAGCCAGCGGCTACCACCTGTTCGTGGGCGAAACCCTGATGGCCGCCGCCCTGGCTGCCCGCATGGCCGGCCAGGCGCTGCCGCTGGAAGGCGTGCTGCGCCGCATGGCGGACGCGCTCGCCGCCAGCCTGGACAGCACCGGCCGCCCGCCGCGCTTCGGCGACGCCGACGACGGCCGCGGCCTGCTGCTGGACGAGCCGGGCCGGGACGCGGCCGGCGCGCTGCTGGACGCCGCTTCCATCCTGGCCGGCCCCGCCCCGTGGTGGCCGGCCCCCGGCGGCAGGGTGCGGGGGTCAGCCG
>CAXTNC010000007.1:8285-35628 GCA_964245495.1 uncultured Acetobacteraceae bacterium
GCCCCTCTGCGGGACGTGCCCCGCCCCGCGCTGTTCCCGGACTGCGGCATGGCGATCCTGCGCAGCGGCGCCGGACCCGGCGAGATATGGCTCCGCTGCGACGCCGGGCCGCACGGCTTCGGCTCGCTGGCTGCGCACGGCCACGCGGACGCGCTCTCGGTGGAGCTGCGCTGCGGCGGCGTCGATGTGCTCGCCGATCCCGGCACCTACTGCTACCACGGCGAGCCAGCCTGGCGCGCCCTGTTCCGCGGCACGGCGGGGCACAACACGCTGAGCATCGGCGGGCAGGACCAGGCGGCGGCGGGCGGGCCGTTCCTGTGGCTGACGCAGCCGCGCTCCGAGCTGGCGGGAGCGGACGGGCAAGCCTGGCAAGCCAGCCACGACGGCTATCGCGGCGTGCGGCACCACCGCCGGGTCACGCTGGCGGGGCGGGCCGTGGCCATCCATGACTGGATCGACGCGGCGGCGCCGCACCCGGTCATGCTCGCCTTCCATCTCGGCCCGGCCGTCACCGCGTCCTTGCAAGGCCGCCGCGCCGTGCTGGCGTGGCCCGGCGGGTCCGCGGCAGCGGCTTTGCCGGGCGCGCTGCACTGGCGGCTGCACCGGGGCGAGACCGATCCGCCGTTCGGCTGGTACTCGCGCGGCTTCGGCCAGCGTGAGCCGGCCTGCGTGCTGGCCGGACAAGGCACGCTGGTTCCCGGCGCAGTGCTGGAAAGCCGCTTCATCTTCGCCGCCGCGGAGGCCTGACCTGGTGGCCCCGCGCCGCGTGCTGCTCGTGGTGGAGAACCTGCCCGTCCCGTTCGACCGCCGGGTTTGGCTGGAGGCCGTGACGCTGGCACAGCATGGCGCCGCCGTCAGCGTGATCTGCCCCAAGGGCAAAGGGTTCACCAAGGCGCACGAGGTGCTGGAAGGCGTGGCGATCCATCGCTACCCGGTGCCGCTCGACCCGGCCGGCCGGGTCGGCTTCGCGGCCGAGTTCGCGTGGTGCTTCGCGCTCACCGCGCTGCTGAGCGTGCGCGTGGCATGCGGCCGCGGCTTCGACGTGCTGCACGCCTGCAACCCGCCGGACACGTTCTGGTTGCTCGGGCGCTTCTGGCAGATGCTCGGCCGCCGCTTCATCTTCGACCACCACGACCTGTGCCCCGAGATGTTCGCGGCCAAGTTCGGCCGGGAGACCGGCCTGCTGCACCGCGCGCTGCTGTGGCTGGAGCGCCGAAGCCTGCGCACGGCGGATGCGATCATCGCCACCAACCAGAGCCACAAGCGGGTGGCGGTGCAGCGCGGCGGGCGCGCACCGGAGGACGTGTTCGTCGTCCGCTCCGGCCCGGAGCTCGGGCGCTTTGCGCAATACCCGCCAGACCTGGCCTACCGCGCCGGCAAGCCGCATCTGCTGGTCTACCTCGGCGAGATTTGCCGGCAGGACGGGGTGGAGGTGATGGTTCGCGCCGTCCGCCTGCTGGCCGCCGAGCGCGACGATTTCCACGTGCTATTCCTCGGCGGCGGCCCGCACCAGCCGGCGGTCAAGGCCTATGCGGAGGAGCAGGGGCTGGACAGGGTGGCGCGCTTCACCGGACGGGTGAGCGATGAAGAGCTGTGCCGCATCCTGTCCTCGGCCACGCTCGGGGTCGACCCGGACCCCAAGACGCCGTGGTCGGACCAGAGCACGATGAACAAGGTGATCGAGTACATGTTCTTCGGCCTGCCGGTCGCGGCATTCGACCTGCACGAGACCCGCGTGTCCGCCGGGAGGGCGGCGGCATATGCAGAGCCTAACTCGGAGCGGGCGTTGGCGGATTGCATCGCGGCGCTGCTGGACGATCCGGAACGGCGCGCGGCGATGGCGCAGACGGGCCGCGAGCGCGTGCGGGAGCAGCTCGCGTGGGAACACTCCGTGCCGCCCTTGCTGGCGGCCTACGCCCACGCAGCAAGGCGCCATGATGCCAACTCCGGCGCGGCAACCCTAACCCCACCCTGATGCATGGATGCCATGGGCGCATGGCAACTGTGCATGGCGCCCGTCATGAACTTGCAGCGCGCCGCAGCCTTGTTGCGGCAAGGCCTCGGGCAGACCGGAGCCTTTGCCGGATCGGAGCTGTTATGGCGATTTCACGCCGAAATATCCTGTCAGTCGGAGCCGCAGCCGGCGTGGCTGGCCTGTCGGCCCGGGCGGCGGCGGGCGGCCTCGGCAATCCAGACATGCCGCCGCAGGGTGCCATCAACGCACAGAAGGACCCGCGCGGGATCGTAGACCCTGGCCCGCAGAGCACGGCCATATCCGGCCAGTTCCCGGCGGCGTTCAGCCCGCCTGCGACGGACGTGGGCGACATGCCGCAGTTCTGGGCGTCGTTCAACAATGCTCCGCGGCGGATACAGGATGGCGGCTGGGCGCGGCAGGTCACGAAAGCAGACTTCAACGTCTCCGAGTCGATCTCGGGCGTGAACATGCGCCTTAACGCCGGCGGGGTGCGCGAGCTGCATTGGCATCTCGCGGCGGAGTGGGCGATCATGACCTACGGCACCTGCCGCGTCACCGTCCTGGACCCGTCCGGACGGGCCTTCGTGGCAGACGTCAAGGAGGGCGACCTGTGGTTCTTCCCTTCAGGCTACGCGCACTCCCTGCAAGGGCTGGGTCCGGACGGCTGCGAGTTCATCCTCTGCTTCGATGACGGAAAGGCCACCGAGTTCAACACCCTGCTCCTGACCGATTGGATGGCCCACACGCCGCCAGACGTGCTCGCCCTGAACTTCGGCGTGCCAGTGGAGACGTTCGCCAACATCCCGACGCACGACCTTTGGATCTTCCAAAGCAGCGTTCCCGGCCCGCTCGCGGCGGACAAGGCCGCCACGGCATCGCCGGCCGGAGAGCCGCCCAACCCGTTCGTCTATTCACTGGCCAGCGGCCCCAAGGCGAAGCAAAGCAAGGGCGGCTTCGTGCAGATCGCCGACAGCAGCAACTTCAAGGCAGCCTCCACGGTGGCGGCAGCGCTCGTGACCGTGCATCCGGGCGGGATGCGCGAGATGCACTGGCACCCGAACGCGGACGAATGGCAGTACTACATCAAGGGCACCGGCCAGATGACCGTGTTCAACGCCGGGCCGAAGGCGGTCACCACCAACTTCAACCCTGGCGACATCGGCTACATCAATCGCAGCAACGGGCACTACATCAAGAACACTGGCGACACGGACCTCGTCTTCGTGGAGGTCTTCGCCTCCAGCTCCTACCAGGACATCTCATTGTCCGATTGGCTGACCCTTACCCCGCCCGCCATGGTCACCGCGCATCTCAACATCCCGGCGTCCCAGATCGCCGGGTTTCCCAAAGGCGCGCCGGCCGTCGTTCCAGCCTAGCAGCGATGAGCCGCCCGTAGGCCCCGGCTAACCCGGGCAGGGCGGCTTGCGCGGTGTAGCGGTCGCGCACCGTCCGCCAGGCCGCCTTTCCCAAGGCCGCCCGCAGCTCCGCTGACGCCGCCAGCCGGGCGATGGCCGCGGCCAGTGCCGCCGCATCGCCCACCGGCACGCACAGAACGCCGCCCCCCTCCGCCATCTCCGGCACCGCGCCGACCGGCGTGGCGATGCACGCCATGCCCGCCGCCATCGCCTCCACCAGGGAGTTGGGGAAACCCTCGCCGTGCGACGGCAGCAGGAACACGGCGCAGCGCCGCATGGCGTCCAGCACCTCTGCGTGCGCCGCCGGCCCCTGCACGCACACGCCGGGCAAGCCCAGCGCCGCGACCCGCGCCGCCAGGCCGGGCGGTGCGGCGAGCAGGTGGAAGCGGACCCGGCAGCCTTGCGCGTGCAGCGCCAGCATGGCCGCGATCACCTCCTCCACGCCCTTCCGCTCGGCCTCCTGCCCGGCGATGAACAGGCAGGTGGGCACCGCCGCCAGGTCGCGCGCGGGCGGCGGCGGCAGGCTGGCCGACCAGTTGGGCAACCGCACGATCTCCCCCGTGCGCCCGGCCTTGCGGATGACACCCTCGGCGAAGGCCGACTGCGCGACCACCACGGCCGGCAGCCGCAGCACCGCCGCGATCAAACGTCGCTCCGGCCGCGATGCGCCGGCATGGAACATGTCGAACGCGCCGCCGATGCGCAGCAGCACCGGCCGCCGCAGCAGCCGGGCCAGCAGCGCGTATGCCCCAGCTTCCCAGAACACCTGATAGTCCGACGCCTGGACCTGCACCAAATCCGCCCGCAGCGCCGCCATGGGGAACATGGCCAAGTGCCGCAACGTGATCACCATGCCGGCCGCCATCCGGCGCGGGCCGCCGCGCAGCATCGCCCCGTAGCCCCAGTTCCGCGTCACGTCGCGCTTGGGCGGGCGGGACGTGGTGAACGGGACGAACTCCACCTGCCCGGCAAGCGGCGATGCCATGAGGTTGAGCATAAACGTCGTGACCCCGCCCTTGGTGGGGGGCATGGGGCCGACGAGCAGGACCCGCGTGCATGAGGCGGAGGTGCGCACCTCAGTCCCGCCGGGCTGCGATGATGACCATGTTGCTGGCCAGCCGAACCGGCAGGAACCGTCCCAGCGCGCGGTTGACCCGGTCCGCCCGGGCGAAGTGCGCGTGGTCGAGCACCGTGAACCCGGCCTGCCGGAGGTCATGGCCCAGCCGCTCCGGCGTGCTGAACTGCTTGAGCAGGCCGAAGTACGCCGGCCTCCCCGTCACCCGATGCACGGCGCGGACCAAGCCGCGGCTCAGCGACTCCTGGTTGGAGACGGAGAACACCAGCACGCCGCCAGGCCGCAGCAGGGCGTGGATGGACTGGAGCGCCGCTGGCAGGGAGGGCAGGTACTCAAGCGCGCTGGAGGAGATGACGGCGTCTGCCGGACGCCACGCCGCCGGGTCGGCGATGGGCAGGCGGCGCTCGACGAAGCTGATGCCGGAAAGGCCGGCCGCCATCTTTCGCGCGATGGCCAGCATCCCGGCCGCCCCGTCCACTCCCACCGTCTCGATGCCTCGCCGGGCCAGGTCGCAGGCGAGGATGCCGCTGCCGCAGCCGAGATCGTAGGCGAACCGGACGCCGGCCAGGTGCCGGTCGAGGAACTGCCGCCAGACCTGCACCCGTTCCAGCCGGTTGGCGTCGCCAGTGTAGCTGGCGTGGAACTCGCTGGCGGCGGCGGAATAGAACGCGACGGCGTCGGTGGACATGGCCGGCGGCACCCGTTTATCATACAAGGGCATTCACCTAGCCACTCAGGCGGACGGACGCAATGCGAGGGTCAGACGCCGTGGTACTCCCGGAACCAGCGGACGAAGCGGGGGATGCCGACATCCAGCGGCGTGCGCGGCGCGTAGCCGGCCAGGGCGGCGATGCGGTCCACGGAGGCCCAGGTTTCCACCACGTCCGCGGCGGGGCGGGGCACGACCTCGATGATCGCGCGGCGTCCCAGCTCGGCTTCCAGCAGCTCCACCAGCCGGGTCACGCTCTCGCTGCGGTTGTTGCCGATGTTGAGGATGCGGGGCGGGCCGGAAGGCGGTCGGTCCAGCACGCCCAGCACGCCGTCCACGATGTCGTCGATGTAGGTGAAGTCCCGGCGCAGGGCGCCGCCCTCGTAGAGCGTGATCGGACGCCCGGCGACGATGGCCTGGGCGAAGCCGTAATACGCCATGTCCGGCCGGCCCCATGGGCCGTACGCCGTGAAGAAGCGCAGGCCCGTTTGCGGCAGCGCGTACAGGTGGGTGTAGGCGTGGCTCATCAGCTCGTCCGCGCGCTTGGTGGCGGCGTACAAGGAGGTCGGGCGGTCCACCTCCCCGTCCTCCCGCAACGGGAACTCCTGCCCCAGCCCGTACACGCTGGAGGAGCTGGCGTAGACCAGGTGGCGCAAGTCCGGCAGCCGCCGCGCCATCTCCAGCACGACCAGGTGGCCCATGACGTTGGAGTGGACGTAGGCGTACGGGTTGACCATGGAGTGCCGCACCCCCGCCTGCGCGGCGAGATGGATGATGTGGCTGATGCCCGGGGTGCGGCCCGCGATGGCGGCCATCGCGTCCCGATCGGCCAGGTCGGTGCGGTGCAGGGTGAAGCCGGGCCGGGCGAGCCGGGCGAGCCGGGCCTCCTTCAGGCGGGTGTCGTAGTAGTCGTTCACCACGTCGACGCCGATGACGGCGGCGCCCTGGTCAAGCAGCTGCCCGGCCACGTGGAAGCCAACGAAACCCGCGACGCCCGTCACCAGAACGATCACACTGCCCCCGCCCATCTGCCGCGCCCGCTTGCGATGCCATCCAGCGGATTGCAAGGCCTGCTGCTGGCCGCCCTGCTGATGGCGGCGCCCGGCCGGGCGGCGGTGCTGGATGACTACCTGGCCCATGGTTACCAGATCGTTGCGGCGACGGTGCTGCCAGGCAGCTTCGGCGGCTGCATGGCCCGCCGCCCCATGGCGCTGGCGGACGGCTCGGTGTTCTCCTGCGCCGCCACATCCAGCCAGGCCGCGTTCGAGCCGCGCGTGCTCATCCTGCGGCTGGGGGCGGACCCGCCCAGCGTGGTGCTGATCGGCTCCCAGCCTTATGCCGGCGAGCTGTCCCGCCTGCGGTGGCACGAGTACAAGGTCCCGCTGCGGATCGGCGCTGGCCTGCTGGCGGACGCCCCCGCCCGCACGGCGGCGCTGCGGCCGGTCTCGCCGCTGCGGCCGGTGCTGGGCGCCGACGCGCTGGTGCAGCAATCATTCCTGCCGCTGTCGGAGCAGCAGGACAACCCGTTGCCGGTGCAGGCGCTTGGCGGCAGGCGATAGCTGTCGCGTGGAATTAACGCTTGCTCACACGCAATGGCATTCTCTTGCTGCGGGCCAGCCATTAGGTTCGCCTTGCCCAGACAGGTGCAGCCAGTGCGGAACGAGGCCGGGACACGAAGCTTCAGCCTGTGGGTGGACGCGTTCCGCTGGCTCGCCGCCATGTCCGTGCTGGTCACCCACACGGGCATCCGCATGTTGGCGCCGGTGGGGGACGTGGCAGCGCCGGGCTTGGCGCGCACCGCCTATGCGTTCGCCGCCGGGTTCGACCACCAGGCGGTGATGGCGTTCTTCGTGATCAGCGGGCTGCTGGTCGGCGGCTCGGTGGTGCGGGAGGTTTCCGCCACGGGCCGGTTCGCGCTGGGGCCGTACCTTGCCCGCCGCCTGGTGCGGCTCTGCATCGTGCTGTGGCCGGCCTTGGCGCTCGCGGCGGCCTGCACCGCGCTCGCCATCCGCTGGGGGGCCGTGGAGCGCGGCATCCTGCCGCCGGACATCGCCGAGTCGATGACGGCGGCGGCGCTGGCGTGCAACGCGGCTTTCCTGCAAACGGCGGCGTGCCCGCAATGGGCCGGCAACGGCGCGCTGTGGTCGTTGTTCAACGAGCTCTGGTATTACGGGCTGTTCCCGCCCCTGGCGCTCGCGCTGCTGGCGGACATCCCCGCCGCCGCACGCATCGCGTTGGCGGGCGGCGCCGCGGCGACCTTGGCGGGGCTGACGGCGGCCCAGTTCACGGGCGCCCCGGTCGGTCCCTACATGCTGGTCTGGCTGGCCGGCGTGGCCGTGGCGGTGGCGGACCGGCCGCTCGTTAGCCGCCCGGCGGTCGCGGCGGCGCTGCTGGGGGCGGCGCTGCTGGCGGTGCGGCTGGGCGTGCGGCGCAGCTTCGCCGGGGCGCACCCGCTGCTGTCGGCCGAGCTGGACCTGGCGCTGGCCGGGCTGTTCGGCGTCCTGCTGCTCAGCCTGAGATGCTGCCCGACCCTGCGTCCGCCGCCGTGGCCGCGGCTGCACCGGGCGATGGCCGGGTGCTCCTTCTCGCTCTACTGCACCCACATCCCCGTGCTGTCGCTCTACGTCACCGGCCTGACGGCCGCGGCTAAAACCGGCTGGCAGATGCAAGGCGGGGGATTGACGCAATGGACGGCCGTTGGCGGCGGGCTGGCGCTGTGCCTGGCCGTGGCATGGGGGTTCGCCAGGCTGACGGAGCGCCGCACGGGCGCCGTGCGGCGCTGGCTGTCCACGTTGGCGCTGGCCGCGGAGACGGCGCGCTGATCCCGCAGGCGGGCCGGCTGGAACGGGCCTATGCCTACGGCGGCATCGTGTACTACGAGCAGGGCATCATCCAAGCGCTGCGGGCTGCGCGCGGGGCGGAAGCGCTGCGGCCAGGCTCGTCGGACATCGTCAGCACGGGTGTCCAGCTGGCCATTGTGGCGGTGCTGGCCGTCATCCTGCTGGCGCGCCGGCGGGACTACGCGCCCGTGCTGCGGCACATGCTGCCCTACGCCGCCATCGTGCTGCTGTGCTTCGCCTCCGCCGCCTGGTCCGGCAACCCGGCCACCACCCTGCGGCGCTCGGTGTCCCTGGCCAGCTGCGTGTTGTTCGGGCTTTACCTGCGGCAAACCTTTGGGCTGGGCGGCGCCATCGACCAGGCCGGGCGCGCCGCCGTGGCGCTGGGCGCGCTGTCCATCCTGGTGTTCGTGGCCGCCCCGCGCATCGGGCGGGAAACGGCGCTCGGCTACGAGAACGCCATGCGCGGCGTGTTCAGCCAGAAGAACCCGATGGCCGAGTGCATGCTGCTGGGCGTCACCTGCGTCTGCCACCGCGCCCTGGCGGACGGGCTGCGCCCGTCCCGCATCGCCGCCCTGCTGCTGCTGCTGCTGTGCATCGCGCTGGGGCGGTCGGCCACGTCCCTGGCCATCGCGCTGCTGGTGATCGGCGCGGCGCTGGCCATGGCGTCCGGCGGGCGGGGGCGGCTGCTGCTCGGCTTCGGGGCAGGCTGGGCCGCGCTGGCCACGGCCACCATGCTGGCCGTGGCGCCCGAGGCCGTGTGGGGCCTGCTGGGGCGGGACGCATCGCTCACCGGCCGCGCGCCGCTGTGGCGGCAGGTGCTGCGCGTGATCGCGGAGCGCCCGCTGCTGGGGCATGGCTACGCCGGGTTCTGGAGCGACGACTCGCCGCAGGTGCAATACATCTGGCTGCTCGCCGGCTGGCGCGCGCCCGACTCGCACAACGGCTACCTGGACACGGTTTTGCAGCTCGGCGTGGCCGGGCTGGGCGCCTACCTGTTCCTGTGGGGCCGCGTCCTGTCCCGGGCGGTGCAGGCCGCGCGCCGCGGCGGGTTGCAGGAATGCCGCTGGGTGCTGCTGTTCATGCTGGCCAACCTCGTGCTGAACCTGGACGAAGGCCCGATGCCGTTCGCCGACGGGTTCACCCTGATGATGCCGGCCGCGCTCGCGGCGCTGGGCGCGTGGCACGAACGGCGGCAGGCCCAGCCGCGATGGGCGATGGCGTGACGCTTGTCACCGTCGTCATTCCCACCGTCAGGCGGCCGCACCCCGTCGCGCGTGCCCTGCGCAGCGTGCTGGCGCAGACCCACGCGGCCCTGGAGGCCGTCGTCGTGATCGACGGTCCCGACCCGGCGACCGCCGAGGCCCTCGCCGGTTGGCCGGACAGGCGGGTGCGCGTGCTGCAGCTGGCCGCCCCGTGCGGCGCCGGAGCCGCACGCAATGCCGGAGCGGCTGGGGCGGCGGGGAGTTGGATTGCCTTCCTGGACGACGACGACGAGTGGCTGCCGGAGAAGCTGGAACGCCAGCTGGCCGCCGCTGGGGGGCAGGACGCGCTGGTGTCCTGCCGGTCCCGCGTGCACACGCCCGGCGGCATCGAGCTGTGGCCGCGCCGCCTGTACGATGGCTCGGCGCCGGTGGATGAGTACCTGTTCGACCGCCGCACCCCGTTCCGCGGCGAAACGCACATCGGCACCTCCACCTTCCTGATGCCCACCGCCCTGTTCGCCCGCACCGGCTTCAGCACGGACCGACAGCAGGAGGACACGGCCCTGCTGCTGCGCCTCACCAAGCAGGAGGGCGCCCCGCTCCTGATGCTGCCGGAGCCCCTGGTGGTGCTGCATAAGGACGAGCCTAATTCCCTCGGCAGCCGGTTCGACTGGCGTGAGATGCTGGCCTGGCTGGACGGCATGGGCGACTTGATGACCCGGCGCGCCTACAGCGGCTTCTGCCTGATCTATCTCGGCTCCCAGGCGGCAGGGCGCGGCGACTACGCAGCCCTCCCCCTGCTGCTGCGCCGCGCGTTCTCCCGCGGCGCGCCGCGGGCGATGCACGTGCTGCCGTTCCTCGCCTTCTGGCTGGTGCCGATGCGGCTGCGGCAGCGCTTGCGCGGCTGGCTGGCCGGAGCCTCGCGGCGCCAAGCCCCGTGCTGATCCGCCACGGCGCCATCTACGTCGCAGGCAAGCTCGTCCCCGGCTTGATGGGCATGGCGGCCACCGCCCTGCTCACCCGCTTGCTCGACCCGGCGGCCTACGGGTTCTACGGCCTGGCGCTCGTGGTGGCCTCGTTCGGCTCCACCCTCGCCTTCGACTGGCTGGGGCTGGCCCTCCTGCGCGTCGGGTCCTCGGCGCAGGCTGGCCCGGAGGTGGCCGGCACGGCGGTGGTGCTGTTCGCCGCCCTGGTGGCGCTGACTGCAGCCTTGGCCGCGGCAGCATGGGCGGCCGGCGCCGGCCCGGCGGCGGGCGCAGGGCTGCTGCTGATGTGGTGCACCTCCTGGTTCGAACTCGCGTCCCGGCTCCAGGTGGCGCGGCTGCGGCCCGGCCGCTTCCTGCTGATGAACGCCATCCGCGCCATCGCCGCCCTGCTCGGCGCGGGATCTGTCGCGTGGTGGACGCGCGACCCGGCGTGGACCGCCTGCGCCACCGCGGCCGGGTCCCTGGCCGGGGCGGCGCTGGGCGGTTCCCGGATGAGGCCGCGATTCGACCCGGCGGCGGCGCGGCAGCTGCTCGGCTTCGGCCTGCCGCTCGCCGCCAGCCTGGCCCTGGCCGCCGTGGCCAGCAGCGGGGTGCGCGCGCTGCTCGGGGCGCTGGATTCGGCCGAGGCCCTCGGGCTGTACACCGCTGCCTTCCTGCTGGTGCAGAACACGCTGGCCGTCGTCGCGGCCGGGATCGCGTCGGCGGGGTACCCGCTGGCGGTGCGGCGGCTGGAAGCGGGCGACGAGGCGGGCGCCCGTCAGCAGGCTTCGGCCAACCTGGCGCTGCTGATCTCCGTGCTGGGGCCGATGGCGGTGGGCATGGCAGTGACCGCCCCGGCCATTGCCGCCGCCCTGGTCGGCCCGCGCTATGCCCCCGCCGTCGCGGCGCTCACGCCCTGGCTCGCCGGCGCCGGGTTCTTCGCCGGGGTGCGGGCGCACGGGCTGGACCACGCCTTCCAGCTCGGCCGGCGGCAGGGGCTGCAAGTGGGCGTTGCGGCGGTGGCCGCGTCCGTGGCCGTGCTGCTGACGCTGGGACTGACGCCGCGCTGGGGGCCGCTCGGCGCAGCGACGGCGGCGTTCGCGGCGGCGCTCGCCTCCTGCATCCATGCCTGGGTGGCAGGGCGGTCGGCTTGGCCCATTCCTGTTCCGGCCGGACCCGCCTTCCGCGTGCTGGCAGCGTGCGGGTTCATGGCGGCCTGCGTGCGCCTGGCCCCGGCGGGGCTGCCGGCCCAGGTGGCCGCGGGCGCGCTCGGCTACGGCGCGGCGGCGGCGGCGCTCAACGTGCTGGGCATCCGGGACGCCCTCATGTCCGTCCGCTCACCACCACGAACCGCGCCGTCAGCAGCACCGCGGCCGTGGTCAGCCCGGCGATCAGCCCCGTCCACATCCCCACGGCCTGCCAGCCCGCCGTGAACGCCAGCAGCAGCGCGGCCGTCATTCCCACCGCCCAGTAGGCCGTGGCGGTGATCGCCACCGGCACGAGCACGTCCTTCACCCCCCGCAGCGCGCCGGAGGCGACGACCTGCACGCCGTCCGACAGCTGGAACACCCCGGCCAGCCGCAGCAGCGGCGCCGCGGCGGCGGCCACGGCGGCATCGGCGGTGAACAGGCGCACCACCGGGCCGGGCGCCAGGGTGAACAGGGCGCAGGTCACGCACTCGAACGCCACCGTCAGGCCGAGGCCGGCCAGCCCGGCGCGGCGCACGGCGGCGCGGTCCTGCCGGCCTGCCGCCTGGCCCACCCGGACGGTGACGGCGGTGGACAGCCCCAGCGGCACCATGAATGCTAGCGCCGCTGCCGCCAGCGCGACCTGGTGCCCGGCGGACGGCACGGGGCCGAAGCGGGCGATGGCCAGCGCGCTGACGCTGAACAGGCTGGCCTCCAGCAGCACCGAGACCGCCATCGGCAGCCCGAGCCGCAGCAGGCCGGCGATGGCGCGCCAGTCGGGTGAGGCGCCGCCGCCGCCGAGGCCCCGGCAGCGGCCCGACCAGCGCAGCCAGGCCGCCATGCCGGCCAGCTCGCACCAGGTGGCGCAGGCCGTGGCCATCCCGAACCCGGCAGCGCCCCACCGCGGCAAGCCCAGCCGGCCATAGGCCAGCGCCCAACCCAGCGGCGCGACCACGGCGAGCCCGCCCAGCGCCGCCGCCAACCCGGCCCGCGGCTTGGCCAGCCCGTCGCTGAGGCCGCGGCAGGCGAGGAACAGCGTCAAGGCCGGCGCGCCGGCGCACAGCGCGCGCAGGAAGCGGGTTGCGCCTGCCGTCAACGCCGGGTCGAGCGAGAGGGCACGCAGCAGCGCCGGGCCGCCCAGGCCGGTGGCAGCCGCCAGCGCGCAGCCGCTTGCCGCCGCCAGGAACAGCGCCTGGCGGAACAGCGCCCCCACCTCCGCCCGGCGCCCGGCGCCGTCCAGCTGCGCCACCAGGGGCGGCAAAGCGTTGGCGAGGCCGATCGCGGCCACGAAGCCGAACACCCACACGGCCTCCCCCACGGACACGGCGCCCAGCACGCCAGCGTCCAGGTGCCCGGCGAGCACGACCTGCGCCGTGTTCTGGCTCATGGCGGCGAGCTGCGCGCCGATGGACGGCAGCGCCAGCAGCGCCGTGGCTCGCGCCTCCGCGGCCCAGCCCGCCGGGGCGCCCAGGCGCAGCCCATCCATCGCAATCCCGCCCGCGTCGTGAGGCGGCGGGAGATAGGCCGCTATGCGGCGGAGGGCAACCGCGCGGCCAGCCAGCGCCGCCGCATCGGCCGCAGCGCCGCCACGGCCAGCACCGCCGTCAGCAGGTCGGCCCCGATGGCGAGGCCGAACACCGGCCCCCAGCTGCCGGCCGCTTCATGAAGCAGGGAGGCCAGGGGGCCGCCGAAGACGGCGCCGACACCCTGCGCGATGTAGAGGCAGCCGTAGTTGGCAGTGGCATGGCGGGCGCCGAACGTGTCGGTGAGGGTGGAGGGGAACAAGGAGAAGATCTCGCCCCAGCCGAAGAACACCACGCCGGACAGCAGCACGAAGGCCATCGGGTCCCGCAGCGTCAGCATCCAGGCGGCCAGGGCCAGGCCTTCCAGCCCGAAGGCCAGCAGCATGGTGGCCTCGCGCCCGATGCGGTCGGACAGCCAGCCGAAGAACGGCCGGGTCAGCCCGTTGGTGCAGCGGTCCAGCGTCAGCGCCAGCGGCAGCGCCGCCAGGCCGAACACGGTCGCGCCGCTCACGCCGTAGTCGCCGGCCAGCGTCGCGATCTGGGAGGTGACCATGAGGCCGGAGGTGGACATCAGCGCCATCATGGCGAACATCAGCCAGAACAGCGGGGTGTGCAGCATGTCGCGGGTAGACGTGTCCCGCAGCGCGCCTGCAGGCCGGATGGCGGCGGGCGGCGGGGTGCGCAGCCCGAGCGCCGCCAGTGCCCCCAACGCGCCGAACCCCAGCCCGAACACCAGCAGCGCATGGCGGAATCCGCTGGCGGCGATGCTGGACGAGATGGGGAACGTCGTGGCAATGGCGCCCATGCCGTAGCCCGCCGCCACCAGCCCGGCGGCGAACCCGCGGCGGTCCGGGAACCAGCGCACCATCAACCCCACCACGCCGACATAGACGATGCCCGTTCCCAGCCCGCCCAGCACGCCGTAGGCGAGGTAAAGGCCCGCGAGCGAAGCGGCGCCCGAGGCCATGACCCAGCTCAGCCCCGTCAGCGCCGCCCCCGCGGCGATCAGCAGCCGCGGGCCGAACCGGTCGAGGAGGTAGCCCTGCGCCGGCGAGAAGAAGGTTTGCAGCACGACGAGCAGGGAGAACGTGACCTGGATGGCGGCCGGGCTGGCGCCCAGCTCAGCGCCCCAGGACTTGGTGAACAGAGTCCAAACGTATTGCGGCGACGAGATCGCCATCATGCAGACCAGGCCCAGCAGCAGCTGCACCCATCGGGTGCGTGCCGGCGCGGCTGCCTGCCCGTTGCGGCCCATGGTTGCGTCCATCGCTGGTCTCCTTGCCTTCGCTCCTCAGGATGCAAGGCACAGGCCAGGGTGGATCAGCCGCGGCGGTCCGGATGCGGCAGCTTGTTGTCCACGAACCGGGGCAGATCGTCGCGCAGGGCGAACCAGCACAACTGGTCGTCAGCAAACATGTGCAGCCGGGGGCGGAGCGGCGGCGGGGCCGGATGGTCCAGGGTCGCTGCGTGGATGCCGATCATGCTGGGTTCGTTCGGGATTTCGTAGAACAGCTGCGACCCGCAGACCGGGCAAAAGGCCCTGCGGCATATGTCGGAGGAGCGGTAATGGTTCAACGCGCCAGTGACGAGGCGGAAGGCATCCCGCCGCACCAGCGCCCATGCCAGGACCGGCGCGCCGCTGGCCCGGCGGCACATGGAGCAGTGGCAATAGCCGGCGTCGAACGCGCCCGCCGGGTCAACCTCGTAGCGCACCCCGCCGCACAGGCAGCCCCCAGCAACCCAGTTCGCATCGTGCGTCGTGTCCATGCTGGCCCTCAAAGCCTCCGGCTGCCCAGCGCCACCGCGGCCAGCATGGCAGCCACGACCAGGAAGGCTGCCGGAAGCGACGTCAAGTGGGCGATGAAGCCGATGCCGGCCGGCCCTGCCAGGATGCCGGCATAGCCGAGCGTTGCAATGGCGGGAACCGCGACGCCCTCGGGCATGGCGCTTTGCCGCCCGGCGGCGCTGAACAAGACCGGCACGATGTTCGCGCAGCCGGCGCCGACCAGGGCATAGCCCAGCAGCGCCGCCGGCCAGGACGGCGACGCGACCGCCACCATGAACCCGAGCGCCGCGCACAGCCCGCCGGCCAGCACCACCCGCCTGCCGCCCAGCCGGTCCACGATGCGGTCGCCGGCGAGGCGCCCAACCGTCATCGCCGCCGAGAACGCCGCGTAGCCAAGCCCGGCGTAGGACGGCGCCATGTGCCTGACCGAGACCAGGAACACTGCGCTCCAATCGAGCACGGCCCCTTCCGCCAAGAACAGCACGAAGCAGAGGATGCCGATGAACAGCACGATCCCGTGCGGGACCGCAAAGGCCGCCCCCCCGCTCCTGGCGCCGTAGGGCAGCAGGTGCGGAGCCGAGACGGCGAGCGCCCCAAGCATCCCGAGCGACACGCAGGCGGTCGCCGCCAAGGGCGGGGCCCCGGCGCCCAGCAGCGCCGCCATCCCGCCGGCGCCGGCGATGCCGCCCAGGCTGAACAGGCCATGGAAGCCCGACATCATCGAGCGTCCGCTGCCCCGCTCCACGATGATGGCCTGGATGTTCATCGCGATGTCGATGGCGCCGATGGCGGCGCCGAACGCCATCAACGCCGCCATCAGGGACGGGAGCGCCGCAAGGGCGGCAAGCAAGGGCAGCATCGCGGCGACGGCGAGGGCGGCGGCGACCATGACCCGGCGGCAGCCGAACCTGGACGCCAACGCGCCGGACACCGGCATGGTGACGATCGAGCCGATGCCCAGGCACAGCAGGAGCAGCCCGAGGGCGCCGTCGCTGACCCCCGCCCGGGCCTTGGCGAACGGCACCAGCGCCGCCCACGCGGAATTGCCGAAACCGGTGATGAAGAACACGATGCGCGTGGCGCGCTGCTCGGGCACGCCGGGGACAGGCCACGCTGCGCCGGGGGCCGCAAAGCTATCCACGCGGCGTTCTGTCCAGCGTCATCCATTGGCCGTCCGCCTCGCCGGGGCGGAACCCGAACTGCGCGTAGAGGCCGTGGCGGTCCGCCGTCGTCAACGTCCAGCTGCCGACGGTGGCAAGCCGGGGATGCGCCAGGATCGTCCCGACCAGCGCCTTGGCGAGGCCGATCCCGCGCGAAGCCGGCCGGATGAACACGTCGCCGAGGTGGGCGCGAAGCGCGTAGTCGGTGAGCAGGCGGGCGAACCCGGCCTGCACGCCGTCCGGGGCGTAAACACCAAAGCACAGGCAATTGGCCCAGCTGCGCTCCGTCACCGCGCGCGGCCGGTCGCTCGCCCAATAAAGCTCCGCCAGCGACGCATGGACGAACTCCATGTCGAGACGCGCGCGGTCATCGCTGATCAGGTGCCCATCCGGCAGGGTGACGGCGTGGACGGTCATGAGGGCGTCGGGCAGAGCATCCGGCTCGGTGGCTTACTCGCCCGACAGGTGCTCCTCAAGGGCGTCGCGGGCAGCCTTCGCCTCGGCGTCAAGCGGCTCCGGATGGAGGACGGCGGCACCGGGCGGAACGGCGTCGCCCGGGTCAATCCCGCGCTTGCGCGGCTGACGGCCAGGACGTTTGCCCTCGGCCGTCGCGGCCTTGGCGGGAACAGCCTGGCGGACTGCCTGCCCCTGGAGCCGCGCCACCTCGGCCTCCAGCTCGGCGATGCGGCGCCCCGCCTCCTTGGCGGCGCGGCTCGCCTCGCGGCCTTTCGCCTTCAGGGCGGCGTTGGCGCCCTCCAGCTTGGCGACCTGCGCGCGCAGCTCGTCCTTGCTCACCTTCGGCATGGGCATCGCCGGGCCGCGCGGCGCGGCGCGGGACGCAGGGACGACGGACGGCTTGCCTGCTTTCGCGACGGCCTGCGGTTTCACGGCCGGCTTGGCCTTGGCCGTGGGCTGCGCCGGCTTTGCAGCTTTCGTCGTCTTGACCGCCCGTGCCACCGTCAAACTCCCATGCGCCTTGCCGAGAACCCGCGTTCAGAGCGTGTCACCAGCAGCGGCGCACGCGGTCAAGTCCCTTGTCAGCCTTCCGCGGCAAAGCCTCGTTTGGTTTGACGAACGTTGCCGGGGGTCATCGGGCCTTGCCGCCCGGGCAACTGGCCGGTCCGTGCTAGCGCTCGTAGGGTGAGCCGGGTGGCGGAGCATCACGCGGACCCTGCCCGTAACTGCCCGGCGGCGGATAGCCGCGCTCGCCCGGCGGCGGGTAGCCGCGCTCGCCCGGCGGCGGGCCACGGTCCCGGTCGGCATGCTCCTGGTCTTGCCGGCCGCGCCGGTATCCGCGCTCGAACGCGTCCCGTATGGCGTCATCCTGGCCCTGGTTGCCGGACAACAGGCCTTGCAGCAGCTGCTGCGGGTTCGGCTGCGCCACCGCCGGGCTTGCAGCCCCGAGCGCGGCGATGGCGAGCAAGATGGTGGTCGGACGCATGGTCATCCTTCTTTTTGCTGGTCAGCCAGGCAACCATAGCAGCCCGCCTGTCCTGACCGCGACCTTGGGAAGCCTGAAGCAACGCGCCATGCAGCATCCAGCCGCGCCGCAGGCCCCTAAGCCACGCCTCGCCGAGGTGTTTCCTCCACATCCAGCAGGAGGTCCAGCTGGGTCTCGCTCCGGCTTGCGCAGGCCGTCAAGCCGGAGATCGTCACCCCGAGCAGCCGGATGCCGCGCCGCGGCGGGAAGCACGGCTGCAGCAGCTCCAGGCTGATGCGCTCCAGCTCGCCGGGGGAGCCGACCGGCCCCGTTCCGGACCGGCTGCGGGTGATCTGCTGGAAGTCGGCGTACTTGACCTTCACCGTCACCGTCCGCCCCGCGTGCCCGCCCCGGCTGCACGCGGCCCAGACCTTGGCAAACACCGGCGCCAGCGCAGGGCCGACATCGCTCCAATCCACCAGGTCACGCGCGAAGGTGGTTTCCGCGCCCACCGACTTGCGGACCCGGTCCGCCTCCACCGGCCGCTCGTCCTCTCCGCGGGCGATGCCATAGTAGTAGTCTGCCGCCTTGCCGAAGTGCTGGACGAGGAACGCGCGGGACTGCCGGCGCAGGTCGAGGCCGGTGTGGATGCCGAGCGCGTTCATCCTGGCCGCCGTCACCGGCCCCACGCCGTGGAAGCGGCCCACCGGCAGCGCCTCGACGAAGGCCGGCCCCATCCGCGGCGTGATGACGAACAGCCCGTCCGGCTTGCGGTGGTCGGAGGCGAGCTTGGCCAGGAACTTGTTGTAGGACACGCCGGCGGAGGCGGTCAGGCCGGTTTCGGCGCGGATCGCCGCCCGGATCTCGGCCGCGACCGCGGTCGCCGATCCGCGGTCGAGCAGCGGAACGGTCACGTCCAGGTAGGCCTCGTCCAGCGACAAGGGCTGGATCAGGAAAGTGTAGCGCGCGAACACGCCGTGGACCTGCTGCGACACCGCCTTGTAGACATCGAACCGCGGCGGCACGAACACCAGCGCCGGGCACTGGCGCCGGGCCGTGACGGACGGCATGGCGGAGCGGACCCCGAACGCGCGGGCCTCGTAGCTGGCTGCCGCCACCACGCCGCGTTCGCGGCTGCTTCCCACCGCGACCGGCAGGCCGCGCAGGCCCGGGTCGTCGCGCTGCTCCACGGAGGCATAGAACGCGTCCATGTCGATGTGGATGATGCGCCGCTGCACCGGCGCCGGGCCAGGGCGGGACATGTCAGGGCGGGACATCTCGCAAGGCCCGTGCAGCACCCCAGGCGCGATGCCCTTCCAGCCCTTGCCAGGCCAGCAGGACGGGAATGCCGATCAGCAGGTCGCGCGCCCGCTTGATCAACGACAGGGCGAGGGCCGTGTCCGCACCGACGCCGAACAGCCCGCACAGCAGGATCAAGCCGCCTTCCTGCACGCCGATGGCGCTCGGCACCATGAACGCGACGCTGCGCAGGCCGTAGAGCAGGCTGTCGATGACGATCGCCTCCGGCACGCCCAGCGCCACGCCCATCAGCCGCAGGGTCAGCCAGGTTTCCACGCCGTTGAGCAGCCAAGCCGCAGCATGGACGGCGCACGCCGCCAGCAGGATCGCCGGGCGGGCGTGCAGGGCATGGATGCGGGCCTGGACCTGCCCGGCGCCTCCCCCGATCTCGCCCAGGCCGCGGCCGAGCAGCGTGCGCGCGAGCGCGGCGCCGCACCGCTCGATCAGCCCGACGCCGCGGGCCTGCACGGCGATGAACGCCGCCGCCAATCCCGCCATCGCGGCCACCGCCGCCAGCGCCGGGCCGACCAGGCCGGACCCCGGCCGCAGCCCGTCCAGCAGCGCCAAGCCGAGCGCAGCGTAGCCAAGCTGGGCCACCAGCTCGGCCGTGACGTCCACCACGGTGGAGGCCGCCGCGAACACGCGGCCCACGCCCACCAGCGTCACGGCCCGCGCCCCGACCACGTAGCCGCCCAACTGCGACAAGGGCAGCACCTCGGCGGCGGAGTCGCGGGCCGCACGGCCCCAGGCGAAGCGCGGCCAGCGCCGCGGGCCGGTGCCCTCCAGCAGCCACCAGGCCGCGCCCATCAGGCCCATGAGCGCCAGATGGAGAGTGGTCACGGCCATGAAGCCGCCCGGCCCCAGCAGCCCGGCGCTGCGCCAGACAAGCCCTGCCCCGCCGGCCCATATCAACACGACGAACAGCACCGCTCCGGCGCAGAACGCGGCGGTGGCGATCAGCCTCATGCCGCAGTCCCGGCCCGCCGCCAGGCTCCACCCGTTCCCGCCGGCGCTTTCCCGCCAGCGCTCGGCCGCGGCGCCGCTTGGGCCGCGCCCGCACGAGTTCCTCGATCGCCGGGCCGTTTGGTGGAAAGCCTCATGCGGCGGCTTGGAGGTTTGTTTTGGCTCCAGTGTGCACCGGCGGCTTGCTCCGTGCCCGGACAGGTTGCCGGCCGTCCCGGCCTTGACCGTCGCGGCGCGGGTGTTTCCTTGCTGCCTGACGAACGGCCGCTGGTCCAGCCGAAACGGCCGATTGCCTCCATGCTGCTGATCGTCCATGGCAAGGCCAGACGGAAGTGGCTTGCCTGCTGGGATGGCATCCTCCGGCTTGCCCCTGGTAAGTGATCTGTAGATCATTTGCGGCTATCCAGGGTCCCATGAGAATTTCCATCTTCGGTGCGGGCTACGTCGGCGTCGTGGCAAGCGGCTGCCTGGCCGCCTCCGGCCACGAGGTCATCGCGGTCGATGTTTCCCCTGACAAGGTTTCCATGCTCAACCGCGGCCAGTCGCCCATCGTGGAAGCCGAGATCGACGGGCTGATCGCCGCGGGCGTCCGGGCCGGCCGCCTGCGCGCGACGGACGATGCGGCGGCCGCGGTCGCCGGGTCCGAGGTCACGTTCATCTCCGTCGGCACCCCCAGCGCGTCCAACGGCAGCGTGTCGATGGACGCGGTGGACCAGGTTTCCGCCCTGATCGGCCGCGCGCTGCGGGACAAGGCCTCGCCCCACACGGTCATCATGCGTTCCACTGTGCCCCCCGGCACGGCGGAGGAGCGCGTCATCCCCATCCTGGAGCGTGAGTCCGGCCATCGGCACGGCGAGGGCTTCAGCTACTACAGCAACCCCGAGTTCCTCCGCGAAGGCACCTCGGTGCGGGACTTCCACGCCCCGCCCTTCACCCTGATCGGCGCGCGACCCGGCGACGACGCCCCAGCGCTGCGCGAG
Source organism: uncultured Acetobacteraceae bacterium (assembly GCA_964245495.1). Classification (GTDB taxonomy): domain Bacteria; phylum Pseudomonadota; class Alphaproteobacteria; order Acetobacterales; family Acetobacteraceae; genus LMUY01. The sequence continues at coordinate 28,785 of CAXTNC010000007.1, forward strand.
CTGTACGCCAGCATCGACGCGCCCGTGCACGTGGCCCCCTACCGCGTCATCGAGAGCGTGAAGTACCTGTCCAACGCCTACCACGCGGTCAAGCTCGCCTTCGCCAACGAGGCGGGCCAGGTGCTGGCGGCCTACGGCGTGGATGCGCGCGAGGCGTTCCGCCTGTTCCGCGAGGACCGCATCCTGAACGTGTCGCCGGCCTACCTGCGCCCCGGCTTCGCGTTCGGCGGCTCCTGCCTGCCCAAGGACACGCGCAGCTTCATCTCCCTCGCCCGCAGCAGGGACGTGGCCGCCCCGCTGCTGGGAAGCCTGCTGCCCAGCAACACGGCCGTCGTGGACCGGGTGTACGACGCCATCCTGCGCCAGGGCCGCCAGCGCGTCTCCTTGTTCGGCCTCGCCTTCAAGCCGGGCACGGACGACCTGCGCGAGTCGCCCTTCGTCGTGCTGGCGGAGAAGCTGATCGGCCACGGCTTCGACCTGCGCATCTACGACCGCCACGTGCGGGTGGCGCTGCTGATGGGCAGCAACCGCAGCTACATCGACCGCGAGATCCCTCACATCGAGCGGTTGCTGGTGGACGACGTGGCCGCAGCGCTGGACGGCAGCCGCCTCGCCGTGGTCGGCCACCTCGGCGCGGAGGACCAGCCCGCGCTGCTCGCGGCGCTGGACGGCCACGCGGTGTTCGATCTTGCGGGCATCCCCGCCCTCCAAGCCAAGCCGGGGATCGCCTACCAAGGCATCTGCTGGTGACCCGGCCGCGCCTGCTCTTCATCAGCCCCCGCTTCCTGTTCCCGATGGACGAGGGCGGCAAGATCAGGACGGCCAACATCCTGCGCGGCCTCAAGGGCGGCGCGTTCGAGGTGGCGTTGGCCTCCCCCGCCCCAGCCGGCGCCGGCCGTTTCCGCGCCGAGATCGACGCCGCCTGCGATTCGTTCGCCTCCTGGCCGCAGCGCCCCGTCCGGCCCTGGCGGGCCGCCATCGCCCAGGCGGTGGCACGCTGGCGGCCTGACCTCGTGGTGGCGGATTTCCCGCACGCCGCCGTGCTCGATCCCGGCGCCGGCGCGGCTGCCTCCGTGATGTTCACCCACAACGTGGAAGCGGAGATCTTCGAGCGCCACGCCGCACGCGCACGCGGCCTGTGGAAACTGGTCTGGCGCGGCCAGGCCGGCAAGATGCGCCGCTTCGAGGGCGAGGCGCTGCGCCGTTACCAGGCCGTCATCGCCGTTTCCGCGCGCGACGCGGACGCCTTGCGGCGGCGCTACGGCCTCCCGTCGGTGACGCCGATCGACACGGGCGTCGATCTTGCCTACTTCGCCCCCCTGCCGCCCGCCCGCGCCCGGGCGGACACGGTCGTCTTCACCGGAGTCATGGATTCGCCCGCCAACATGGACGGCATTTCGTTCCTGATGGACGAGATATGGCCACTCGTGGCCGCCGCCCGCCCGGACGCCCGCGCGCTCATCGTTGGCCGCAACCCGCCCGCGGCGCTGGCCGCCGCCGCCCAGGCCCGCAACCTGCCCTGGACCTTCACCGGCGCCGTGCCCGACATCCGCCCCCATGTGGCGCAGGCGGATGTGGCCGTCATCCCGCTGCGGGTCGGCAGCGGCACCCGCATCAAGGCGTTCGAGGCGATGGCGATGGGTCGCCCCGTCGTCGCCACCCGCGTCGGCATCGAGGGCTTGGACATCGAGCCGGGCCAGCACTTTCTCCAAGCCGACGACCCGGCAGGGTTTGCCGGCGCGATCCTTCAACTGCTGGCTGACCCAGCCCTGCGTGCGGGCCTGGTCGCGGCAGGGCGGGCGCGGCTGGAGCAGCGCTTCTCATGGAACGTGATTGCCCGCCAGTTCGAGACGATTTGCCTCGACACCCTGCGCCGCAGCCCGACGGGGCAAGACCAGCGCGTCCATGCGTGAGATCAAGGCTCTGACGCCCTCGTGAGCCGTCCGCCGCATTGATGCCGTGATCGGGCGCATAATGCCCTGCACATGTCGAGGAGTTGCCCCACCATGCGGATCGCCCAGGTCGCCCCCTTGCACGAAGCGGTGCCGCCCAAGCTGTATGGGGGCACGGAGCGGGTCGTCAGCTTCCTGACGGAGGAACTGGTCGCCATGGGCCATGACGTCACCCTGTTCGCCAGCGGTGACAGCGTGACCTCCGCCAAGCTGGAGCCGATCTGGCCCCGCGCCCTGCGGCTCGACCCGGCGATCCGGGATCCGATCGCGCCGCACATGCTGCTGATGGAGGCGGTGCGCCGCCAGGCGGAAGAGTTCGACGTGCTGCACTTCCACATGGACTACTGGTCGTTCAGCCTGTTCGGCCGCCAGCGCACGCCCTTCGTCACCACCCTGCACGGCCGGCTGGACCTGCCGGAGCTGCAGCCGGTGTTCGACATGTTCCCGAACGCCCCCGTGGTGTCGATCTCGGACAGCCAGCGCCGCCCGCTGCCGCAGGCCAACTACGCCGGCACGGTGCTGCACGGCCTGCCGGAGAAGCTGCTGACCCCGCAAGGCGACCCGCAAGGCTACCTCGCCTTCCTCGGCCGCATCGCCCCGGAGAAGTGCCCGGACCGTGCCATCCGCATCGCCCAAGCCGCTGGGATGCCGATCAAGCTGGCCGCCAAGGTCGATGTCGCGGACAAGGTGTATTTCCAGCAGACCATCCGCCCCCTGCTGGCCGGACCCGGCGTGGAGATGATCGGCGAGATCAACGACAAGCAGAAGCCAGGCTTCCTGTCCGGCGCCGCCGCGCTGCTGATGCCGATCGACTGGCCGGAGCCGTTCGGCCTGGTGATGATCGAGGCGATGGCCTGCGGCACCCCGGTGATCGCGTTCAACCGCGGTTCCGTGCCGGAGATCGTCGAGGACGGCGTGACCGGCTTCATCGTGGAAGACATCCAAGGCGCCGCCGCCGCCGTGAGCCGCCTGCACACGCTGGACCGCGCCCGCGTGCGCCGCCGCTTCGAGGAGCGGTTCACCGCCCGGCGCATGGCGAAGGACTACCTGGCCGTGTACCGCTCATTGGCCGGCGAGGACCGCTCGGTGCTGCGCGCGATCCGTTGACCGGCATCCTCCTCTCCCGCCCTGGCGGGAGAGGCCGGCAACCAGGCCGCCTTTACCACTCCTTTATTCCCCGCCGCTCTTTCTCAAACGACAGCTTTACGGCATCCAGCTTACCTCTAGGTTGCCGGGCCACGCCCGAACGCATGAAGGTAGCCCATGTCCGACATCCTCATCATCGTCTTCGGCACCGGGGGCATCCTGCTCATGGCTGCCTACGCCGCGCTGTGCGAGCGGATCTAGCCCCATGCTCGACTTGTACCTTGGCGGCGCGGTCGCGGCCGGGCTGCTGATCTACCTGGTCTGGGCGCTGGTCCGGCCGGAGGACTTCTGAGTGACGCTTGTCGGCTGGCTGCAAATCTCGCTGGTGCTGGCGCTTGTCTTTCTCTGCGCCGTGCCGCTGGGCCGCTACATCGCCGCCGTGGTGGGCGGCGGGCGCACGGTCCTCTCTCTCGTGCTCGCCCCCATCGAGCGCAGCTTCTACGCCCTCGCCGGCGTGGACCCGGCGCGCGGCATGGGCTGGCGCACCTACACGACGGCGCTGATCGTGCTGCAAGCGGTGCATTTCCTCATCCTCTACCTCATGCTGCGCTTCCAGGACGTGCTGCCGCTCAACCCGCAGCATTTCGACGGCATGTCGCCGCGACTGGCGTTCAACACGGCCATCTCTTTCGTCACCAACACCAATTGGCAGGCCTACAGCGGCGAGTCGGCGCTGTCCTACGGCAGCCAGATGTGGGGGTTGACCGTCCACAACTTCCTGTCCGCCGCCACAGGCATCGCCGCCGCCGTCGCCGTGGCCCGCGCCTTCGCGGCCGGCGAGGTTAAGTTGCTCGGCAATTTCTGGGCCGACCTCACCCGCATCACGCTCTACGTGCTGCTGCCGCTCGTCATCCTTTACACCATCTTCCTCATCGCGAGCGGCGTGCCGCAAACGCTGGCCGCCTACGTGGACGCCACCACGCTGGAAGGCGCCAAGCAGACCATCGCCCGCGGCCCGGTGGCGTTCCAGGAAGCCATCAAGCTGATCGGCACCAACGGCGGCGGCTTCTTCAACGCCAACTCCGCCCACCCATTCGAGAACCCGACCGCGCTGACCAACATCGTCGAAACCTGGTCCGAGATCGTCATCCCGTTCTCGCTCGCCGTCATGTTCGGCGAGATCGTCAAGGATCGGAAGCAGGGCTTCGCGCTGTTCTGGGTCATGGCCATCCTGATGGTCACCTTCGTGGTGTGCTGCTACGCCGCCGAGGCGCCCGGCAACCCGCTGCTCACCGCGCTGGGCATCGACCCCTCCATGGGCAACATGGAAGGCAAGGAGGTGCGCTTCGGCGCCGCCATGTCCTCCTTGTTCGCCGTCACCACCTCCGCCACCTCGGACGGCGCCGTCATCGCGATGCATGACAGCTTCACCCCGCTCGGCGGCATGGTGCCGATGTTCCTGATCCAGCTGGGCGAGATCGTTCCCGGCGGCGTCGGCTCGGGGTTGTACGGCATCATCGTGTTCGCGCTGCTGGCCGTGTTCGTGGCCGGGCTGATGGTGGGGCGCACGCCGGAGTACCTTGGCAAGAAGGTGCAGGCGCGCGAGATCAAGCTGGCCATGCTGGCGGTGCTGATCCTGCCGCTGTGCATCCTGAGCGGCACCGCGCTGGCGCTCACGAGCGCGTCCGGGCAAGGTTCGCTGGCCAACGCCGGGCCGCACGGCTTGAGCGAGATGCTGTATGCCTGGACCAGCGCCACCGGCAACAACGGCAGCGCCTTCGCCGGCCTCACCGCCGACACGCCGCTGCTGGACTACGGGCTGGGCGCCGCCATGCTGCTGGGCCGCTTCGCCTTCCTGGTGCCGGTGCTGGCCATCGCCGGGTCGGTGGCGGGCAAGCCGAAGCTCGCGCCCAGCGCGGGCACCTTCCCGACCGACGGGCCGCTGTTCATCGGGCTGCTGATCGGCGTGATCCTCATCCTGGGCGGCCTGCAGTTCCTGCCCGCCCTCTCGCTCGGGCCGTTGGCGGAGCACTTCTCGCTGCTCGCCGGCACGAGCTACTGACCTTAGGACGACCTTGACCATGGCGCAGACCGCCGAAACGATCTCGCTGTTCGAGCCGTCCCTGCTCGCCCGCGCCGCGCGGGACGCCGTGGTGAAGCTGAACCCCGCCAACCTCATCAAGAACCCGGTGATCTTCGTCACCGAGGTGGTGGCCGCCCTCGTCACCATCCTCGGCGTGCGCAACGTGCTGACCGGCGCCAGCTGGACCTTCCCCGTCGCCATCGCCTTTTGGCTGTGGCTGACGGTGCTGTTCGCAACCTTTGCCGAGGCCGTGGCGGAAGGCCGTGGCCGCGCCCGCGCCGAAAGCCTGCGCCGCTCCCGCAGCGACGCCACGGCCAAGGTGATCGCGAGCCTTGCGGACCGCACGCCCAAAGCCACGCCCGCCTCGGCGCTGCGCAACGGCATGCTGGTGCTGGTGGAAACCAATGACCTCATCCCCGGCGACGGCGAGATCGTCCAAGGCATCGCCAGCGTGAACGAGAGCGCCATCACCGGCGAAAGCGCCCCCGTCATCCGCGAGGCCGGCGGCGACCGCAGCGCGGTCACGGGCGGCACCATGGTGGTGTCGGACAGCATCGTGGTCCGCATCACCGCCGACCCCGGCAACACCTTCATCGACCGCATGATCGCGCTGGTCGAGGGTGCGGAGCGCCGCAAGACGCCCAACGAGATCGCGCTCGACATCCTGCTCGCCGGCCTCACCATCATCTTCCTGATCGCCGTGGTGACGCTGGTGGGCCTGGCGCACTACTCCGGCACCGACCTCAGCGTGCCCGTGCTGGCCGCCCTGCTGGTGACGCTGATCCCCACCACCATCGGCGGCCTGCTGTCCGCCATCGGCATCGCCGGCATGGACCGGCTGGTGCGCTTCAACGTCGTCGCCACCTCCGGCCGCGCGGTGGAGGCGGCAGGCGACGTGGACACGCTGCTGCTGGACAAGACCGGCACCATCACCTTCGGCAACCGCATGGCCGCCGGGCTGTACCCGGTGGCGGGCGTGGACGAGCGCACCCTGGCCGAGGCCGCCGCTTACGCCTCGCTCGGCGATGAGACGCCGGAAGGCCGCTCGGTGCTGACCTACGTGCGGGACCGCCACGGCCTCACGCTGGAGCAGCCAGCCGGGGCCGTTGTCGTGCCGTTCACCGCCAACACCCGCGTTTCCGGCTTGGACGCGGGCGCGCGCCACTGGCGCAAGGGCGCCGTGGAAAGCGTCGTGCAGTCCGGCGCCCCAGCGGCGTTCAGCGCGGCGGTGGACCGCGTGGCCCGCGCCGGCGGCACGCCGCTGGCGGTGACGGCGGACGAGCGGCTGATGGGCGTGATCGAGTTGAAGGACATCGTCAAGCCCGGCATCCGCGACCGCTTCGCCGCCCTGCGCCGCATGGGCATCAAGACGGTGATGATCACCGGCGACAACAAGGTCACGGCCGCCGCCATTGCCACGGAAGCGGGCGTGGACGACTTCCTCGCCCAGGCGACCCCGCAGGACAAGCTCGACTACATCCGCCGGGTGCAGTCCGAAGGCAGGCTGGTAGCGATGTGCGGCGACGGCACCAACGACGCGCCGGCCCTGGCGCAGGCGGACGTGGGGGTCGCGATGCAGACCGGCACCCAGGCCGCGCGCGAGGCCGGCAACATGGTGGACCTGGACAGCGATCCCACCAAGCTGATCGAGGTGGTGGAGATCGGCAAGCAGCTGCTGATCACCCGCGGCTCGCTCACCACCTTCTCCATCGCCAACGACGTG
>CAXTNC010000008.1:0-28737 GCA_964245495.1 uncultured Acetobacteraceae bacterium
TTGCGGGCTTTCGGGGGGGGTTGGGGTTCTTTTTCGGGCGGCGCCCCGGTCTGGGGGGGGGTGATGGGCGGGGTGGTGGCCATGAACCGGACTTTGACAAAGCCGGGTGCCCGGTTCAAGCGAGCCGCCATGGACATGCATCTGTCAGGCAAGCGCGCGCTCGTCACCGGCGGTTCCAAGGGCATCGGCCGCGGCCCGCCCCATGGCGCTGGCCGCCGAAGGGTGCAGCCTGGTGCTGGCTGCGCGCGACCCGGCGGTGCTGGACCAAGCCGCCGGGCTGATCCGCAGCCGCCACCAGGTGCAGGTCGAAACCATGCCGGCCGACCTGTCGCACAGCAACGAGGCTTCCCGGCTGGCTGAAGCGGCCGGCCCCATCGACGTGCTGGTGAACAATGCGGGCGCCATCCCGCCGGGCACGCTGCTGCAGGTGGACGAGGCGCGGTGGCGCGCGGCGTGGGACCTCAAGGTGTTCGGCTTCATCAACCTGACCCGGGCGCTGTATCCTGTGCTGAAGGGGCGGGCCGGCACGGTGGTGAACGTGGTCGGTTCGGCGGGCGAGAGCTTCGAGCCGGCCTACATCGCCGGCAGCGCAGGCAACGCGGCGCTGATGGCGTTCACCCGCGCGCTCGGCCGCGCCGCGCCGGCGGACGGGATGCGGGTGGTGGGCATCAACCCTGGCCCCGTGGCGACGCAGCGGATGGAGATGCTGCTGCGCGCCCGGGCCGAGCGGGATCTGGGCGATGCCGGCCGCTGGGCAGAGCTGACCCGCGCCATGGCGTTCGGGCGCGCCGCCACGCCGGAGGAGATCGCCGACGCCGTGGTGTTCCTGGCCAGCCCGCGCTCCGGCTACACGACGGGCACGATCCTGACGATCAACGGCGGCATGTAGCTGGCCTTGCACGGTGGGGGGCCAGGCCGCATCCTTGGTCAACAAACGAGAATGCAGCAGGGGTGACGCCGTGAAGACAGCACCATCACGACTGAAGCAGGGCTTTGCCGCGCTGGTCTTCGCGCCGTTCCTTGGCGGCACCGCCCTGGCGGCTGGGCCGCAGGTGGTGCCGGGTCCGTCTGCTGATCCGCAGTGCTACGTGCCATGGACAGCGCAGACCAAGTTCTTCCAATACCCCAAGAAGGCCGGTCCCTACCGCGTGGCGCTCGTCAACGGCTTCATCGGCAACACCTGGCGCATCCAGATGATCCGCACCGCCAAGGCCTACGCCGAGCAGCCGGAGGTCAAGGCCAAGCTCAAGGAGTTCAAGGTCGTCTCGACCGGCGAGGACATCGCGGCGCAAATCTCGGCGGTCAACAACTTCATCGACTCCGGCTACGACGCCGTCATCGTCAACGCCCAGAACCCGACCGCCTTCAAGTCCGTGGTGCGGCGCGCGCAGCAGGCAGGCATCGTGCTGGTCGCGTTCGACAACACGATCGACACCGACGAGGCGATCAACGTCAACGTCGACCAACTCGGCCTCGGCCAGTACTGGGGCGAGTGGCTGGTGCAGTCGCTGCCGAAGGGCGGCTCCGTGCTCGAGGTCCGCGGCGTCAGCGGCACCACGGTCGACGCCGACCGCCACAAGGGCGTGCAGGACGCGCTGAAGGCCTCCGGCAAGCCGTTCAGCGTCACGGAGGTGGTCGGCCGCTGGGACGATGGCACGGCGCAGAAGGTCGTGGCCGACGCGCTGGCCGTTCATGGGCGTTTCGACGGCCTGACCGCGCAGGGCGGCTCGACCGGCGCGGTGCGCGCGTTCATGGACGCCGGGCAGCCCCTCGTGCCGGCCGCCGCCGAGACGGAGAACGGCTTTCGCAAGCTGTGCCTGGCGCACGAGGGGGAAGGGCTGAAATGCGCCTCCGGGGGCACCGGCCCGGCGCAGGTCGCCGTCGCGGTCAAGATGACGCTGGCGGCGCTGGACGGGGAGGTGGTGCCGCAATCGGTCAAGCTGCCGCTCGCGCACGTCGAGGACCCGGGCTTCAAGGCGGGCGACAACACCTTCCCGGACCAGGGCGACAATTTCTTCGTCGGCAACGCGTTTCCGACCTGCGGCATCAGCTTCACCGCGCAGGAGATCATGGGCCAGTCTGAAACCAATCAGTGATGCGCTGATGCCTGCGCCCGGCGAGCCGCTGTTCCGCATGGCGGGCATCACCAAGCGCTACGGCGGCGTGCTGGCGCTGGACGGCGTGGACCTCCTGGTGCGCGCCGGCCGCATCCACGCGGTGCTCGGGGAGAACGGCGCGGGCAAGTCCAGCCTGATCAAGTGCATGGCCGGCGTCGTGCAGCCGGACGCCGGCGCCATGCACCTGGACGGCGCGCCCGTCCGGTTCGCCACCCCCGCCGCCGCCAACGCCGCCGGGGTTGCGTGCATCTTCCAGGAGCTGTCCCTCCTGCCGGACCTGTCGGTGGCGGACAACATCCTCATCAGCGACCCGCCCCGCCGCCTGGGCCTCATCGACCGCCGGGCGCAGCGGCGGGTGGCGGAAGCGGCGCTGGCCCAGGTGGGAGCGGGGGCGGAGGGCATCCATCCCATGGCGCCCGTGCGCGACCTGCCGCTGTCCCGCCGCCAGCTGGTCGAGATCGCCAAGGCGCTGGTTCGCGCGCCGCGGCTGCTCATCCTGGACGAGGCCACTTCCGCCCTGACCGCGGCCGACGTGGCGCCGGTGTTCCGCCTGCTGAAGCAGCTGCGCGCGCAGGGCATGGCGCTGGTCTATATTTCCCACCGCATGGACGAGATCGCCGAGCTGGCCGACGAGTGCAGCGTGTTCCGCAACGGCCGCCGGGTGGACAGCTTCGCCGCCGGGTCCAGGACGGACGACGAGATCGTGACCATGATGATCGGGCGGGACTGCAGCCAGGTGTTCCCGCCCAAGCCGCCAGTCCCGGACGCCCCTCCCGTGCTGGAAGTGCGCAACCTGTCCTGGGGCGGCGCGCTGGCCGGCATCTCCCTGGCCGTGCGCCCCGGCGAGATCGTGGGCCTCGGCGGGCTGGACGGGCAGGGGCAGCGCGAGCTGCTGCTGGCCTTGTTCGGCGTGCTGCGCGGCGTGTCCGGGGAGGTGCTGGTGGGCGGCGAGCCGGCGGCCGGCGGCGGGCCGCACGGCGCTGCGGCCCAGGGCGTCGCGCTGATCCCGGAGGACCGCAAGACAGAAGGCCTCATGCTGCCGATGTCGGTGGGCGAGAACCTGTCCTTCGCTTCCCTGGGCTTGCTCTCCCATGGCGGCGTGCTGGACTGGGCCGCCGAGCGGAAGGCGATCGCCAGGATGGTCAAGCTGCTGGCGATCAAGACGGCCGGCAGCGGCGTTCCCGTGGCGGCCCTGTCGGGCGGCAACCAGCAGAAGGTGGTGCTGGCCAAGTGGCTGATGAACGCGCCGCGAGTCATCCTGCTGAACGACCCGACGCGCGGCATCGACGTCGGCACCAAGGGGGAAATCTACCAGCTGCTGCGCGACCTCGCGGCCCAGGGCGCGGCCATCCTGCTGTACTCGACGGACTACGCGGAGCTGATCGGCTGCTGCGACCGGGTGCTGGTGCTCTATGAGGGCCGGGTGCGGCGCGAGCTTGCCGGCGCCGGCATCACGGAGCGGGCGCTGGTCGCCAGCGCCCTGAACATCGGGCCGGACCAGCCGGAGCCGCTGCCTTGACCGGCGACTGGGGGCACCGGCTGCGCGGCCAGCGCCCCACCCTGTCGGCCCTGCTGGTGTTCGCGGCCATCTTCGCCCTCTACCTCGCCAAGCACCCGGCGGGCTTCAGCGCCAACGTGGTGCAGACGGCCGCCAACAAGGGCGTGCTGCTGGCGCTGGTCGCCGTGGCGCAGACCTTCGTCGTGCTCACCGGCGGCATCGACCTGTCGGTGGGGGCGGTGTTCATCCTGGCGGACTGCCTGGCCTCCGCCGTCGTGATCGGCCCGCCCGGCGCCACGGCGCTGGGCATCGCCGGCGTGCTGGGCGCCGGCCTTGCGTGCGGCGCGCTCAACGGCGCCCTGGTGATCTGGGGCCGCCTGCAGCCCATCGTGGTCACCATCGCGACCGGCTCGATCTACTTCGGCCTGGCGCTGCTGCTGCGGCCGAACCCGGGCGGCGACGTCAACAACGATCTGGCCGACGCTGTCACCGGCCAACTGCCCGGCGGCGCGCCGGCCAGCGCCGCCCTCCTGCTGGCGGTCATGCTGCTCGTGTGGCTGCCGTTCCGGCGCTCGGTGCTGGGGCGGGCGGTTTACGCGGTCGGGTCGTTGGAAGCGTCCGCCACCCTGTCCGGCGTGCCGGTGCGGCGCGCCAAGCTGCTGGCCTACAGCCTGGCCGGGTTGCTCGCGGCCACGGGCGGGCTGCTGCTGGCGTTCATCACCACCTCGGGCGAGGCCTCCTCCACCAACGCCGCCACCTACACGCTCAACTCGATCGCGGCCGTGGTGATCGGCGGCGTGTCGCTGTTCGGCGGCTCGGGCAGCGCGGTCGGCGCCATCTTCGGCGCGCTGATCTTCCGCACGATCAACGACCTGCTGTTCGTGTTCGACCTCGACCCGCTGTGGCAGCCGCTGTTCCTGGGGCTGGTGCTGCTGGCGGCGGTGAGCCTCGGCTCCGTCCGCCTGCTGCGCCTGCGCAACCGCCTTGACCTGTTCACCTGATGAGCTTCCTGCGCCGCCCCGACCCGGCCGTGCTGACCGCCTTCGCCTGCATCGCGGCCCTGCTGGCAGTGGGCAGCTTCTACTCGGCCAACTTCATCTCGCCGCGCTACCTGCTGCAGCAGCTGCAGGTCGGCGCCTTCCTGGCCATGCCCGCGACCGGCATGATGCTTGTGGTGCTGCTCGGCCAGATCGACCTGTCCGTGCCATGGCTGATCACGGTGGGCGGCATGATGGCGACCGCGGCGGCCGGCCCGGCAGGCGGGGCGCTGGCGATCCCCGCCGGCGTCCTGGCGGGCGTGGCGCTCGGCTTGGTGAACGGCGTGGGCGTCGCCTACCTCCGCGTCCCGTCGATGATCTTCACCCTGGGCGTGGACGCGGTGGCGCAAGGGCTGATGATCCTGCGCACAGGCGGCGCGGCGCCGCAGGACAGCGCCACGCCGTTGATGCACCGCCTTGCCACCGGGCACGCGGTGGGCGGCATCCCCAACGCGGTGTGGATCTGGCTCGGCCTTGGGGCCGCCTCGGTGTTCGTGCTCAACCGGACGACGTTCGGCCGCTCCGTCTACGGCATCGGCAACAGCGAGCGGGCCGCCTACCTGTCCGGCATCCGCACCCGGCGCGTGGTGCTGCTCGCCTTCGCCCTGTCCGGCGGCTTGTCGGCGCTGGCGGGGGTCCTGCTCGCGGGCTACTCGAACAAGGCATACCAGGGAATGGGAGACTCTTACCTGCTGCCGGCCATCGCCGCCGTCGTGCTGGGCGGAACCTCCATCCTGGGCGGCCGGGGCACGTACCTCGGCACGGTCGCCGGGGTGATGTTGATCACGCTGCTGCAATCCATCCTGTCCGTGGCGCAGATGCCCGAGGCGGGGCGGCAGATCATCTACGGCGTGGTCATCCTGGCCATGCTGCTGCTGTACGGGCGGTCCGCGAAGGCGTGAGCCTGCCTGGGCAGCGGCGGTTCACCATGTGATGCCAGACGGGCGGCCCTGGCGCCGGCGGTCCGGCTGCGGCGCCTGCCAGGGCTGCGTTGGCATGAAGCGGGGCGCCAGGAACCGGTAGGTGGCGGCCAGCACGGACGCCACGTCCGCCGAGGATGCCTCGCCCGCGCCGTCCCATTGCGCCAGCACCGGCTCCCAGGCCCGGCGCTCGCGGTGCAGCCAGTCGCGCTGCGCGCGGATGGCCCGGCGCCGGCGCGGCACGTCGCCCAGCAAACCCCTGGCATCGCATCCGCCCGCGTCCACCGCGTCGAACCGTCCGCGCAGGCCGCGGCAGGCCAGGCCGGCCAGCTTGTGCACCTGGGACAAGGTGTCGAACGACACCGTCAGCCGCCTGCGGTCGTCCCGCAGGCGCGCGAGCCGCCCGCACAGCGCCTCCACCGGGCGGAGCAGGCCGGTGCGCAGCGCCTCGATGTAGGCCAGCTCGTGCGACAGCTCCCCTAACCGCCGCCGCGCCGTGGCGCCGTCGGGCAGGCCCAGCGGCACGGCGGCGCGGGCGACCGCCGCTTCCAGCTCGGCCTGCGCCGCCGGGTCGGCGGCCAAGCGCGCCAAGGCGGCGTCGTCCCCGGCCAAGGCGGCCCATCCGGCCGGCGGCGACAGCCCGGCCAGCAGGGCCAGGGTCAGCCGGGTCGCAGCCAGCCGGGCATGTGCCGTGCTGGGCCGCCAGCTCGCCTCGCCTGTCCGCACCTCCGCCGGCAGGCGGTCGCCCAGCCTGAGGCAGGCCACGTAGTCCAGCGCCGAGCCGATCAGGTCCAGCATCCGGCCGTCCGGCGTGTCGTCCGCGATGGCGCAATGGCGGCGGAGCGATTGCAGCGGCATCTGCGCGTCCCGCTCGCCGAGCCGCACCAGCATCACTGGCGCGCCGTCGCTGCCGGAGCGGAAGCGCACCCGGCCCATGGCGGTGAACATGGGGTGCTGCAAGTCGCACCGCTCCGGCGCCGGATGGTCGATCGCTTCAAGCATGGGCACTCCCCCGCCGCACGGCGCACGCTAGGAGACGATGGTTAACGGCGCCTTCTCAGGGCCGGGGCTGACGCAAGCGTGACAATGCGGAAAGCTGGCCCGCTGCGCCTTGCACAGCCCAGCGTCATGCGTCAGCTTCCGCCTCATGCCTCACCAGCCTGCCGCGGACGCCGCTCTCATCTGCGACACCATCCTGCAGCTGACGGCGGAGCGAGGCTCCGCCAAGTCGATCTGCCCCAGCGAGGCGGCCCGCGCGCTGTCCCCCGAGTGGCAGGCGCTGCTGCCCGCCGTGCGACGGGCCGCCGTCACGCTGGCAGAGGCGGGCCGGATCGACATCCTGCGCAAGGGCAAACCGGTCGGCCCGGCAGAGGCGCGCGGCGTCATCCGGCTGCGGGGCCGCTGATGGGCCGCTTCGGCCGTTTCTTGGGCGACGTATGGTATCTCACCTCGCCCTACCTGCGCTCGGAGGAGAAGTGGTCGGCTTACGGGTTCCTGGCCGTAGTGCTCGGGGTGGACTTCTTGATCGTGCGGATTAGGGTGTTGCTCAATCTTAGCAACGGTGCCTGGGTCAACGCCTTCCAGCAATATGACAAGCAAGCGTTCCTGAATCTTTTGCTGACCTACCAACTTAATCCAGAGGGTCCGTTCGGAATCATTCCCGGTATCTTGCCCATAATTCTTGTGTATATGCTGATATTTATCAACGGGCGTTACATGCGGCAATGGCTACAGATTCGCTGGCGGCGCTGGCTTACAGCGCATTACCAGGCAGAATGGTTGTCGGGTCGTGCGTATTACCGCATTGGGCTGCAAGCGGAAACGCTCGGCAACGACAACCCGGACCAGCGTATCGCCGAGGATATTGCGAACTTTGTGGACAGTGGCATGGTGCTTGGTTTCGACTTCATCACCACCATAGTCACACTGTTTTCATTCTTGTATGTTCTTTGGGATCTGTCTTTCCCAATCACGCTATTCAGCGTACGCATTCCCGCTTATCTGGTTTGGGTTGCGCTGGTATATTCCATAATTGGCACGCTGCTGGCTCAATTGGTTGGGCGGCCTCTGGTCGGGCTGAACTTTATTCGCCAGCGGCTGGAAGCCGATTTTCGCTATGCGCTGGTGCGCCTGCGCGAGAACGCGGAAGGCATCGCGCTCTATAACGGCGAAGCGGACGAGAGCCGCATCCTGTCGCGCCGTTTCAGCGCCATCGTCGCCAACTGGCGCAGCATCATGTCTCGCAACCGGCTGGTGAACGCGTTCACCTACTTTTACGGCTCAGTCGCCGGCATTTTCCCGTTCGTCGCCGCTGCGCCGCTCTACTTCGCCAAGCAATTCAGCTATGGCACGCTTGTCCGCGTGGTGGGCGCTTTCGGAGAAGTGCAAAGCTCTGCTTCGTGGGTGGTGGACAACTATGGGTCCTTGGCCGACTGGGCCGCGACGGTTTCTCGCCTTTCCAGCTTCGGCCACACCCTGGACGCAATGCGGGCATCGCAAGGCACCATCTCCGTCGTCTCCGCAGCCGGGCGGAACTACGCGGTGCGGGACCTGCACCTGGAGCTGCCGAACCGTTCCGTGCTGCTGGACGACGTGAGCTTCCAGCTGCAGCCCGGCAGCACCACCGTGCTGCGCGGCCGGTCCGGCGCCGGCAAGTCCACCCTGTTCCGCGCCATGGCCGGCATCTGGCCGTTCGGGCGCGGCACGGTGGAACGCCCCGCCGGCAGCACGCTGTTCCTGCCGCAGAAGCCGTACATCCCGCTCGGCACCCTGCGCCGGGCCGTCAGCTACCCGGCGGCGATCGACGCCTACCCGCAAGCCGAGGTCGCGGCAGCCCTGACGGACGCCGGCCTGGGCCGGCTGGTGCCGGAGCTGGACGTGGACATGTCCTGGGCGCAGCGCCTGTCGGGCGGCGAGCAGCAGCGGCTGGCCCTGGCGCGCGCCCTGCTGCTGCGGCCCGACTGGCTGTTCATGGACGAGGCGACCGCCAACCTGGACCCGGACGGCGAGGCGGAGATGTACGACATGCTGCGCCGGCGCCTGCCGGCCACGGGCGTCGTTTCCATCACCCACCGGCCGGAAACGGAGCAGCACGGCAGCCAGCTGGTGCTGCAACGCTCGGAGGGCGCCGGGGTGTCCGCCCTCAGTGGAGCGCCTGCCTCCAGCTGAGCAGCAGCGACTCGATCGTGCGCTGCCAGGTGTACTCGGCGGCCCGCGCCAGCCCAGCCTGCCGCACCTGTTCGGCAAGCTCCTTGTCCTCGATCAGCCGCCGCAGCCCGTCGCGGATGGCGTCCTCGTCCTCCGGATCGACCAGGAGCGCCGCTCCGGCCGCCAGTTCGCCGACCGCCGTGGTGCTGGACGCCAGCACGGGGGCGGCTGCCGCCATCGCCTCCACGACCGGCAGGCCGAAGCCCTCGTAAAGGCTGACGTAGGCGAACACTGCCGCCCGGGCGCACAGCGCCACCAGGTCCGCGTCGGACACGTGGCCCAGCAGCCGCACCGTGCCGTCCCCGATGGCCGCGTCCGCCTCCGGCCGGGCCAGCACCTCCCCCCAGCCCTTGCCCCCGGCGATCACCAGCGGCGCCTGGCGGCGCAGGGCCGCTGGCAAGGCGAGGTGCGCGGCCAGCAGCCGGTCGAAGTTCTTGCGCGGCTCCAGGGTGGAGATGGAGAACACGTAGCCTCCATCCGCCAGCCCGTAGCGCGCCAGGGTGTCCGCCGCCTCGGCCGGGGCGAAGGGACGGAACTCCTCCGCGGGCGCCAACGGCACCACGTCGATCCGCTCGGCCGCCACGCCCAGGTCGCGCACCACCGCGTCCTTGGTGAACTGGGAGATCGCCACGAACCGGCTGGCCTGGCGCAGGGTCCGCCGCAGGTTGCGGTCGATCCAGCGCAGCCGCTCCGCCGGGTGCCAGGACGGCTCGTGATGCCAGGACAGGTCGTTGATCGTCACCACGGTCGGCAAGGAGACGGGCCGCGCGATCATGTTGGGTTCGTGGTACACCAGCCTGCCATGGCACTCCCGCGCCATGAGCCGGACCTTGCGGTTGGTGCCGCCATGCTTGACCTGCCGCAGCAATTGCACGCCCGGCACCCGGCCGAGCGCCACCTTCCACGGCACCGGCACCCGGCTCGGGGCCTGGTTGAACGCGATCGGGTCAACCAACTGGTCCAGCCGCTCCACTCGCTCGATCCCTCCCGCCAGCAGCAGCGCCGTGTGGTCGATCTCGGCCGAGGCGCGCGCCGCCCGGGCGATCTCCAACGTCATGCGGCCGACTCCGGACCTGTGGGAGGCAAGGCTGTCCGCCCCGATCAGGACGCTCAGCTTGGGCAGGATGTCGAAGGGCAACGGTGCTTCTCAAGCCAAGGAGCGCAGGGCGCAGGTCCTTACCCATGCGTTCCTTCGTGCTGCCGGGTCAATCCCGGATGTGGCAGTCCGGCGTCAGATGGCCTTCGAACCGTGTCCAGAACACGGTCTGGCCGAATATCGGGAGGCCGATGTAGCCCCGCATCCGCAGCCGGCCGTCAGGGTCGGTCCGCAGCGTGATCGTGTAGGTCTTGCCGTCCTCGGGGTTGGTGATGTGGCTTTGCCAAACACCGTCGCTGTCCACCCGGCCGTCCGGGATGATTTGCAGCTGGCAGCGCGGCCGGCCGAGGTTGTCCCGCAGCACGGAGCCGTCGGGCGGGAAGTGGCCGATGCCGACCACCTTGCCGCACAGCCCGGCCCCGCAGGCGGCCACCTGCACCACCCCGTCGCGGTCCTGCGTCCACCAGGTGCCGATCACCGCCGCCGGGTCGGACGCCGCCTTCGCGGCCGGGCTGAGCGCCAGGCTTGCCGCCACGGCCAAGGCTGCCCGGTTCACGCGGCAGGCTTCGGCGACCCGGCGACCCGGGCGAAGGTGGCCGCGATGCGCCAGCCGGCCCGCACCGTGCCGCGCAAGGAGCCTGCCACCTTGCTCTCGCCCCCGGCGCGGCAGCGGTACGGCACTGGAACCTCCAGGACGCGCAGGCCCGCGCGGGCCGCCTGCATCTGCATCTCGATGTTCCAGCCATACGTCATCTCCCGCAAGCCCAACAGGTCCAGCGAGGAGCGGCGGATGGCGCGGAAGGCGCACATGTCCGTATAGCGCACGCCGTACAGCGCACGCATCCCAAGCCCCGCCGCCCGGCCCGCCAGCACCTGGTGCCAGCTCATGGAGCCTGGCTCCCGCTCGCCGCGGGTGCGGGAGGCGATGACGAAATCGTGCGTGCCGGCGCGGATCGGGTCCACCAGGCGGTGCATGACGTCCGCCCGGTCCGCGCCGTCGCCATCCATGAACACGATGATGCCGCTGGCCGGGTCGGCGGCGGCAGCGGCGTGGGCGCAGGCCAGGCCGTAGCCGCGTTGCCGCAAGTCGAGCACGCGGGCGCCGGCCGCCTGCGCCACCTCCCGCGTGCCGTCCCGGCTGCCGCTGTCGGCCACGATGATTTCGGCCGCCACGTCGCGGGGTATTTCCCGCACCACGGCGCCGATCGCGTCCGCCTCGTTCAGCGTCGGGATGACGACGGTGACACCTAGAGCGACCACCGCAGCCCGCAGTTCTCGCACGGCTTCGGCGGCGCGTCGCCCAGCAGGTCGGTGCGGAACTGCTGGTACAGCGGCCCGTTCCAGATCTCGCGCAGGCTCTGCTGCGTCGCGTCGCCCAGCGTGTAGTTGCTGTAGCCGCGGGCGCTGAACGGCGCGATGCAGCAGGGCAGGGCGCGGCCATGCGCGGTGAAGTACATCAGCGACCACGGCCGGCGGCAGGTGGCCCAGGCGCGCTCGCCGTCGCTGTTCTTGAGGCTGACGCCGGGTTCGGTGGCGCCGGACGCGTCCAGGGTCACGCCCAGTTCAGCCCCGACCGCCTGGGCCGCGGCGATGGCCTGCTCCTCCTCTGCCTGGGTCTGCTCGAACAGGCTGTTCTCCGCCCGCGCCATGCCGAACCCGGCGTCGTCGAACACCAGTCGCTGCAAGTGGACTTCGCGCACGCCCATGCCCGCCGCCATGCGGACGAACTCGGGCAACTGCTGCACCGTCTCCTTCAGTCCGGTGAGCCAGATCGACACCTTGGGCGTGGCGCTGCCAACCTTGGCCTGGAAGGCGGTGAACTTGCCCACGTCGCGCACGATGCGGTCGAAGAAATCCTTGCCGCGCACGGCAAGGTAGGTCTTGCGGTCGGCGGCATCGACCGACACGCGCAGCTCGTCCAGCCCGGTGTCGATCAGCTCCTGGAACTTCTTCGGGTTCAGCAGGGTGCCGTTGGTGTTGAACAGCACGTAGATGCCGCGGTCCTTCAGGTAGCGGATCATGCGGGGCAGGTCGCGGACCAGCATCGGCTCCCCCACCCCGTGCAGCACCACGCGGGCGATGGACGGGAACTGGTCCACGATGCGGGTGAACAGGTCCCAGCTCATGTCCTGTGGCGGTTCGAGCGTTTCGAAGGTGCGCGGACAGGTTTCGCACAGCAGGTTGCAGCGGTTGGTGGTTTCCAGGTACAGGCACACCGGCGGAGCCGCGGTGACGTCACGCGCCTCGACCGCCTCGAAGTAGCGGCGCGGGTCCTTCAGGGTCGTAGCCGACATCAACGGCACTCCTTTGTGGGCATTATGCGGGACCGGGTGGCCCGGATGACATCAAGCACGGCAAGCGGCACGCACGGCCCGTAGATGAGCCAGGGATAGATGTTGTTCCGGTGATAGGGGTCCAGGTACAACATGACCCCGCTCGCCGACAGGTAGATCACGCTCCAGTATGGGGCGAAGCACGCCAGCAGTGAGAGCCAGCCTAGATACCACGGGTAATGCGGCGAAAGTGCGACCGTCGTTGCGGCAGCCAGCACGGTGGCGCCGCGGCCGATCGCCAGGATGCGCGGGCCGGATGCCGCGGGCAGCGGGCGGCCGAAGCCGCAGGCCGCCGCCAGCGCGAGCAGGCACGTGCCGGCCAACGCCATGTAGGCCGTCCCCGCCCAGGCCGGCAGCGGGCCGAGCAAGGACAAGGCGCGCAGCGCGAAGAAGCCGCTGCCGGTCGCCAGCCCTTCCTCCGCCGCATAGCCGGGCAGGTAGCCCAGCACGCGCCAGCCCGCGCCCCAGGCATAGGCGCCGTACATGACGATGATGACCGCGACCGCGCCGGCCAGCAGCCGCCAGTCCCAGCGGCGCCAGAAGGCGGGGAACAGGGCGGCGGGCAGCAGCTTGCACAGGATCGCAAACCCCAGCACCGCCCCGGCCAGCCCTTGCCGCCGGCCAGACGCGGCGGCCAGCAGCGCCAGCGCGATGAAGCCCAGGCTCGCGCCGTCGACATGGCCGTTGCCGGCGTATTCCCAGATCGGCAGCGGGTTCCACGCATAGACCAGCACGCCCGCCATCGGCAGCCCGGCGCGGCGCAGCAGCACCGCCACGCAGCCGATCGCCACCGCCTCGAACCCGCCCATCACGAGCTTCACCATGGCCAGCGACGACCACACCTGGCCGATGGCGGCGAAGATCACCTGCGCCATCGGCGGATAGATCGTGGGCGCTTCCTCCGAGCGGTTGGTGCTCATGTAGATCTCGTCGTCCCGCAGGAACGCGAGCTGCGGCGCGGCGGGCAGGTAAAGGTATGGGTTGATGCCCTGCGCCTGCACCCGGCCGTCCCACACGTAGCGGAACAGGTCCGATGACAGGAACGGCGGCCAGGCGAGCGGCATCACCCGCATGGCAGCGGCCAACCCCAGCACCAGCAGCGTGGCCCGCCGGGGCAGCGGGCCGGAGCGCACCAGCCAGACTGCCGTGAAGTACACCATCCCCGCCGCGCATTCGAGCGAGACGAACCGGCTCAGCCGGTCGTCCGACCCGATGAAGGCCACCGCGCCCGGCTGATGGCACAGCAGTTCCGCCGCCACGAAGCCGAGCAGCACGAGGCCGGCCCCAGCCAGGGCCAGGAAGCGCGTCCGCTCCGTCATGCCCGCGAGGACGCGCCTAGGCGCGCCCGCAGGCCGAGCTGCGCCACGCAGGCGGCGGTGGCGGGAGCGGCATAGCCCACCCCGCCCGCCAGGTCCGCCAGCAGGCGGCCGAGCGCCGCGCGCGTGCCGGCGTCCAGCAGCCGACGCAAGCCGAACCGTTCGATCACGGCCGAGCTGGCCGGCGCCGCATAGCCCGAGCCAGGAACGTCAAGTTCGGCAATCAAGCGGTCGAGTGCGGGGCGGTCGTCCACGTCGTACCAGGGCGGCAGCTCGGCGGCGGGCAGGCCCATGCCGGCCGCCGCCGCCCGGGTCTGCGCCGCCACCCGCTCCGTGCTCCAGGCGATGCCGGCATACAGCCCGGCGTGCGGGGCGGACATGCCCAGCAGGGTGTAGCCGCCGTCCTCCGCCGGTCCCAGCACCACCCGGTCCGATCCGGCGGGCAGGGCGCGGGCCGCCTCCACCAGGCAGGCGGTGGGCAGGGTGGGGCTGTCCGAGTTCAGCACGCACACCGCATGGTGGCCGCGCTCGAACAGCGCGCGCGTCGCATGCCACAGGCTGCGGCCGAACCCTTGCACGTCGTCCGGCGCCTCGCCAGCGCCATCCGCCAGCAGCAGCTGCGTCCCTTCGGCCAGGATGCCGTCGAACAGCGCCTCCATCCCGGCCGGCGCGTAGGCGACATACCCGACGATGTCAGCCTGTTGCCCAGCCAAACGGATGTTCTCCGTGACGTCGCGCAGGAACGCGGCGCTCATCTGCCGCGCTTCCTCCGGCAGCAGCGGCGGCGACAGGCGCGTTTTGGAGTGGCCGGCGCGGGGCGCCTTGGCCATGACGGCGATGGCGCAGCTCATTCAGAGACCTGCGAACAGCTCGGTTGACATGTAGCGCTCGGCGAAGGATGCGGCGATGCCCACCACCAGCCGCCCCGCCATCGCCGGCCGCCGCGCCAGCCCCAGCATGGCGTGCAGCACGGCGCCGGAGGAGATGCCGACCGGGATGCCTTCCGTCCGCGCGCACAGCCGCGCTGCCGCGACCGCTTCCCGCTCGCTCACCTGCGCCACCTCATCGACCAGCCCCATGTCCAGCACGGCGGGCGCGAACCCGGCGCCGATGCCCTGGATGCCGTGCGGCCCCGGCGCGTCGCCCGACAGCACCGCGCTTTCGGCCGGCTCCACCCCCACCGCCAGCATGGCCGGGCGGCGCGGCTTCAGCACTCCGGCGATGCCGGTGAGCGAGCCGCCGGTGCCGATCCCGGCCACCACCGCGTCCACGCCGCCATCGGAGTCCGCCCAGATCTCCTCCGCCGTGGTGGCGGCATGGATGGCCGGGTTCGCCGGGTTGTCGAACTGGCGCGGCATCCACGCGCCCGGCGTTTCGGCCAGGATCGCCTCAGCCCGGGCGATGGCCCCCGGCATGCCGAGCTGGGCCGGCGTCAGCTCCAGCTCCGCGCCCAGCAGCCGCATCATGCGGCGGCGCTCGACGGAGGCGCCGTCCGGCATCACCACGACCAGGCGGTAGCCGCGCGCCGCCGCCACGAAGGCGAGCGAGATGCCGGTGTTGCCGCTGGTCGGCTCCACCAGCACGGAACGGCCCGGCGCGATCAGCCCTTCCCGCTCCGCCGCCCGCACCATGGCCAGGCCGATGCGATCCTTGACGGAAGCGAGCGGGTTGAAGAACTCCAGCTTGAGGGCAAGCGCCGCGCCCACGCCTTCGGACTGCTCCAGCCGCGGCAGCCGCACCAGGGGCGTGCCGCCCACGGTTTCCAGGATGCTGCCATACATCCTGCCATGCGCGCGGCCTTGCGCGTGGCCCTGGGCATGGAGGAGTGCAGCGCGGGGGGTAGCTCCATCGGGCATGGCCGTAGCACTATCATGAGCAGGCACATCGCCAAAGAGGGCCATTGGAATGCTCGTACGCCAGGACCGGGCCGCGACGGCCATCGCCATCGTGCTGGACGTGGCGTTCCACGCCGGCCAGGGCGCTGCGGTGAGTGGTGCTGAGATCGCCGACCGCTTGGGCCAGGCGCGCCGGGGGATCGAGCCGGTGCTGCAAGCGCTGACCCGGGCCGGGCTGCTGGACAGCCTGCGCGGGCCACGGGGCGGCTACCGGCTGGGCCGCCCGCGGCGGGACTTGCGGCTGCTGGACGTGGTGGACGCCGTGATGGAGGCGGAGCTTGAGCCGATGCCGGGCCGCTTGCAGGCCGCTGTGCTGGAGCCGCTGTGGGGCGAGATCGAGGAGGCCTGCCGGGAGCGGCTGGCCGCGGTCACGGTGGAGGACCTGCTGAAACGGGCCGCCGCCGCCGGGCTGCAGCGCCCGGCCGCCGCCCCGGTGAACTTCGCCATCTGACGGGGCTTCAATTCTCCCCTGCCAGATGTGATATGCTGAAGCCACCGCGTGCGGGCGTGATAGCCCGCGAAGGCGAACGAGGAACCAGCAGATGAGCATTCAGCTCGGCCAGGTCGCCCCCGATTTCGAGCAGGACTCGACGGTTGGGCGCATCCGTTTCCACCAGTGGCTCGGCGAAAGCTGGGGCGTGCTGTTCAGCCACCCCAAGGATTTCACCCCGGTTTGCACCACCGAGCTGGGCGAGGTGGCGCGGCAGAAGCCGGAGTTCGACCGCCGCAACGTCAAGGTCATCGGCCTGTCGGTGGACTCGCTGGACAATCATGGCAGATGGAACGAGGACATCGCGGATGTCACCGGCGCACAGGTGAACTTCCCCATGATCTCGGACAGCGACCGTACGGTGAGCGCGCTTTACGGCATGGTCCACCCCGAAGCGGATCCGGCGCTGACCGTGCGCACGGTGTTCGTGATCGACCCGACGAAGAAGGTGCGGATGATGCTGGCCTACCCGCCTTCCGCCGGCCGCAGCTTCCCGGAAATCCTGCGCGTGATCGACAGCCTGCAGCTGACGGACAGCAAGAAGGTGTCCACCCCGGTCAACTGGCAGCCGGGCGAGCGCGCCATCATCCTGCCGAGCGTGTCCGACGACGCGGCCAGGGAGCGCTTCCCGCAGGGTTGGGAAGCCAAGAAGCCCTACCTGCGCTTGGTGGACGTGGGGAGCTAGCGCCATGGACCAGCCGCGCAAGCTCACAGGGGCGGAAACGCTCAAGGCCGGCAGCCACGGGCTGCGCGGCACCGTCGCCTCCGAGATTGCCGGCGCCCCCCGCGGCGGCATCTCCGAAGGCGCGTACAACCTGCTCAAGTTCCATGGCACCTACGAGCAGTTCGACCGCGACACCGCGACCGCTTTGAAGCAGGCGGGCGAGGACAAGGAATGGCAGTTCATGGTCCGCGCCCGCGCGCCCGGCGGGGTGATGACGGGACAGCAATACCTGGCGCTGGACGCCATCGCCACCCGTTACGCCAACGGCACGCTCAAGATCACCTCGCGCCAGGGCGTTCAGTTCCACGGCACGATCATCGGCGACCTGAAGGCCGAGATCGCCGCCATCAACCACGCCCTGATGACCACCTACGCCGCCTGCGGCGACGTGGTGCGCAACGTGATGGTGACGCCCGCGCCGCGCCGCGACGCGGTCCACGCCCGCCTGCTGGCCGACGCCAAGATGCTGTCGGAGAACCTGCTGCCCAAGAGCCGCAGCTACTACGAGATTTTCCTGGACGAGGAGGGCGACGCCGCAGCGCCCGCGGAGGAGGAGCCGGTGTACGGCGCCACCTACCTGCCGCGGAAGTTCAAGATCGGCCTGATCCACCCGGCGGACAACACGATCGACCTGCTCGCCAACGACCTCGGCTTCGTGCAGGCCTGGGACGGCGGCACGCTGCTCGGCTACCAGCTCTACGTCGGCGGCGGCCAGGGCATGACCCACAACAAGCCGCGCACCTACCCGCGCATCGCCACCGCCGTCGGTTTCGTCGGGCCTGACCAGCTGTGGGAGGCGACCGTCGCCGTCATCGCCCTGCAACGCGACAACGGCGACCGCACCGACCGCCGCCGCGCCCGGCTGAAGTACGTGGTGGACGACCGCGGGCTGGACTGGGTGCGCGACACGCTGGTCAACACCTACGGCCTGGCGCTGCAACCCGTGCGCGACATCCCCAAGCTTGAAGTCCCTGAGCTGCTCGGCTGGCACGAGCAAGGCGACGGCAAGCTGTGGCTTGGGCTGCCGATCAGCTCCGGCCGCATTGCCGGCGGGCTGCGGGCCGGACTGCGCGAGGCGGTGCAGCTGTTTGGCATCCAGCCCGTGTTCACCGCCCAGCAGGACGTGCTGCTGACCGACATCCGCCCGGAGGACCGGGACGCCGTGGAGCAGTTGCTGCGCGGCCATGGCGCCGTGTTCACCGAGGCGCTCAGCCCGCTGTCCCGCTGGGCGCTGGCCTGCACCGCGCTGCCCACCTGCGGCCTGGCGCTCACGGAAGCGGAGCGGGTGCGCCTGCCGATCGTGGCCGACGTGGAAGCGGCCCTGGCGCGGCACGGCCTGGCGGACGAGCGGATCAGCCTGCGCATCACCGGCTGCCCCAACGGCTGCGTGCGCTCCTACTCCGGCGACATCGGCCTGGTCGGGCGGGTGCCGGGCCAGTATGCGATGTTCGTCGGCGGCGACTTCGAGGGAACGCGGCTCTCGTTCAAGCTGCTGGAGAAGGTGCCGATGGAGGCGATCGGCGCCACGCTGGAGCCGCTGTTCGCCTCCTGGGCCGCGCACCGCGAAGGGGATGAGGGATTCGGCGATTTCTGCACCCGGATGGGCTTGCCGGCGCTGCTGGCGACGCTGCCGCAGCCGGCACAGGTCGCGGCGGAGTAGCCCCGCCCGCCGTCACGGTTTCTGCCTGGCGCAACGCAGCCGCCCTTGGCGAGCGTTGCGTGCCTGAAGAGGTGGCGGTGGCGCTCACCTACAACCGCGTCACTCACGCGGTCATGATGGCCACCCCTTCCGACCTGGAGGATTTCGCCGCCGGGTTCAGCTTGGCAGAGAACATCATCACTGCGGCGGACCAGCTTGAGGAGCTGGAGGTGGTGCCCGCCCCGCTCGGCATCGAGCTGCGCATGTGGATCGCCCCGGCGCGCATGGCCGCCCTGGAGAAACGCCGCCGCCAGATCGCCGGCGCCACCGGCTGCGGCCTGTGCGGCATGGACAGCCTGGTGGACGCCATGCGCCCGCCCGCCACGGTGCCGCCCGGGCCGCACTGGACGGCTGCGCAGGTCTCCGCCGCGGTCGCCAGCCTGCACCCGGCCCAGCACCTCAACCACCAGACCCGTGCGGTGCACGCCGCCGGGTTCTGGCGGGACGGGCTGGTGGCGGTGCGCGAGGATGTCGGCCGCCACAACGCGCTCGACAAGCTGACCGGCGCGCTGCTGCGCGCGGGCGAGGACCCGGGCAGCGGCCTGCTGCTGCTCACCAGCCGGGTGTCGGTGGAGCTGGTGCAGAAGGCGGCGAACGCCGGCATCGGCACGCTGGCGGCGGTGTCCGTGCCGACGGCGCTGGCCATCCGGGTGGCGGAGGCGGCCGGCATCACGCTCATCGCCATAGCAAGATCCGACGGGTTTGAACTGTTCACCCACCCGGAGCGGATCGCGGCAGGCTGAAATATTACCGTGTCGGAATGGCGCAGTGTGCGGGAAGTCCTAAAACAGGGTTCCGCTGAGATCGCACAAGGCTTGCTTTTGCCGGAGCTGATCAGTTTGCAAAGACATCCGTTGAAACTACCGAGCCGAATGTGAGAACATGATAGGAACTCACATGGAACTTCGGATGACGCTCAACGAGAGCTGGGTCTACCAAGGACGCCAGGCACATGGCTATTTCGGCAACGGGACCTCCCCAAAGGACGACATCAACACTGGCAACGGCGCGGGCGGGGAAAACGACCTGTTCCGCCCGGCCAACGCCGGCCAGCGCGTCGATTTCGTGGCGTCCAGCCTTATCATGCACGTGCCGCGGAACGACCGCGGCCGTTGGAACAGCGCCGTCAGCGACTCTGCCCGGGCCAACCTGAAACCGCCGTGGCCGCCTGGTATGGCGCGCGCTCCTTGAGCCGCGACGCGTTCCGGGCGCGGTTCCTGGCTCCCTGCACAAGCCACGAGGTCGTTGACCGGCTGCGCAACGCTGCGCGCGGCATGATCGAGGGGCAGACGTATGACGACCTGGCCAAAGCCGGTGATGATCTCGCGGCAGCGGCCCGGAAGGTTGGGGTGGATAGCTGGCCACGGTTCCTCAGCAACGCCAGCCATCGAGCCGTTGAGGCAGTGTCCAAGGGCAATGTCCCCGCGGTAGTGAAGAGAAAGCTCGTGAGTTGTTTGATCGACTTACGAAGGGGGGGAGCGACATCACTCCTTCAGGCCGCGCAGGTAAAGTGATCGAGGTGCCTGGTGGGATTATCGGCTATCGACCAGAATCCAAAAGCGGCCCTCCAACAATTGATGTCAACGTAGAAGGCATGGGGCTTAGAAAACTTAAATTTTCTGGGGTAGCCGAGCAATGACAACAGTTTTGGAAAATGCTAAGCTTCACGAGTTGGTCGGAAGTTTTCATCTTGAATCCGCTAGTGATTTGATTGGGCTTTGGGAGATTGCCAAGGAAGTAGAGTCTCTCATCGGCATAGGCGACATCGCGAGAGAACAGTGCCTGGAGATCGTAAGGGCGCTGCTGGCAAAGGGGCTGCTTGCCGGTGATCCGCCTTACAATGCGGGCGGCTATGTTCCCTGGCCGGATCAGGACCCTGACAAGGTTGTCAATAGAATCGATCGGGAGTGGCTTAGGCTCGGCCATGCCCCGAGCATTCCAGACATTGCCTGGTTTGGCCGTCCGCACTGACGGGCATGGGTGAAGGCGTGACCTGGCCAGCCCGCCAGACCTTTATGCAAAACACATTGAAGAACGACCAGGATCGAACCGCGGTCATGAGCCGCGTCCGGTCTGAATGGATGAACTTGGGTCACTCGCCAAGCATTCCTGACATCGCATGGTTCGGGCCTCCTGAATGACCCTGGGCTGATCGGAGGCCGAACCCGGCTCTCCCTATTTGTTGTTTCCTGCAACTTCCGCCGGCATTGCCGGGCGGGGCCGTGCATCTATGCTGCGCCGATGAACTTCGGCGACCTGTCAACCAACGCCTTGAGCCTGACGGACCTTCAGTTCCACGCGCTGATCGACATCCTGCCGGTCGGGGTGATCCTCGCCGAAGCGCCGTCCGGGCGCGTCATCCGCGGCAATCCCAGCCTGCAAGCGATCCTGCGGCGCCCGATGGTGCTCGCGGCCGACTTCGCCGGCTACGCGCAAGCCGGGTGGCGGGACGCGGACGGACAGCCGCTCGCCGCCGCGGACTCGCCGCTGGCACGGGCCGTGGCCGGGGAGACGGTGGCCGGCGAGGTGCTGCAAGTCACCCACGGGGACGGCACGCGCGGCTGGGTGCGGGTCGCCGCTTCCCCCATCCGCGACGAACGCGGCCAGGTCGTGTTCGCCATCGCCACGGTGGACGACATCGAAGCCGAGCGGCAGGCGCAGGCGGAGCTGGAGCGCACCGTGGCCCTGCGCACCGCCGCCCTGCAGCTGTCCCAGTCCCGCACCAGGACGCTGTTCGAGCACTCGCCGCTGGACATCCTGGTGCTCCGGGTGGACGGCAGCGGCGGCGTCATGGCGGAGGAATGCAACGCCGCGTTCTGCCGCACCACCGGCCTGCGGCAGCCGGAGGTGACGGGCCGTCTGGTCGAGCTGGCGCTGGGAGCGCAAACCGGCGGCGCCATCGCAGCCGACTGCCGCACCTGCCTCGCGCAAGGCGGCTTCGAGTGCCAGCACACCCTGCTGTTCCCGCTCGGCGAACGGGTGGTGCGCGCCTATTACCGCCCGCTGCCGGACAGCGGGCCGGAGGGGCGCCGGGTGCTGCTGACGCAACTGGACCTGACGGAAAGCCGCCGGGTGGAGATGGCGCTGCGGCAGGCGATGCGGCTGGAGGCGATCGGCCAGCTCACCGGCGGCATCGCGCACGAGTTCAACAACCTGTTGATGGCCGTTCTCGGCAGCCTGGACCTGCTCGGGCGGCACCTTGCGGAGGAGAAGCACCTGCGCTGGGTGCGCAACGCCGCCAGCGCCGCCCAGCGCGGCGCCGCGCTGACGCAGCAGCTGCTGGCCTATGCCCGCAAGCAATTCATGGCGCCGGACGCGATGGACATCCCCGCCGCCCTGGGCGCCATGACCGAGCTGATCCGCGGCGGCCTGGGCGGCCGCATCACGCTCGGCGCCGAGTTCCCGCCGGACACCTGGCCCGCCCTCGCCGACCCGGCGCACCTGCAATTGGCCGTGCTGAACCTGGTGGCGAACGCCCGGGAGGCCTTGCCGCGGGGCGGCCGGGTTTGCTTGGTCACGGCCAATCTCCCATCAGGGCACAAGGAGCTTCCGGCAGAGCTGGAGCCGGGCGACTACGTGCTGCTGAGCGTCAACGACGACGGCGCCGGGATGACGCTCGATGTCCTGGCGCGCGCCATGGAGCCGTTCTTCACCACCAAGGACATTGGCCAAGGCAGCGGCCTCGGCTTGTCTCAGGCCTATGGCGTGGCCCGGCAGTTGGGCGGCACCATGCGGCTGCGCAGCGCGCCGGGGCAGGGGACGGCGGCCCAGATATTCCTGCCCCGGGCCGCCCCGCCCCAGGGCGCCGGGCCGAGCCAGCTGTTCGCCGGCCGCTGACGGCGCGCTACGCCGCCTTCGCCTCCCGCCGCCGCGCGTGCAGGATGAACTCGGTGTAGCCGTTCGGCTGCGCCCGGCCCTGGAACACCAGGTCGCACGCCGCCTTGAACGCCGGGCCGTCGAAGCCCGGCGCCATCGGCTTGTAGGCCGGGTCGGCCGCGTTCTGCCCGTCCACCACGGCCGCCATGCGGCGCAGGGTCTCGTTCACCTGCACCTCGGTCGCCACGCCGTGGCGCAGCCAGTTGGCGATGTGCTGGCTGCTGATCCGCAGCGTGGCGCGGTCCTCCATCAGGCCCACGTCGTGGATGTCCGGCACCTTGGAGCAGCCGACGCCCTGGTCGATCCAGCGCACCACGTAGCCCAGGATGCCCTGCACGTTGTTGTCCAGTTCCGCCTGCACGTCGTCCGGCGCCCAGTTCGGCCGGTCGGCGAGCGGGATGGTGAGCAGGTCTGAAAGCTGGGCGCGGGCGCGCCGGGTCAACGCCTCCTGCCGGGCGGCCACGTCCACCTGGTGGTAGTGCAGCGCGTGCAGGGTGGCGGCGGTGGGGGAGGGCACCCAGGCAGTGTTGGCGCCGGCCTGCGGGTGGCCGACCTTCTGCGCCAGCATGTCCGCCATCTTGTCCGGCGCGGCCCACATGCCCTTGCCGATCTGCGCCCGGCCGCGCATCCCGGCCGCCAGCCCATAGTCCACGTTGCGGTCCTCGTATGCCTTGATCCAGGGCGTGTTCCTGATCTCGTTCTTGCGGATGAACGCGCCCGCTTCCATGGAGGTGTGGATCTCGTCCCCCGTGCGGTCCAGGAACCCGGTGTTGATGAACACCACCCGGTCCTTCGCCGCGGCGATGCAGGCGCCCAGGTTGGCGCTGGTGCGGCGCTCCTCGTCCATGATGCCCATCTTGAGCGAGGTGGGCGCGATGCCCAGCATCCGCTCCACCCGGGCGAACAGCTCCACGGCGAACGCCACCTCCTCCGGCCCGTGCATCTTGGGCTTCACGATGTACACGGAGCCTTCCCGGCTGTTGCGGCGCGCGCTGGGCTTCATGTCGTGCATTGCGATCAATGACGTGACGGCGGCGTCCAGCATCCCTTCCGGCACCTCCGCGCCGTCCGCGTCCAGCACCGCGTCCGTGAACATGTGGTGGCCGACGTTGCGGACCAGCATCAGGCTGCGGCCCGGCAGGGTGACGCCGCCGCCATCCGGCGCGGTGAACGCACGGTCGGGCGACAGCGTGCGCTCCACCGTCTTGCCGCCCTTCTCCAACGTGGCGGACAGGCTGCCGTCCATCAGGCCGAGCCAGTTGCGGTACACGCCCACCTTGTCCTCCGCGTCCACCGCGGCGACGCTGTCCTCGCAGTCCATGATGGTGGTGATCGCGGATTCCAGCATGATGTCCGCAACGCCCGCCGGGTCCGTGCCGCCGATCGGGTGGCTGCGGTCGATCACCAGCTCGATGTGCAGGCCGTGCCGCCGGAGCAGGATGGCGGCGGGGGCGGACGCCTCGCCGCGGTAGCCGGCGAACTGCGCCGGGTCGGCGAGGCCGGCCTGCCCGCCGGCATGGCGCGCCACCAGCGCGCCGCGCTCGACGGCATAGCCCGTGACGGGGACGTGGGAGCCGTGGGCGAGGGGCACGGCCTCGTCCAGGAACGCCTTGGCGCGGGCCACCACCTTGTCGCCGCGCGCCTTGTTATAGCCGCGGCCCCGCTCGGCGCCGCCCGCCTCGTCGATCGCGTCCGTGCCGTACAGCGCGTCGTACAGGCTGCCCCAGCGGGCGTTGGCGGCGTTCAGCGCGTAGCGCGCGTTGCTGACCGGCACCACCAGCTGCGGCCCGGCGATGCTGGCGATCTCCGCGTCCACCCCGCCGGTCTGCACGCTGAACGGCTCCGGCTCCGGCAGCAGGTAGCCGATGCCGCGCAGGAACGCCTCGTACGCCGCCGGGTCGATGTCCTGGCCCTTGCGTTCGGCGTGCCAGGCGTCGATCTGGCCTTGCAGCTCGTCGCGCCGGGCGAGCAGGGCGCGGTTGCGCGGCGCCATGTCGCGCACGATGGCGGCGAAGCCGGCCCAGAACGCGTCGGCGTCGACGCCGGTGCCGGGCAGCGCCTCGGCTTCGATGAAGTCGTGCAGCGGCTTGGCCACCTGCAAGCCGTGCGTCTGGGTCCGGTCCATGGTCGCCTCCTGGGTTGGGCATGTTGTTCCCCCGGGCGGCGGCGTTGTCGAGTGGCTTTATCCGCCGGCGCCCTCCGCCGGGTTCCAGATGATGTCCGGCGGGCCGTCATGCGGCGGGCAGGCGGGGATGAAGCGGCCGTTGACCAGGAACGACTTCTCGCCCTGCCACGCCAGGCAGGCGGTGACGCTCGCCTTGCCGAAGAACCGCCCGGCGGCCTCGATGATGTCCGGCGCGCCGCGGGACACCTCGTAGGTGGCGACCGGTTCGGACGTGCCGTGGACCAGCATGGCGCCGCGGGCGGGCGGCAGGAACAACCCCCCCCCCCCGCGGCCCGCCGCGAGGCCGGAGGCCCAGGTGCGGCCCTTCGCCTGCTCGGCCATCGCCAGCACGCCGTAGTCCGCCCGGAGCGCCCGCACCTCCGCCGGCATGGGCAGCAGGGAGGCGGCCAGCAGCAGCGGGCCGAGCCAGCCAAGCCGCGGCCTGGCGCGGCCCGGCCAGCGCGCGAGCGCCGCCGCCGCCGCCAGGATGAGCGCCAGGTTGATCAGCCAGCCGCGCGCCGCCGCCTGCCGCTCGCAGCACAGGTCGCCGTAATGGTAGTAGGCGGCCAGCAGGGAGAAGAAGGCGGCGACGCCCAGGCCGAACGCGAACGCGCCCAGCCAGCCCGGCCGCACGCGCCCGGCCCGCAGCCAGACCAGCGCGAACCCGGCGGCGAACACGATCCTGCGCGCCAGCCCGATGCCCGCGCCGTCCCCCGCCGCGTCGAGCGGCAACTGGCGCAGCGACGCGGCGGCGGAGGCCAGCAGCCGCCCGTGGTACGGCTTGGCGTCCGCGCCGAGGTCGATGTTCTGCGAGCGGAACAGCACCAGGCCGGCCATCACCGCCAGCCCGGCGGCGGCGGGCACGATCCACCACGCCTCCCAGGCGGCGGCGTCCCGGCGCGCCGCGGCGCGCAAGCCGGCTGCCATCGCGAACCCGATCGCCAGCGCGGCGCCGATCTCGTGGCTGAGCGCGCACAGCAGCAGCGCCGCGCAGCACCAGCGCTTGCGCCGCCGGGTCAGCTCGCCCGCCAGCAGGAACGGCAGCGCCCCCGCGCCCGCCAGCATCGGCAGGTAGGCGGCGGCGGCGACCGGCCAGTAGAACAGCTCCGTCACCGGGCTGGTCTGCAAGGCGAACGCCATGGGGGCCGCGCCGAGGCAGGCTGCCGCCGCCAGCCGGCCCGGCTGCCGGCGCAGGCCCGCCCACGCCGCGGACACGGACACCGTGACCACGCCGGCCCAGAGCAGCGCCAGCGCCGCCCTGATGAACGGCTGGCGGAACTGCAGCACGGCCCAGCCGTACAGCCCGATCAGCGCCTCGGAAACCGGGCGCGGCGAGATGGCGAGCCGCGCCAGCACGGCGGCGACGCCGTACTCCCGCTGGTCGCTGAAGTAGCGGAACTCGTCCACCTGCCACCGCCCCAGCCCGAACTGGCCGGCATAGGCGAGCAGGACGGCGGCGCACAGGAAGGCTGGCAGCAGGGCAGGGCGCAGGCGGGGCAAGGTGGGATCAGGTCCGGGCCAGGTGGCCTCGCTTGCCTACAGCCCCCGCCGCGCAAACGCAAAATGCGCCGGACGGTCCGGCTGCGTCGTCACCCGGCCCACCGGGCGCACCTGCGCCACGTCCGGCGAGCTGACCCGCAAGGACCCTGCCAGCTTGGCCAGCACCAGCACCGCCTCCGCCAGCGCGAACTGCGCGGCGACGCAGACGCGCGGCCCGGCGCCGAACGGCAGGTAGGCGAAGCGCGGCGGCGGGGGGGCGCCGGGCATGAAGCGGCCCGGGTCGAACGCCGCCGGGTCCTCCCACAGCAGCGCGTGGCGGTGCAGCACCCAGGGCGACACGGCCACCGTGGCGCCGCGGGGGATCATGGTCCGGTTGGCCACGTCGCGCGCCACCGCCTCGCGGGTGATGAGGAAGGCTGGCGGGTACAGCCGCAGCGCCTCGCTGACCACCGCCTTGGCCACCGGCAGGTGCGCCATCGCCTCCGCTGCGCCGCCCGGGCCGAACGGGTGGGCGGCGGCTTCCTCCGCCACGCGCTCCTGCCACAGCGGCGACTGGGCGAGCAGGCTCAGGGACCAGAACAGGGTCAAGGCCGTCGTCTCATGGCCGGCCAGGATCATGGTCGCCACCTGGTCGCACAGCTGCTCGCGGCTGAAGCCCTCGCCGGTTTCCGGGTCCCGCGCGTCCTTCAGCATGTCGAACAGGTCGCGCGGGCCGTCCGCCGCGGGCAGGCGGGCGCGGGCGTCCACGATGCCGCCGATCAGCGCCGTCCACTCCTTGCGGAAGCGCCGCCGCGCCCCGTCCTGCGGGCTGGGCATGGACTGGGGGATCAGCAGGTCGATCGGGTTCGGCCGGGCCAGTTGGATGGCGAAGCGCAGCAGCAGCGCGCGCATCGGCGCCCCGTGCTGCGCCATCTCCAGCGAGAACATGGAGCGCCCGGCGATCTCCAGCGCCGTGCGCTGCATCTCCGGCAGCAGGTCCACCCCTTCCCGGCCCGCCAGGCGCTGGAGGCACTCATCCGCGGCGGTCGCCACGTGGCTGGTCAGCACGGGCATGGAACGGGGGGCGAGGATCGGGGCGATGGTGCGGCGCTGGTGCCGCCAGGCCGCCCCCTCGCTGAGCAGCAGCCCATCGCCCAGCAAGGGCGCCAGCACCCGGCGCGAGATGCCAGGGCGGCGGTAGTTGGCGGCGTTGCGCACCAAGACGTGGCCAATCGCATCCGGGTCGTTCAGCAGCACCTGGATGCGCCCCATGAAGCTGCCGACGATGGACGGGCGCTCGTACGCGCGGCGGCCCCACATCTCCAGCGCGTTGCCGCGCAGGATGCGGATCATGCCGAGCGCCCCCGGGTCGGTGGAGCGGATGGCGTGGATGGGCGGGGCGAGGCGGGGTTGGTCCAGCATGATGCTCTAAGAGGGGATGAGCAGCGGCTTCGGAAAGGGCACGCCGGACACGCCAACGGCCAGGGCGGCCAGCAGCGCCCGCTCGTTGATCGGCTTTTCCACCCGGGCGCAGCCGCGATAGGCCGGGTGCAGCGCGTGGGCGCTGAAGCCAGTGGTGAGCACGAACGGCACGCCGAGGGCCGCCAGCGCGTCCGCCACGGCATGGGACGGCTCGCCGTGCAGGTCCATGTCGAGCACGGCCAGGTCCAACGTCCCCGGTTCCGCCCGCAGCAGGGCCAGCGCCTCCTGGACCCGGCCGACCGGGCCGGCCGTGGCCGCGCCGGCCCGGTGCAGCAGGTCCACCATGTCGGAGGCGATCAGGTAGTCGTCCTCGACCACCAGCACGCGCCGCCCGCGCAACGGGCTGGGACCGGGCTTCACCTAGCCGGCCGCCGCGCTCTGCCGCGCCGGGTCGTCGGATGCTGCCAAGCCGCCCATGGGCATCTCGATCAGGCAGGACACGCCATCCTCGCCGAACCGCAGCTGGGTTTTCGCCCGCAGCGTCGACGCCAAAGATTGCTCGATCAGCCGCTTGCCGAACCCGCTCCGCTCGCCGCTGCCGGGCGGCAGCGCGACCCCGCTTTCCCGCCATTCCAGCACGAGCCAGTCGTTCTCCGCCCGGGCCTCGATCCGCCACGTCACGGACAGGCGGCCGTTGCCGGCCTGCAAGGCGCCGTGCTTGACGGCGTTCGTCGCCAGCTCGTGGATCACCAGCGCCATGGACTGGACATGCCCCAGGTTGAGCGGGATGCAGGGCCCGTCCACCAGCACGTGCCCCGTCTCGTCCGCGCCGTGCGCCAGCACCTCCAGCCGGACCAGCTCGCCCAGCTCCACCGTGTCGTCCACCGCCATGCTGATCAGCCCCTGCACCCGGCCAAGCGCGGCCAGCCGTTCCTTGAAGTCGTCCACCGAGCCGCCACGGCCCACGGTTTGCCGCGCGATCGCCTGCACCACGCCCAGCAGGTTGCGCGTGCGGTGCTACAGCTCCCCCACCAGCACCCGCAGCCGCGCTTCCGAGCGGGTCAGCACCGTGATGTCCACGAACGCCACCACCGCGCCGATCGGCTGCTGCTCCTCATCCCGGTAAGGGGTGATCCGCGCCAGGTAGTGCGCATGCCCGTCCGCCGGATCGACCCGGCGCTCGATCATCTCCGTCCCTTGCAGCACCGCCGCCACGTCCTCCACCAGGCTTGGCAGGTCGATGCGGCCCGACAGGTCCGTGACCGGCCGGCCGCAGTCGCCGGGGCGGATGTTGAGCACCTGCGCCACGGCAGGCGTGAAGGAGCGGATCGCCAGCGAGCGGTCCAGGAAAATCGTGGCGACGTTGGTGCTGTCGAACAGGTTTTGCAGGTCGCCCCGGGCGCGGTCGAGCGCCTCCACCTTGCCGTTCAGCTCCCCGTTGACGGTGTGCAGCTCCTCGTTGAC